>SVTX01000033.1 GCA_015063545.1 Oscillospiraceae bacterium | reverse complement strand
ACGCGAACTCCAAGTTGTCGCCAAACGAACTTATACGCTGATAGGCATTTGCACACCATAAACGGGAGTCGCATTTTTACCAAATGGATATCGTTTATGATATGCGTAAAAAGGGTATAGTTATCCCCTAAAGAAAAATATACCTATCAGCACGATTATTAAGTTCGTTTGGCACTATTATTATATCACGTTTTTTTCGTTTTGTAAATATATCTGATGAATTTTTCCCAATTACCTTCCGGAAAATAGAAAAAAGCCTTCCCTTGTGAGGGAAGGTGGCACGGCTTTGCCGTGACGGATGAGTAGAATACAATAAATCATTGAGGTGAAAATCTCTGTAAGACAACATGAACTACTCATCCACCACTCCGTGGTCCCCCTTCCCTCGCAAGGGAAGGCAAAAAGGCGGTGCTATGCACCGCCTTTTGTACGTTAAAATCACATAATCTCGCAGATCCAGCCCTCGGGTGCGGGAATGGTTCCCATTTGAATACCCGTAAGTGTTTCGTAGAGCTTCTTTGTCTTTGCTCCCATGTCAGTCATGCCGGAGGGGAAGCAGATTTCTCTGCCGTGGTCAACGATCTTGCCGACGGGCGAGATAACTGCCGCTGTGCCGCAGAGACCGCACTCCTCAAAGGTGTCGAGCTCGGAGAGGTAAACCTCGCGCTCCTCAACCTCCATGCCGAGATATTCCTTTGCAACGTAAAGGAGAGAACGGCGTGTGATAGAGGGAAGAATACTGCCGGATTTCGGAGTTACAAGTGTGTTGCCCTTGATGAGGATGATGTTAGCGCCGCCTGTTTCCTCAAGCTTTGTGCGGGTCTGGGGATCGAGATAGATGTTCTCGTCATAGCCCTGCTCGTGAGCGTCAACTATATTGTAAAGGCTCATAGCGTAGTTAAGTCCTGCCTTGATGTGTCCCGTTCCGTGAGGTGCGGCGCGATCAAGGTCGGAGATGCGTACCGTCAAAGGACGAACGCCGCCCTTAAAATATGGACCTACGGGAGTTGCAAATATTCTGAACTGATACTCGCTTGCGGGCTTTACACCGATTACCGAGTTTGTTCCCATCATAAACGGACGCAGATAAAGCGTCGCGCCCGAACCGTAGGGAGGAACATAAGCCGCGTTTGCTTTTACAACCTGTTTTACAGCATCAATAAACTGCTCGACGGGGAGCGCGGGCATCTTGAGCTGATTGCAGGAATCTACCATTCTCTGAGCGTTGAGATCGGGGCGGAAGGCAACTATTTTTCCGTCCTTTGTAGTGTACGCCTTGAGTCCCTCAAAGCAGGTCTGCGCGTACTGGAATACGCAAGCGCACTCGTTAAGGGTGATGTTGGCTTCGTCCGTAAGACCGCCATTGTCCCACTTGCCGTCGCGGTAGTTTGCAACGTATCTTTGCTCGGTCTGAATGTAACCAAAACCGATGCTATCCCATTGAATATTTTTCTTTTCCATAATATGCCTCCATATAGATCATAAATTCTGTCGTTTGGGGCAGCAATTTACCTTGATAAAGTAATTATATCACAGAAATTTTAATCTTTCAATATAATTTTCAAATTTTTCTTGAAAGATGGAGAGATTTATATTATAATTATAGCGTAAGTAAGGTGGGGAATTTCTCTGCCGTGGGAATTGGAGATAAGCTTAATGAATATCAAAAGAACCTACAGATTATTTGATGAGGATTCAAAGGCATATAAATTTTCGGCTGTTGTGCTCTCTTGCGAGGAGTGTGACGGAAAATATACAGTTGTACTCGACGGCACGCTGTTCTTTCCCGAGGAGGGAGGACAGACGTCGGATACGGGCACGCTCGGCGGGGCTGCCGTGAGCTACGTCTACGAAAAGCAGGGCATCATTTACCACGAGTGCGACAAGCCCCTCACAGTTGGCAGTGAGGTTGAGGGTGAGATAGCATACGGAGAGAGATTCCGCAAGATGCAGAACCATACGGGCGAGCATATAATTTCCGGAATCGTTAACAAGCTCTACGGCTATGACAACGTGGGATTTCATCTGAATTCGGAGTACATGACCATAGATTTCAACGGCGAGCTGACACGCGAGCAGCTTGACGAAATTGAGCTTCTGGCTAACGGAACGGTAGTGCGTTGTTTGCCTGTCATAGCGTATTATCCCGAACAGAGTGAGCTTGCAAGCCTCAATTACCGAAGCAAGCTTGACCTTACAGAAAACGTGCGCATCGTGCAGATAGGTGACGTTGATATGTGCGCGTGCTGTGCGCCGCACGTTGAGAACACGGGTGAGGTCGGAATAATAAAGATACTTGATTTTATGCGCTACAAGGGTGGTGTGAGAATAAACGCGCTTTGCGGTCTTGACGCGCTCTGTGACTACGGCAAAAGATACAACCAGATATACGCCATTTCCACAAAA
The DNA here is from genome assembly GCA_015063545.1 of Oscillospiraceae bacterium. GTDB lineage: Bacteria > Bacillota > Clostridia > Oscillospirales > CAG-272 > SVTX01. The sequence continues at coordinate 15,934 of SVTX01000033.1, read as the reverse complement.
ATCTCCGCAAAGCAGGACGATGTCGTATCAGGTGTTGACAGACTTCTCGCGGATATTGAGGATCAGAGAGCAAAAATTTCAGCGCTCAAACGCGAGCTTCAGGCGTATAAATTGTCCGAGCTGTCCGAGACAGACGGAAATATCTGTATTTTCGACGACGGCGATGATATGACGTCCATGCGGCATTTTGCCAACGAGGCGGTTAAAAAATGCGGCGGAGTCTGCGGAGTCTTCTGCGGAAATGACGAGGACGGATACAAGTATATCATAATGAGCCGCAAAATTGACCTCAAGCCTCTCACAAAGGAGATAAATGCGGCCATTGACGGTCGCGGCGGCGGCTCGTCCGAAATGCTCACGGGCAGCTGCAAAGCAAAAAGGGAAGTCATTGAGGGGTATTTTGCATGAGCGAATTGCCAAAAAGAAAACCCACGAGACTGAAGCATTTTGATTACAGTAGCGCAGGCGCGTATTTTGTGACGATTTGCACACAGGACAGAAAACGGGTATTGTCTGAAATTGTCAGACCGAATTTCACGGATGCAAACGAAATATTGGTTGCAGATTCCGTAGGGGAGGGGCTTGCTCCTCCCGAAGTACGATTGACAGAAATAGGCAAAATTGCTGAAGAACAACTGCTTTTGCTTGAAAACCGTTATTCTAATCTAACGATTGATAATTACGTTATTATGCCCGACCATATACATATTATTATGCTTTTGCGCGGAACGGGAGGAGCAAGCCCCTCCCCTACGGTGCATGATATAGTTTGCACGTTTAAATCGCTGACATCTCGTCTGTGCAAGCAACGACACGGAATAGGGAAAATGTTTCAACGCTCGTGTGCGGAGCATGTTATCCGTGACCAAAAGGACTATGAAATAAGACGCAAATATATCTATGAGAACCCTATTAAATGGTATTACAAAAATGCTGAAAATGGGGAAGGCTAAAAAAACGACTCGCCATGCGAGTCGTTTTTGCTGTTTACTCAAAGAAATCATTCACAGTGCACCCGAGAATATACGCGAGCGCGGGGAGGAAGGTTATGTCGGGGTAGCACTCGCATCTTTCCCATTTTGATATTGCCTGCGCGGAAACGCATAAAAGCTGACCGAACTGTTCTTGAGTAATGTTGTTCTCCTTGCGGTATTTCTTGATTTTGTCAGAAATCGTGATTTTTTTCATAATACTTTATTTGTTAGCCAATAGGTCTCTTTCTCACGTGCCATGATACCGCAGGCTATCATCTCGCGGCGAATGGTGCAGTGATCCTCGTGAAAGCTGTGTATTATCTCGTTGACCTCTTTTTCGTCATAAGTGCGATCGCCATCAAAGCTTTTGGCAATTTCGGCAAGAACTATCTCGCGCTTTTTTCTTTGAGTCGGAAGCTGTATCAGTCTTCCGTACTTAAAGAAATGTGACAATACCTGCTGCTTGTATTTTTCATCGGTGGTCGGTGTGGGCTCGTCATTTTTGATAAGCTCGTAAAGAGGCTTGTCGAATATATCGCGATTGAGAGAATATATCATATAAAACTGCGAGCGCGAGCAGTTTACCACGCCTGCCGACTCCATTTTTTTGAGGTGGTAACAGATGGTGGCGGGGGTGAGAGAAAGCTCGCAGGCAATTTTTTCAACGTATGAGTCCTCGTGCATAAGTATATTAAGGATCTCAAGGCGCGTCTCGTCGGCGAGTAGCTTTAAAAGTTCAAGCTTTTGTTTTATTGACTCGCTTCTCGTTGAGCTTGTAGAATCAACCATTATTTGCCTCCTCAAATATATGTGGATATATGTTGTTTTTTACTCTCCAGTTTTCCCATGCAGCAAACATTTGCTTTACTGCGCCGATTTTGATGTTAAACTCAAAAATGTTTTGTGCATCATTTGCCGCTTGAGCTCGCGCAAGCTCTGTGTATTGCTCCGGAAGCCATGTGTCGCGTATAAATATCTCGGCTTGCAGCGCAGCGACGAATTTCTTTTTTTCGTTATCTGTTAAATCAGAATATATGCTATGTAAAGAGGGATGTCTGGGTATAATTTGGCTCATGACAATAAGCCTTCTATTCAAGCTGTCCTCTCTATTCGTGGTAAACAAAAGACCTGCGTTGCCGCAAAAATTATACATTCCAAGCTCAAGCTGTACTGCCTTTTTTTCCACGATATTTTCCTTTGATATGCCGTCAAGCCTCTTTTTGCATTCGTTATATTTTTCTTTTGTGATATCTACGATAGCCTTATCAATTTCAAGATACGTCATAATAAATCTCCTTAATAAATTTTGTAGCCTACGGTGATATTATACACGTCTAATCAATTTCTGTCAATAGTGATTTGATGGTTTTCTAATCATTCTACCATTGGTAGAAAAAACGGACACCTGCTAATGCAGATGTCCGTTTGCTTTAATAAATATTACGTTTCTTCTTCCTCACCGCGAAGAATATTCCAAGGCATACCAACGTGCCGATTATGACACCGCAGAGGACGTAAATTCCCGCACTGACGGTTATGTCGGATTTAAGTTCCTCCCAAAGAGTGTTGATAAGAAGCAGCTTTTCTCCGCTGAGATTGCGGTAGGACGAGGTGGGGATGGCATCCGTATCGTACATAAGGTCGTATCCACCCTCTTTAATTTCGTTCATATACTCTATATATTCCTCGTTATCACGCACGACGCGGTTGGGCGAGGCATAATAGGTATATTCCGCGTTTGCCACCGCGGGTTCCTCGGAGAGCATGTAGTTGATATATCTTTCTGCGATAAGCTTGTTCTGGCTGGATTTGGGGATACACATAGCGTCGACGTAGAGATTCGTACCTTCTTCCGGATAGAAGAACTCAAGGTCGTTGTTGTTCTCGTACATTGCCATGAAGTCGCCCGCGTAATACGCAGCTATTGCGGCGGAGCCGTTCTCCATTTTGTTATATATTTCGTCCATGACATATCCCTGAAGAATGGGCTTTTGCTCTTTGAGCTTTTCAAGAGCGCGTCTCCAATCTTCCTCGCTATCGGAGTTGACAAGATTTACGTCACCCATTGAATACTGCGCAGAGCCGAAAGCGTCACGCGAGTTGTTGAACTGCAAAATGTTGCCCGCATACTTTTCATTCCACATAAGATCCCACGAGCCCGTGTCTGCCTCGTCGACCATGGTGGTATTGTAAATAATACCTATCATGCCGTAGAGGTAGGGGACGGAATAATCGTTATATCCGTCGGCATTTTTATCGGGATCATATTCTGCGTTCTGAAATTCCGGCAGAATATTTTGCGCATTGGGGATATTATCGTAATCTAAGGGCGCTATAAGATCCTCTTTTATCATACGCTCGATCATATAGTCCGAGGGAACGATAACGTCATAGTTTACCGAGCCGGAGGATATTTTTGCGTACATGGATTCGTTGCTTGAGTATGTGGAGTAGTTGACCTTGATCTTTTGACCGTATGTCTCAAAGTACCACTCCTCAAACATTGTGTTTACGTCAAGAGTACCTTCGCTTCCGTCCGAAATATATTCACCCCAGTTATAAACGTAAAGGGTTGTTACTTCGCTGTTTTCGGTTTTGCTTTCTTTTTTGCTTTCGCAAGAGGTAAGCGGAACGCAAAGCATACAAATAAGAGTTACAAAAAGGAAAGTAGAAATTATTTTTTTCATTTTTTTGCTACCTCCCGTCTCTTTTTGCCGCCCGCGAAGTTTACCGCGATAAGTATCACGAGTATGACTGCCACGATAAGCGAGGAGAGCGCGTACATGCTGAATTTTACATTGTGCGCGGTCTGGTTATATACGTAAAGGGGAAGCGTTTGGAAATCGGGCGAGCTTACGAAATGGCTTATTACAAAGTCGTCCAGCGACATTGTAAAGCCAAGCATAAGTCCCGAAATTATTCCGGGTATTATCTCTGGCAGCTCTACCTTGAAGAACGCCTTTGCCGGTGTGCAGCCCAGATCCTGTGCTGCCTCGGAGAGCGATTTGTCAAGCTGCTTGAATCTCGGCATTACCGAGAGCATAACGTAGGGAATACTGAAGGTCACGTGTGCGACGAGCATTGTGCCGAAGCCGAAAAAGCTCTGCGACTTTATAAGAGTTGCAACCGCAACGAACAAAAGCATCATGGAAACACCCGTAACTATATCGGGGTTCATCATGGGAATGTTCGTCACCGAGTTTACCGCGCCCTTGATATAGCGCGAGCGCATACGGTGAAGACCGAGCGCGCCAAACGTACCTATTATCGTTGCTATTGCTGCGGAGGATACCGCGAGAATAAGCGAATTCATGAGAGACGTAAATGCTTCTTCATCGGCAAAAAGCTCCTTATACCATGCGACGGAAAATCCTGAAAATTCTGACAGCGAGCCCGACTCGTTGAACGAGAATATAATAAGGACTGCAATAGGAAGGTACAATAGCGCAAATATAATAGCAATATAGAATTTAGAGAGGAATTTCATTTCAGACCTCCTCTCTTTGCCATCCTGCCCTCGTCGCTGTCATCGGAAAATCTGTTCATTATACCGATAGATAGCAGAATAAGTATCATCATGATAAGGGACATGGCTGCACCCACACCGTAGGTGGACGTGTTCTGGAACAGACGCTCAATAGTATCGCCGACAAGGTCTATCTTGCCCGCGCCGAGTTTTTGAGATATGTAGAAGGTACTGATAGAGGGCACGAACACCATAGTGATACCCGAAATCACGCCCGATACGGTAAGAGGCATGATGACCTTGGTCATGGTCTGCCAGTTGTTGCAACCGAGGTCGTGCGATGCTTCGATGTAACGCTTGTCCAGTTTTGTCATGGACGTAAATATAGGCAATACCATATAAGGCAAAAAGTCATATACCATGCCCAGAATTACACCGAAATTTGTACCAACTACGGATACCTTATCAAGACCGATCCTTACAAGCAGGGAATTCAGAAGTCCGCCGTTGTCGAGAAGCGCCATGAGTGCATATGTACGTATGAGCAGATTGCACCACATAGGGAGCATTACAAGCACCATAAGTATCTTTTGCGCGCGCTCGGACTGACGTGACATAAAATATGCCAAAGGATAGCCTATAGCAAGACATATTGTTGTAGCTATTAGGGCGAACGCAATGGAAAGCACGAATACATTTCCGTATTTTGAGAGCTCCGCGATGTTGGAAAGAGAGAATTGTCCCTGTGCGTCCGTCAAGGCAAAGTAAAGCACGAACAGCATAGGCGCGGCGATAAACATTATCACCCAGACTATATGCGGAACGGCTGCTGCCTTTTGAAAGAAGGATTTATTTCTCATTCCTCTTCCTCCTCGTCGATGATATCACCAAGGTGATCCATCTCGTCACTGAAGGTAGAGTAGTCGCCGAACATGCCGGAATATTCGGATTTTTTCATAACATGTATAGCCTCGGGCTCAATGTCAAGACCAATGACCTCGTCAACGCCGACGAAGTCCGAGGTTTCAAGCATCCACTTAAAGCCGCCGACGTCAACTATTATTTCGTAATAGTCGCCTTTGAAGGTCACAGACGTTACAGTTCCCGTGAGCATGCCCTTGTCTTTCGCTACGACGTCAACATCCTCGGGACGAACGACGATATCTACAAGCTCACGGCGTTCAAAGCCCGTATCAACACAATCAAATACATGTCCCGAGAATTTGACCTTGTAGTCCGAAAGCATCATTCCGTCCAGAATATTGGACTCGCCGATAAAGTCGGCAACGAAGGCGTTTTCGGGTTCGTTGTATATATCTACAGGAGAGCCTATCTGTTGAATTTTACCTTCTGCCATAACTACTATGGTGTCGGACATGGAGAGAGCCTCCTCCTGGTCGTGTGTGACGTAAATAAAGGTAATTCCCATCTGTCGCTGGATCCTTTTCAGCTCGTTCTGCATATCCTTGCGGAGCTTCAGATCAAGCGCACCGAGAGGCTCGTCAAGAAGAAGTACCTTCGGGTGATTTACAAGCGCGCGCGCAATAGCGACTCGCTGTTGCTGACCGCCTGAAAGGGTAGTCACACGGCGACGCTCAAATCCCTTGAGGTTTACGAGGGTGAGCATTTCCTGCACCTTTTCTTTTATTGTTTCCTCGGGTGTCTTTTTAAGACGAAGGCCGAATGCGATATTTTCATATACGTTAAGGTGAGGGAAAAGCGCGTATCTCTGGAACACGGTGTTGACCTGACGCTCATAAGGAGGGGTATCGTTTATGCGCTTGCCGTCAAAATAAACGTCTCCGGTGTCGGGTGTTTCAAAACCGCCGATTATACGCAAAGTTGTGGTTTTTCCGCAACCCGAAGGACCGAGAAAGGTTACGAATTCCTTATCGTGAATTTCAAGATTGATGTGGTCGAGAACAGTTTCTCCATCAAACGCCTTAGATATATCAGTAAGACTGATTACAATATCCTTTTCCATTACACATAAAAACTCCTTTAAAACAATAATATTAGCTTTTCGCTTTTGCGAAAGCCGAAATTTTTGATGCATTTCTGGAGGGTCAAAAGATATGAGACATATCTTTTTTAGCAAACCATTATTGCAAATTTTTTTGCTAACATGGCTTGAAGATCAAGCTGTTTTGCGGGGATTTTTTTGAATGTCGCCATTCCAACCAATCCGTTGCTTTTGTTGACAAAATTCTCGGTTATTTGCCAAAAAACATAGATAGCATTTTACATTCTAACACAAAATTTGTATAATTGCAATAGGCTTTTGAAAAAATATCTCAAAAATCACCGAAAAATATTATTATTCGTGATGATTATTGGTGGTTTGTTAAAAAAACGGTTTACATGTGTTAAATCTCCGTATTTCTGCAAAAATCTCTCGATTTCTCTTTAAATCTCGCTTTTTATATGCGGCGCTTGCGCAGGCACATCCTCTCTGCGGCAGAGCATAAAAAGTCGATATGAGATATAGTATTAAAGCTTCCGAAGCTTACTCTGACAGCGCCGTGAGATGGAGTGCGGAGAGCTTTGTGCGAAAGGGGAGAACAGTGAAATCCCGTTCTCACGCAGATACCATCGCATCCCAATATTTCTCCTACTTCATCCGAAGAAAAGCCTTCTACGTTAAAGAGAAGTGTTGAGCCGGGGGTGTGGTCGTATATTTTCACACCGCGAATATTTGAAAGAGCAGATAGAGTGTATGAAAAAAGTTCTTTGTCATGCTTTTGTATTTCGGATATGGATTGTGTGTTTACAAATTTTAATCCTTCGCAAAGTCCTATTATGGCAGGAGTGTTGAGAGTACCTGCCTCGTATTTTTCGGGGTGTGTGTCTCCCATGAAGTATTCCAGAGAATTTACTCCGTTACCGCCTTGTATGATAGTTGGGGGAGAGACGCCCTCGCTCAAAAGCATAGCGCCGCCGCCCTGTGGGCCGTAAAGTCCCTTATGAAACGGAATGCAGAGAATATCTATATTGCAATCCTGCATATTGATCGGAATATGTCCTGCAGATTGTGCACCGTCGCATATAAAAATCAGGTTATTGTCTCGGCAGTACTTCCCGATTTCCTTTATTGGTAGGGTGTATGAACAGATATTAGATATGTGGGTACAGCATACAGCTCTTGTATCAGGACGCTTTTTTCGGTCGATGTCGGATATTATTTGTTCCGGTGTTTGGGCATATGCCTCAAAGGTGTCGTATTCCACGCAGCCATCACGTTGGAGACTTGCGACAGGTCGCAGAACCGCGTTGTGTTCAAGATCACTTATAAGAATATGACCGCCGTCTTGCATGATTCCTTTGATCGCCATGTTCAACGCGTATGTCGTATTATACGTGAAGATCACGTTTTCCGTAGGGCAGGCGAACATATTTGAAAGTGTTTCACGGCACTCAAATACTTTTTGAGCGCACAGCATGGCAAGAGGATTTGAACCTCTTGAAGGGTTTCCACAATAATTTTTTATGCATTCATATACAGCATCAGTGACAGCCGAGGGCTTTGGAAAGGTGGTCGCTGCGTTGTCCAAATATACGGTTTTATTTTTCATAGGTCAGGTCTCTCCTTTGAACAGCGCCTCGGCTATGCCGAGGCGCCAAGTATTATAAAAACTCTCTTACGGGTATATTCTCTTTTGCGAGAATGGTCTTAACGTTTGCTGTTTGATCGCAGTCAAAGCTTATTCCGTAGGCACAGCCTTTGCGTGTTTTGGAGGAGTTTATTTTAATAACGCTTGCATTTATCGCATGTGCCGAAAGAGCTCGCTGGGCTTTCATGGCAAGAGTGGTAGAGCCCAAGGACGCAGAACAGCTTCTCCCCGAAAGAGAGCTTGAAGGATAGGTCATTTTCATCTCGCCTTTCAAAAAATTGAGAGTGGTCTCTCAATATCGAGTATATGTTATGTGTCGTCCCAAAGCCACATGTTTTGACAAATTTTTATTGTTCAAGAAAAAGACTTGATTTTTTTTACTGTATAATGTATAATAAAATGAATAAGAATTTTTTGTCGGAAAGGTAAGACAGCAAACATGAGCATTGAGAGAGTATCAAAGGAGAACTATTATCTTGATATCGCGCGCACAGTAGCGGAACGCGGCACGTGTATACGCCGTAAATTCGGCGCAATAATTGTAAAGGATGACGTAATAATATCTACAGGTTACAATGGCGCGCCCAGAGGCAGACAGAACTGTACGGATATGAATATGTGTATGCGAGATAAGCTGGGTATTCCGAGAGGAGAACGCTATGAAATGTGCCGTTCCGTACATGCAGAGGCGAACGCGATTATTGCTGCGCCCAGAGACAGAATGCTTGGCTCAACGCTTTACATGGTTTGTGTAAACCCGAAAGACAACAGCCTTTATGACGGCACAAGCAGCTGCATGATGTGCAAGAGACTTGTTATCAATGCGGGAATAAAAACGGTTGTAGTCAGAGATACGGATACTGATTACAGAGTAATAAACGTTGCGGATTGGATAGAAAATGACGATTCGCTGTCGGGAGTTTTTGGATATTGAGATGAAGGACATGGATGCAAACAAGAAAATAAGAATATACCCCGAGCGTCTTACACATGACGATCTTGCGGGAACGGCTGAAATAGAAAAGCTTTGCTTTGGCGCGCAGGCGTGGTCACAAAACAGCCTGGAGCTTCTTACAAAAGAGGGAATAGGCATGGGCATGGTATGTCGCAAGGACGGCAAGGTCGTTGCATACGGAGGAATGCTTTGCGTAGTTGATGAGGGTCAGATCACCAATATTGCCACACATCCCGATTATCGCAGACAGGGCTATGGGGCAGCCGTAGTGGAGGCACTTAAAAAGCATGCGAAAAACAACCGTTTGGATATCATTACTTTGGAAGTAAGAGAATCCAATGCGGCAGCTATAAATTTGTACACGCAGCACGGATTTAAGGTAGATGGCAAACGGAAGGATTTTTATAGCAAGCCTACGGAGAATGCCGTTCTTATGTCATGCAAGATCAAATAAGAGGAAAAACGCAATGTATATACTTGGAATGGAATCCTCGTGTGACGAGACGAGCGCGTCTATAATACAAGCGCACGACGGCATTCTTGAGATAAAATCGAATATAATAGCCTCACAGATCGAAACTCACCGCTTATACGGTGGAGTTGTACCCGAAATTGCCAGCCGAGCTCACATAGAGGCAGTCTCCTCAATAACCCGCGAAGCTCTTGATACGGCGGGAATATCTCTCTCTGATGTGGGATGTATTGCCGTTACTACTCATCCCGGACTTATAGGCGCGCTTTTGGTAGGTGTGAATTTTGCAAAATCTTTGGCATTTGCCAATAACATACCCCTTGTTTCGGTGAATCACATACACGGACATATTTCTGCCGCATACTTGTCACATACCGATCTCAAGCCTCCGTTTTTGTCGGTGGTAGTGTCGGGAGGTCACACTTGCTTTTACGTTTGTGAGGGATATAATGAATTCCGCGAGATAGGCGGCACGCGTGATGACGCGGCGGGAGAGGCTTTTGATAAGATCGGCAGAGTTATAGGAATGCCATATCCCGGAGGCGCGGCGCTTGACAGAATGGCGCACACGGGTAATGCGGATGCGATAAAGTTTCCTTCTCCCGCGCTTCGCGATAGCCTTGATTTTTCATTCAGCGGAATAAAGACGTCCGCGCTCAACTATATCAATTCCGCAAAGCAGAAGGACGAGGAAATTTGTGAGGCGGATCTTGCAGCCTCTTATACGTCTGCGATAGTTTCGGCTATAGTCAAGCAATCCGAAGCGGCTCTGTGTCAAACAGGACTTGACACTCTCGTTCTTTCAGGCGGTGTGGCGGCAAACTCTCATCTGCGCGCCGCGCTTGAGAAAATGTGCAATAAAAAAGGCGCAAGATTTATCGTCCCCCCCATGTCGCTTTGCGGAGACAATGCGGCAATGATAGCGGCATCGGGATATTTTGAATTTGAAAAGGGCAATTTTGCAGATACCGCGCTTAACGCGTCTGCGTGTGATTGACGGTGCAAAAGACGTGCGAAATTATCGCACAAAAATGCACAAAAAATTTACAAGTTCACAAAGGCTTTAGCTTGTTAAAAAGCCAAAATTTTGTTGCTTTTCACGAATTATTAAAAAAAGCAGCGAAAAAAATATCGAACAAAGGTTTTCCACTGTGTTTTCAACAAGTTGTGGAAAACTGTGAAAAAAGCTTTCGGTTAGACAAAAAAAGTGTCGAAAAAAGAGTGTTTAAGTCAAAATCTGCCTTGAAAAGCAAGGATTTCTGTGGATAAGTCTGTGGAAACTGTGGATAACTTTTGACTGTGGAAAACTTTTTTTCGGTAAATTCAAAAGATTTACGGAAAGTTTATTTTTGGATCAAAGCAGGTTTGTCAATATGTAATTTTGCACAAATTTTATCTTTTGAGCAAGAATTTACAAATAGGAATGACTGACAAAAGGAGATATGAAAATGAGTGAAAATTTTGATAACAAGGACATGATACAGAAGGCCGACGACGGCTTCAAGCCCAATATTTCTCCCGCGGTCATCAGAAGATTGCCGAGGTATTACAGATATCTTCGTGAGCTGATAACCCACGGCAGAATGAGAATAAGCTCGGGCGAGCTTGCAAAGATGATGGACGTTACCGCGTCACAGATCCGTCAGGACCTTAACTGCTTTGGCGGCTTCGGTCAGCACGGCTACGGCTATAACGTAAACTATCTTTTTGCAAAGATAAGCGAGATACTCGGTGTGGGCGCCGGATTCCGTGCGATCATTATGGGCGCGGGCGATCTTGGGCGCGCGCTCGTGCATCTTTCCATGTTTGAAAAGCGAGGCGTTGATATCGTAGGTATGTTTGATTCCGGAGAGGGACTTGTGGGCAAGTCGGTTGCGGGCGTCAGAGTATACGATATTGATGAGCTTGAAAAATTCTGCGCGGAAAATGTTGTTGACATAGCAGTACTTACACTCCCCAAGGAGCAGATAAAGCCGGTTGCCGACAGACTTGTGTCTTGCGGCATAAAGGGGCTTTGGAATTACATGGGTGTAGAGCTTGAATATCCCGACAGTGACGTAGCTATTGAAAACGTGCATCTTGGAGATTCGCTTATGATACTTAACTACGAGATATGCCGCAGACTTGAAAAGTCTGATGAAGAAGAACAGTAACGGAGAAATTATGCAGATAAAAATAAATTACGGAGTAGGCGCGGGTGTATTTCCCACTGCGTGCGCCGAGCAGGTCAAAAGAGCTTCGCTGTGTGACTTGAAGGTGCTGTGGTATATTTGCGCCAAGGGCGGAAATACCGATGTTGCCGAGCTTTGCGAATTTGCGGGAGTGGCTGAGGGAGAGGTCATTTCGTCGCTTTCATATTGGCGCGGCGCGGGAGTGATAGATGCGGATGTTGAGCCGAGCTCTACCGAAGAAAACAAAAACACGCCCCAAAAAGAGAAAAAAGTCTCGCGCGCCGACGAGCTGCCGAGATACACCTCCGACGAGCTTTCGGGGATACTTGAGACTAATCAAAATCTTGCAAAATTTATAGACGAATGTCAGAAGATAATGGGTAAGATGTTCACCTATCATGAAATAAATATTCTAATTGGCCTTGTGGACTACCTTGACCTTGATTTTGATTACATAATGATGCTTTTGACATATTGTATAGCACATGGCAAGAAAACGCTTCACTATGCGGAAAAAACGGCATTCTCATTTTATGATGCGGGAATTACCAGTGCAGATGCGCTTACAGCAGAGATAAAAAGAAGGGAAGATATGCTCCTTGTTGAGGGCAAGATACGTTCGCTTTTCGGCATAGGCAGCAGAGCCTTGACGACTAAGGAAAAGAAGGAGATATCCGCGTGGGTGAACGACTGGGGATATTCCTTTGAGATAATAGAAAAGGCTTATGAAGTAACGGCAGATGCAACGGGCGGTGCGTCCTTGCATTATGCAAATTCCGTGCTTGAAAGATGGAACAGTGAGGGACTTCGCAGCCTTGAGCAGATAGAATCTCAAAACAAAGAATACACAGAACAGAAACAGCAAAAAAAGACAAAAAAATCCCCCAAGAAGACCGAGGGAGAGAATTCAAGCTTTGATACCGATGAATTTTTTGCGGCGGCAGTGCGTCGCAGTCTCGGAGACGGAGAGAAATAATGAGCTTTAACAGAGAAAATTACAAGAGAATAAAAGAAGAATATGACGGCAAGTATCTCAAGGCAAGAGATGCCGCCGACCTTCGACGCGCTCAGATACACGCGGAGATCCCGGAGATAGCAAAGCTTGACCGAGAGCTTTCGGGCGTAGGTCTTGAGGTGCTTGAGGCGGCGATAAGCGGCAGAGCCGATGAGATAGAGAGAATAAAGGCAAAGAATACAGAGCTTCTCAGCCGTCGAGGAGAGTTGCTTGCAGCCGCAGGTTATCCCGCAGACTACACCGAGATAAAATATGAATGTGAGCTTTGCTCGGATACGGGAGCGATTGACAACAAGATGTGCTCGTGCATGAGACGCAAGCTTGTCGAGGCGGGAATAGCGTCGTCGGGCATGTCGGACCTTATAAAGAGACAGAGCTTTGAGAATTTCTCGCTGGATTACTATAAGCAGAGCGAGCAGGTGTATTCGGTCATGAGCGCGATATATAAGGTGCTCTGTAAGTATGCAGAGGATTTCGCGCCTCAGACGTCGGGCAATATAGCAATGTTCGGCGGCACAGGACTTGGAAAAACACACCTTTCAAGCGCTGTGGCGGGCAAGGTAATACAGAAGGGACATGACGTTTATTATGCAAGTGCACTGTCGCTTTTTGCGGATTTTGAGCTGAGAAGATTCGGGAACAGCGCGTCTGTTTCGGCAGACGGAAATATCAACAGATATTTTGACTGCGACCTGCTCATCATCGACGACCTCGGCACAGAGGTGACAAACCAGTTTACAACGTCTTGTCTTTACGATATAATCAATTCAAGACTGAACGCGAAAAAGCCCACGATAATCAGCACAAATCTCTCGCAGGACGAGTTCCGCAAGAGATATTGGGATAGGATCACAAGCCGCGTGCTCGGCGAATATTCCGTACTCCCATTCTGCGGCACGGATATAAGATCGCAGAAGCTGAGGAGATAATAGACCATAGGCAACAATGTAAAAGATAAGGGAGAACCGAGGTTCTCCCTTTTTTATGCTTTTTGATTATTTGTCGTAGGGGCTGGCGCCCACGACAGCCCGCCAATAATCAGACCTTGATTGCTAACGGGACGTCGAGGCGCCGTCCCCTACGACCTTAACTCTGCACTCTGCACTCTGCATTCTGCACTTCATCTGCACTCTGCACTCATTCTTCTCCCTTATATCCCCAAACTACTGGGCAGTTGGAATCATTCCAATAATGATCCCAACCCGCAGGCTGTGATTCTGCCTCGCAGTATATCGTAAGGCTATAGCAACCAGAGAACGCCTCATAGCCTATACTCGTGACACCATTGGGGATTACTATACTCGTAAGGCTACTGCAATTATAGAACGCATAATTGCCTATACTCGTGACACTGTCTGGGATTTCTATGCTCGTAAGGCTATCGCAGTTTCCGAACGCTATATAGCCTATGCTCGTGACACCATTGGGGATTTCTATGCTCGTAAGGCTACTGCAATTATAGAACGCATAATCGCCTATGCTCGTGACACTGTCAGGGATTACAACCCTTGTGATGTTGTCGTTTTTATAAAAGGCAAATTGATATATCTCATAGCCATCGCCATTGTAATCTTCGGGAAGCACCAGATCGGTGTCTGTTCCTACGTATCCAAGCAAATAATTTACTCCGTCATACGTGTAGAACAGATAGTCATTATACTTTACTATCTTGCTCTCTCCGCTATGCACTTCTTTTGCATAATATCCTACGTATCCGTAACTGCTTGAGCCTGCCGTTATATTAAGCGAGGATTTGTTGATTACTTCTACAAGCTTGGGGCAACCATTGAACGCAGAATTGCCTATACTCGTTACACTGTCACCGATTACAACGCTCGTAAGGCTACTGCAATTATAGAACGCATCATAGCCTATACTCGTTACACTGTCACCGATTACAACACTCGTAAGGCTACTACACCCGCTGAATGCATATTCGCCTATGCTCATGACACTGTCGGGGATTACTATACTCGTAAGGCTACTACACCCGCTGAATGCATATTCGCCTATGCTCGTGATACTATCGGGGATTACTATACTCGTAAGGCTACTGCAATTATAGAACGCATAAGAGCCTATGCTCGTGATACTATCGGGGATTACTATACTCGTAAGGCTACTGCAATTATAGAACGCATAAGAGCCTATGCTCGTGACACTGTCGGGGATTTCTATACTTGTGATATTGTTGTTTTCATAGAAAGCATATCGATATATCTCATAGTTCTCACCGTTGTAATTTTCGGGAAGTACAAGCTCTGTGTCTGTTCCTACGTATCCAAGCAAATAATTTACTCCGTCATACGTGTAGAACAGATAGTCATTATAGTTTACTATCTTGCTCTCTCCGCTATGCACTTCTTTTGCATAATATCCTACGTATCCGTAACTGCTTGAACCTGCCGTTATATTAAGCGAGGATTTGTTGATTACTTCTACAAGCTTATAGCAATCTTCGAACGCATCATAGCCTATGCTCGTGACACTGTCACCGATTACAACGCTCGTAAGTCTATCGCAACCAGAGAACGCATAGCGGCCTATACTCGTGACACTGTCGGGGATTACTATACTCGTAAGGCTACTGCAATTATAGAATGCATAGCCTCCTATACTCGTGACACTGTCTGGAATTTCTATGCTCGTAAGGCTACTGCAATTACGGAACGCATCATAGCCTATGCTCGTAACACTGTCAGGGATTACTATTGTCGTAAGGTTACTGCAACCCTCGAACGCAGAAGAGCCTATGCTCGTGACACTGTCTGGAATTTCTATGCTCGTAAGGCTACTGCAATTACGGAACGCATCATAGCCTATGCTCGTAACACTGTCACCGATTACAACGCTCGTAAGGCTACTGCAATTATAGAACGCAGAATTGCCTATGCTCGTGACACTGTCACCGATTACAACACTCGTAAGGCTACTGCAACCAGAGAACGCATCATAGCCTATGCTCGTGACACTGTCGGGGATTACTATACTCGTAAGGCTACTGCAACCAGAGAACGCATCATAGCCTATACTCGTGACACTGTCGGGGATTACTATACTCGTAAGGCTACTGCAATTATAGAATGCATAGTTGCCTATGCTCGTGACACTGTCTGGAATTTCTATGCTCGTAAGGCTACTGCAATTATAGAACGCATATTCGCCTATGCTCTCACCGCTTGTTATCACAACCGTTTTCAAGTTACCCTCCGGTATATTGGAAATGGCTATAGTCGGTATAGTAGCATGTTCTATGGGGCAACCATCGAA
>SVTX01000032.1 GCA_015063545.1 Oscillospiraceae bacterium | reverse complement strand
TTCTTTATTTGTTATCCACAAAAAATCTTTTGACAATGAAAACACCGTCCCTTCACTATGACTTGTTCTTACAATGATATTATATCACAAAAACACAAAAACCGCAATCCCTTTGTACCGGAATTGCGGTTTATGTTTGGCGGAGAAGGAGAGATTCGAACTCTCGAACCGCTTCTGACGGTTACACGATTTCCAATCGTGCGCCCTCGACCAACTAGGCGACTTCTCCGTGTCATTTCGCGACTTTAATATAATATCACAAAAATTTTGGTTTGTCAATATCTTTTTTGCATTTTTTGAATTTTATTTTCAAATGCTCCCACATGACAAATCACAACAGCGACTCCGCCTTTTTGTTATCTCAATGTTTTGAATGCACGAATTTTATATTGCAATTGTATTGCATTTTTCAGAAAAAAATGATATAATGAAAATATAGCAAAGTCAGAAACAAAACATAGGAGGATAAAAGATGAAAAAAACTACCGATTTTAACAGATCAACGCTTCCCTTTATTTTGCGCCTATGCCTCATATCATGCCTTGCATTGTGTCTTGCTTTATTTGTAGGATGTGATGATATCGACGATCTTATTTCGTTGGATGGTGATCCTTCTGCCGATAGTAGCGAAAAAGATACAACAGAACCCACTCAAAGCGAAACCGTATTCCCCACAGAATTACCCACCGACAAGCCGGAAGACCCCACAGATCCTCCTGCAGTAGACCCCAAGCCGGAAGATCCCACAGATCCCCCTGCAGCCGAGCCCGATGGACCTATCTGCGGAACTCTTGAAGATCCCTTGACACCTACAAAAGTGCTTGACGCTAACAGCAAGCTTGAAAACGGCGAATTTTCCGAAGAAAAGTTCTACGTAAAAGGCGAGGTACAATCCATCGGAGCCACAGGTAGCTATTACAAAGAAGTATACATATCCGACGGAGAAAACGAGTTCCTTATTTATACTATCAACATGCCCGACGGGATCACCGGATTCAAGGTGGGAGATACCATTACGGCATGCGGATATATCAAGAATTACAACGGACTTATCGAAATGGCGACAAAATATATTGATGAGGTTGCCAATTATGCTTTCTGCGTAAAGGTCGAGGAGGCTCCTGTTGCCCCTGAAGATCCCACAGATCCCCCTGCAGTAGATCCCAAGCCGGAAGATCCCACAGATCCCCCTGCAGTAGACCCAGAGCCGGAAGATCCCACAGATCCCCCTGCAGTAGACCCAGAGCCGGAAGACCCCACAGATCCTCCTGCAGTAGACCCAGAGCCGGAAGACCCCACAGATCCTCCTGCAGCCGAGCCCGATGGACCTATCTGCGGAACTCTTGAAGATCCCTTGACACCTACAGAGGTGCTTGATGCTAACAGCAAGCTTGAAAACGGCGAATTTTCCGAAGAAAAGTTCTACGTAAAAGGCGAGGTACAATCCATCGGAGCCACAGGTAGCTATTATAAAGAAGTATACATATCCGACGGAGAAAACGAATTCCTTATTTATACTATCAACATGCCCGACGGGATCACCGGATTCAAGGTGGGAGATACCATTACGGCATGCGGATATATCAAGAATTACAACGGACTTATCGAAATGGCGACAAAATATATTGATGAGGTTGCCAATTATGCTTTCTGCGTAAAGGTCGAGGAGGCTCCTGTTGCCCCTGAAGATCCCGTAGAGCCTCCGTTTGTGGATGTAGCCACTATAGATGTATATACCGCAGAAGAATTGTTGACCGTTGTCAGCAAGCTCAACAACGGTGAAATCCTCAGCAATGTGACCATAAATCTTCGCGCAGATATAGATCTTCAGGATATTCCATTCACACCTATTTATGAATTCCGCGGCACATTCAACGGTCACGGATACAAAATATCCAATATTGATCTCACACTCGACGGAGCGACCATCGTACTGTCAGACGGCAACTGGATAGATTACACTGTAACTGCGATAGGCTTTTTCGGCAGTGCGTATGACGCTACCATCTTTAACCTTGTTCTTGAAAACGTAAGTGCAAACTTTGAAACCGACAGGGAAATTTTTGTTGGTGCTCTCGTAGGATACGCGGTGGGTGTAGAGGTTGACAGCTGCTCTGTCAGCACAAACATGAACGTCACCGTCTCGCATACCAACGTCGGTTCACACAGCATAAGCGGTGTAGCAGGACTTATAGGATATTCTCTTGACGCATACGTGCAGCACACAACCGTAACCTGCAACATAGATTACTCTGCCAACAGCTACGAGGCGTTCACGGGCACTATGCTTGGAGTGGGAAATATGCGTATTTACAGCTGCCTTATGTATCTTGATATATCCTTTGTCGGAACAATGTACGGTCATACCGGTTCGGTAATAGGTATGGAACGCACCCCCGATGGCGTTACCCTTGCCAACATGTATGACTCCATAGTATCCGGAAAGCTTTACATTGACAACCCGCGTGGCTATGATTGGGGTGAAATCGGACAGGGATACTTCTACTTATCCGACACCGGTGACATTCAGCACGTAGAGGAATACAACAAAATAAACGTTCAGAAAACAACAGCTTAAGCAATAAAGCCATATGGTTTGAACTATACACAAAAGCCACCCGATCGGGTGGCTTTTGTGCATTTTCCGTATGTTTAACTATTTCCACGCGTACGATTGTATCCGGAATCTTTCGAATCATATTGCTGTATAAGGCGTTTTTCCATTGCATCCAATTCATCTCTTGTTTTACACGGCACAATCTTGATTTCAAACAAATCCTCTTTGTTTTTCCACGAGGAGTTGTAATAATCTTCAAAAAAAATTTCATTTTTGGGCTGCGTACCTCTAAAATGTTGTTTAAGTATTCTTTCATAAACATTCTTGGATTGCCCCACATAGCATTTGCCATTTTCTCTATTATGAATAATATAACACCCCTGCTGCTTCGTTGAGTTATAACCAACAAACATTTTTAATGGTATGAATCCATCCGTATTCATGCTCCAATATTGCGGTAATACCACAACTTCAGATATCTTTTTGTTGTACAGATATGTTTCTTGATCTATATCTCTTGTTTGCTTGGATTGTGCAATACGTATTTTTTCTGTATTAGCATCTATTTCTAGTTGATAAGAAGCATTATTATCCTGTAAATTCGAAATTTCGCGCTGAATGTCTGCCGCCATATCAACATATTTATAGTATGCGTTTGACATTCGTTCGATATTTCTCAGCGAGATGTAATAATTGTAAATGCCGAATGTTATTATAGACTTCCACAAAGATTTTTTGCAAGCTTTACACCGGTTTATTCGTTTAATTTGCTTTAGTTCTCTGCCATGCCAATGTTGATATCGAGATTTAAGGTATTTTATCTTTTGATTATTTTCGCATATCCCATTGTTAAGAAATTTTATTTTTTCATCACATTTCTCTATCCATTGTCCATAAGCTTGCTCTATCTCAAGTTTTTCTTTCAAAAATTCCTCCTTGATCATGTCTTTTAAAAACCATGACGGATATATGCTTGGATCTTTGGTACGAAATACTATTTGGTGCGCAAAATTGCGAATCAAAAACCTTTTATGGCAGTGCAATCTTTCCAATTCTTGATTCGTCAATGTTAATTTTTCTTCATAATATGCTTCTTTCTGTTTCCAATCTGAATAGATAGGCATTTTTTGATAGTTATATTGTACATATCGTTCTATTGTTCTATATTGTGCGACCTCGTGAAAAACGATAACTACTACACGCGTACTAGGATAAAATACATATGAATGTATCGTATACATAGGTGCAAGCCGTTTCTCATTTCTCTCTTCATAGTCATAAACAATATTATACTTTTTCTGTGATAGTATTTTCTCTATGACTTCATTTGATACCAACTTTGAATTGTCCATACATTATCTCCCAAATAAAAAGTGCGCCGACCCAAGTCAGCGCACAAAAAACGCTGCTCGGTCGTCGCCAAACAAACCTCTATATACTACTGAAAGTATGCAGAAATGAGCATGCATTTTTATCAAAATAAAAATACACACTTTCGGCAATATATATTCGGTTTGTTTGGCACTTTCCATTTTATCACAAAAAGAAATCTTTGTCAAGTTTAATATGCGGCAATCAAATCCCCCCACTATTTTTGCCAAACCCATTGACAAATCCCGAAAAACGTGTTATTATATAATTGCTTTAGCGTGCTAAAGCAATAAAACATGAAAGAGGAATCAACCATGAAAAAGATTTTAGCATTTATTCTTGTAGCAGTTATGCTTTGCACAATGTTTGCATCTTGTTCTAAAAAAGACAGTGACCTTGAAACAGTCAAGGAAAACGAAAAGCTCGTAGTCGGTGTAACCGTTTACCCGCCTATGGACTACATTGACGATAACGGCGAATGGGCAGGCTTTGACGCAGAGCTCGCTCAGATGTTTGCTGAGAGTCTCGGTGTTAAGTGCCAGATCGTTATCATTACATGGTCTCAGAAGGTTGCCGAGCTCAACTCAAAGCAGATAGACCTTGTTTGGAACGGTATGACCGCATCCGATGAGCTTGGACAGCAGATAGATTTTTCTGTTTCCTACGCAAAGAACGCTCAGGTAGCAGTAGTTAAGAAGGGCTCCACCCTCACCAAGGACGGCATCAAGGACGCAAAGATCGCGGTTGAAGGCGGTTCTGCGGGCGCGACCGTTGCAGAGGAAACCATAAAGGGTACAAAGATAAACAAGGTAACGGCTCAGACCGACGCGCTCAATGAAGTTCTTGCGGGCACATCCGACGTTGCTATCGTTGATATAACAATGGCGCAGAATATTGTTGGCAAGGGTACGTTTGACGGTCTCCAGATACTTGAAGGCGCAAGCTACGGTGATGAAATATTCGCAGTAGGTATGCGTAAGGGCAGTGACCTTAAGGCAGAGCTTGACAAGTTCCTCAAGGAAAAGTATGCAGATGGAACTTTGACAAAGCTTGCTGAAAAGTACAACGTAGGACTTAACGTTGACGCACTCAAGTAATTTTCGAACATTTTACAGTCAGAAACTTATAAACAAACATAGAAAGAAGCTTTGAAATGTCACAGTTTTTAGAGGTTTGCTCGCAGCTGGCGGGCGGATTTGTTACGGCGCTTTTGCTGTTTTTGCTCACATTACTCTTTGCCATTCCCCTGGGACTTTTGGTGTCATTTTGTACTATGTCTAAATTCAAGCCCCTGAGCGCGGTATCAAAGGTTATCGTGTGGGTATTACGCGGAACACCGCTTATGTTGCAAATTTTTGCGATATTCTATCTGCCCGGCATATTGAACTTATTCGTTTGGCCGCAAATGAATACCGGCTGGGAGTGGTTTGACACCACGTTCACCACAAGATTTATAGCCGCACTCGTTGCTTTCTCGATAAACTATGCTGCGTATTTTTCGGAAATATTCCGTGGAGGTATCCAGTCCATATCAAAGGGACAGTACGAGGCAGGACAGGTTCTCGGCCTTACCAAAAAGCAGATATTCTTCAAAATAGTTCTGCTACAGGTAGTCAAGCGTATAATCCCCCCTATGTCCAACGAGATCATTACACTTATCAAGGACACGGCTCTCGCAAACACTATTGCAGTTTACGACCTTATTTATGAGGCAAAGGAATTTATGACGACGGAAGGACTTATCTGGCCGTTATTCCTTGCAGGTGCGTTCTATCTGATATTTGTCGGACTGTTGACAGTCATATTCAATAAGATCGAGAAAAAACTCGACTACTTCAAAGCGTAAGGAGGTCAGAGCATGAATATTCTTGAAGTTGTAGACCTCCGGAAAAAATTTGGAGATAACGAAGTATTAAAAGGCATAAACTTTTCACTCAAGAAGGGTGAGGTCCTTGCCATAATCGGCTCATCGGGCGGCGGAAAGACTACTCTGCTCCGCTGCCTCAACTTCCTTGAACGCGCAAACAGCGGCAGCATAACCGTAAACGGAAAAACCGTATACAGCGCAACAGAGGGAGAAAAGCCCGTTGTGAGTACCGAAGCGCAGTTGTCATTCGGACTTGTTTTCCAGCAATTTAATCTCTTTCCTCAATACAGCGTCAGAGACAATCTGATGCTTGCTCCCAAGCTCCGCGCAAAGGCAAAGAAAAAAGAAACCGGCGTGGAGCCTGAGAGCATCGAAGAAATCCAAGCTCGCGCAGACAAATTGCTCGCCACGGTAGGACTGACCGACAAAGCAGATTCTTATCCCTGTCAGCTTTCGGGTGGGCAGCAACAAAGAGTTGCAATAGCCAGAGCGCTGATGCTCTCCCCCGACATTCTTTGTTTCGATGAACCCACCTCATCTCTTGATCCCGAACTTACGGGTGAAGTGCTGAGAGTTATCCGTTCTCTTAAGGACTCGGAGCGCACTATGATAATAGTTACTCACGAAATGGAATTCGCAAAACACGTGGCTGATAAAATCATTTTCATAGCCGACGGTGTCATAGAGGAGGCTGGAACTCCGGATGAGGTATTTGGAAATCCTCAAAGCGAAAAAACAAAAGCCTTTCTCAGGGCAGGCGAAGAATAACAAAAAATCCCGACACGGTGTGTCGGGATTTTTTGTTGTTATTTTTATTGCTTATTATTCCTTGAAATTAAGCTGGTTAAATATCTGTCCGTCCTCGGTAATTACCGAAAGAACACAGCCCTTAATTCCCTTTGAGTTCCAGTCGCAAACAGCAACCTCAACAGTCAGCGTCTGACCGTCAAAATCCGCAAGCCAAGAGTACTGAGTAGGTCCGCCGGAGTAAAGAAGAAGCTTCTTGTCTCCGTCAACAAGATTAACGTTTGTGGAATAGGGTGAAACCGTTACGCTGATAGTAGCGCTAACAACGTAAACGGACGTTGTCTGCTCGGGTGTGTCCGTAAGACCGCAAATGTCGGCTATTGTTTTATCCTTGATAAAGGAATCTGTAGAATAACTGTTTTTTCCGTAATAGTTAGCGAGGATCTTGGCACCGTCAATGCAGATCTGTCCGCCGCCTTCCTTGGTTATTGTTCTTGTACCGGAAAGAATGACCTCGTCGCCCATGGAAAGACCGTCGAATTCATCTGCGCTGTTTACGCGAACAGCGATCACTCCGTTCTTGTCAATAAGATAGAAGCCTGACTGGTTTACAAGAGAAGGACCAACTATGCCCTTTACTGTAACAACGGTATTATTTTCAGCGTCTATCGCATCCTTAACTCCGACAGAATCAATAGCATCCGCAACAGTGACGTTGATAGTGTAGGTATCGGTTGCAACTATGTCTCCGTATGTAGCGGTGACAGTAATCGTAGCCTCTCCTGCCACGCCGCAATGCATGTATGTCTTGCCGTCAACAGTCTCAAAGTAAACAGAATTTTCCTTTGAGGATGAATACGTAAGAACTACGCCCTCAAATCCGAGAAGCTCGGAAGAAACGGTTGTAATAAGCTCAAGCTCAGGATCTGCGGAATATTCGGGAATAAACTGTCCCAATGCGTGATATTTGATAGCAAATTCAGGCGCGTTCTTAGTATCAAATGCGAAGTTTTCATCTATTATCTGTACGGGAATGAATCTCCAATAGCAATCGGTTGCCGTGGACTTTGCGTTGAGCGCAGAGAGGTAAACCGTGCAGATCTTGCCGTCAAACTCATCGATCCACTCAAAGTCACTTCCGTTGCACTGAGTATATGTATAGGAGCTTGTTTTCTCATCAAGATCAAAGAAGTAATAGTTTACAAATCCGCTACCGGGAACCTTCTTTACAAGCGCTGTTACCTTGAATATAGTAGTGGAGATATCGGTCGTCACGGGAGTGTCAACTATATCCTTTACCGTGCTCTCGGAGATCCAGCTCTTGTCAAAGTCAACTACGCTCTCGTCAATATCAAGAACGTAAGCATTTGTGATCTGATTGCAACCGCCATATCCGAATTTCTGTGCGTTTGTCTGCTCTGTTTCAAGTATCCAGTAGTCCTTTTCTCCGAGAAGTGTAACTGTATTGCCTATCTGTACTCTTGCGGCAAGATCGCCGTCGTAAACGTAGATAGCCTGTGTGTTATCAACAAGATAGAATCCGCTGGGCTTCATTCCGTTGGCATAGGTAATTCTTGCAACTACGCCGTCAACCTTAATTTTTGCGCCCTTAGCTGCATCTCTCGCCTCAGCGACAGTCATATCTGTGTACTGGGTTTCATCTACCACTTCTTCGTTCTTTTCAAAGGAAATAAGTCTTGCGTTCTGGACTTCAGGTGTTCCCTTAAAGCTGTGAAGCGTGCAGGAAAGAACTACGGAGTCACCCTTGTAGGGCTTCTCCTCCATAGCCGCATAACCGATAGATCCGTCTGCGGAATATGTGCCGTAAACTTTTATCTCTCCCGTTACATCCTTAATTATCATTTCGCCGTACTGAGCATTTGTGATAGAGGATACTGTTGCCTTGATTATATAGCGCTCAGCAGTAGCTGTGTCACCCTGTGCCGCGCAAATCTCAAGTGCCTGCGCGATGGTTATTTCAGAGCCGTCTGCGGGCTTATCTACCACGGGCTTTTCTGCCTTGGTAAATTCAATAAGTCTTGCATTCTGAACTTCTTTTTTGCCGTTATAGTTCTGGAGAGTACCGTAAATAATTATCTCGTCGCCCTTTTCGGGAGTGTCTTCCATCTGGTTGAACTTAAGAGATCCGTCTGCGGAATACGTGCCGTAAACGTAAATACTGCCGGTCTCATCGGAAATTGTCATCTCTCCGTAAGAAGCATTGAGCATTTCCGTAATAGTAGCCTTGATGTAGTAACGCTCTGCTGTGGGAGCATCGGAAGGCTGATCGCCGCAAAGCTCAAGCGCCTGCGCAACTGTAATGAGAGGATATTTGTTTTCCTCAGGCTTATTATTGGGATCTTCCGTGGGAGCTTGCGTGGGAGCCTCGGTGGGTTTTTCCGTGGGAGCTTTGGTTGCTTTTTCTTCAACCTTGTCGTTGCCATCGCATGCAACGAAAGAGCCTATGCAAAGTGCGGCCACAAGAATAAGCAACAACGCCATTCTCAAAAATTTCATAATGGTTTTTCCTTCCTTTTATGTTTTAGGTACTTTTATTATACTACCTCACCGCAAAATTGTAAAGGGGGGAGCCCATATATTTCGACAAAAATTTTCGGAGGGGATATCCCCTCCGAAAATTCTGTTATTCGACCGATATAACCTGATAATCAATATCCGTAACAGTCTTTGTAAGCGCCTCGTTTGATACGCTTCCGTCCGTTGTGACAACGGCGCATCCCTTCTCGTGGCTTACTTCCGCAGAAATAACTCCGTCCATAGCTTCAAGATATTTTTTTACTCTTGCTTCACAGTGAGGGCACATCATGCCCTTGATCGTAATTGTTTTCGTCATGTTCTTATTCTCCTTTTTATTTTTGTGTTTTGTTATTCTGTCGTGTTTAGGGTTATGAATATCAAACAGATTAAGTCTCAGAGCGTTCATAACAACGCAAAATGACGACAGGCTCATCGCCGCCGCGCCAAACATTGGGCTTAGCTCCCATCCGAAAACAGGTATCCACACACCCGCCGCCAGCGGTATTCCGATAACGTTATAAATAAATGCCCAGAACAAATTTTCTTTTATGTTTTTGAGCACCTGTCGGCTAAGCCGTATTCCCGCAGGCACGTCGCAAAGCGAGTTTTTCATCAATACGATATCTGCCGCATCAATTGCAATATCCGTTCCTGCCCCTATCGCTATACCTATATCCGCGCTCGTGAGCGCAGGCGCGTCATTTATTCCGTCGCCAACCATTATCACTCTTCCCTTGCTCTTTAGCGAGCGTATTACACTCTCCTTATCATTTGGGAGAACGTCGGATATGACCTCGTCGATACCAACTTGACGCGCCACTGCCTTCGCAGTAAGCTTATTGTCTCCTGTGAGCATAACAGTCTTTATTCCCATTTTGTGAAGCTGCGATATCGCCTCTACACTGTCCTCTTTTACCGTGTCTGCAACGGCTATTATTCCAAGCAGTTGTCCGTCATGACAGAACAAAAGCGGTGTTTTTCCTTCCTCGGCATAAATGTCAGCCTGTCGGCGCACGCTACCGTCGAGATCGATTTTTTCCGAAATCAGCTTCAGATTGCCGCCAAATGCAGGTTTTCCGTCTATCTTCCCTTCTATTCCGCTGCCAACCAACACCTTGAAATCTTCACATTCAATCGTCTCCGTACCCATTTGCTCACAAGCAACAGTAATTGCTCGCGACAACGGATGCTCGCTTTTCTTTTCGAGCGAATACGCAACCGACAGTAATCTGCGTTTCTCAACACCGTCAGCGCACCATACGTCAGTCAGTGACGGCTGTCCTTTAGTAATAGTTCCCGTTTTATCGAATACCACTATATCCGCCCCGCCCGTGTGCTCAAGCGAGGTAGCATTTTTAAACAGTATTCCTCCGCGCGCGCCCATACCGCTTCCAACCATAATGGCAACAGGGGTGGCAAGACCGAGAGCGCACGGACAGCTTATTACCAAAACAGATATTCCCCTTGCAAGTGAATATCCGACGTCTTGCGTCAACATCAACCACACGGCAGTAGTCACAAGCGCGATCGCCATAACTATGGGAACGAATATTCCCGACACCTTGTCGGCTATTTTTGCAATAGGCGCCTTTGTGGCGGACGCATCGCTCACCGCCTTTATAATTTGCGCCAAGGCTGTCTGCGAGCCAACCTTTTCCGCGCGGCAGACAAGGTAGCCTGATTTATTTATGGTAGCGGCAGAAACATGATCTCCAACCGATTTGTCTACGGGAATACTCTCACCTGTAAGTGCAGATTCATCGACTGCTCCCGCGCCTTCGATTATTACACCGTCTGCGGCAAAGCTCTCTCCCGCGCGAACAACAAACACATCCCCCACTGTTATACCGCTTGCTTCAACTTCGGTCTCTTTTCCGTCAACAAGCAATATTGCTTTTTTAGGAGCAAGATTCATAAGCGAGCGAAGCGCGTCTGTGGTTTTACCTTTTGAATGTGCCTCAAGCATCTTTCCGAGCGTTATGAGGGCAAGTATCATTGCGGCGGATTCAAAATAAAGACCGTGCAAATATCCGTGAGCCTTTACCTCATCATTTGCCGATGCGGCAATGATTATTAGAAGTGTCAAAACCGCGCTGTATATAAAAGATGCCCCGGATCCGAGAGAAACGAGTGTATCCATGTTTGGCGCGCCGTGAAGCACTCCCCGAACACCGTTTATAAAAAATTTGCGGTTTATTATCATTATTATCAGCGCCAATCCCGCTTGCAGCAAGGCAATCAATACCGCATTCTCCATAAAACGCGGCAATTGCCACTTCCACATAACGTGTCCCATGGAGATATACATAAGCGGAACTAAAAATCCAAGCGACCAAAGCAGTCTTTTGAACAGCGCCGCCGTTTCCGTGCTTTTTAATGGCTTTTGATGTGAGGCGTTTTCTGTTGAACTCTCCTCACGGTTATCAGCACATGTTGCGCCGTATCCTGCGCGTTCCACCGCTGCAATTATTTTATCACTCTCAATTTCTCCCTCGACCGTCATGGAATTGGTCAGCAAATTTACCGCGCAGCTTTGAACGCCTTCAAGCGAGCTTACCGCTTTTTCCACTCTGGCTGAGCATGCCGCGCAACTCATTCCCGTTACGTTAAACTGTTTCATCTCTTGTATCACCCCATCAGCTTCGAGAGCAATTCAACAAGCTCATCTCTGCTCTCAAAATTTCCGTTTTGAATATCAGAGGTCACACAGCTGTTTATATGATTTTCAAGTAGTTTTTTATTGAAGCTGTTCAGCGCCGCATTTATTGCCGCCACCTGCGTAATAATATCGGTACAATACGCGTCTCGTTCAAGCATTCTTTTGACACCGCGCACCTGTCCTTCAATACGACTCAAACGGTTATTGAGCTCCCTCAATTCCTCCTCTGAGCGTTTCTTGTGTCTGGACCCATAACATTCACATGTATTGTTATCCATAAACTTGCCCTCCTTAATATGATTACAAATATATTATATACCCCCATGGGGTATTTGTCAAATATTATTTTAAAAAAGAAGATTCCCGAAAATCCGAGAATCTTCTTTTTTTAATTTGTTTGTAAGTGCGTCTCAGTTGGAAGGCTCGCCGTTTGTCCCGCCGTGAATATTGTTTGCATTATACGCATTGGGATTTCCCTGCGCGTTAGGTACAGGCTGTCCCTGAGGCGCGTAATTTCTGTTATACATATTGGGGTTGCCCTGCGCGTTGGGTACAGGCTGTCCCTGGGGCGCATAATTTCCGTTGTACATGTTGGGGTTGCCTTGCGCGTTGGGTACAGGCTGTCCCTGGGGCGCGTAATTTCTGTTATACATATTGGGGTTGCCCTGCATGTTGGGATTAGGCTGACCCTGAGGCGCGTAATTTCCGCCGTACATGTTGGGATTGCCCTGCATGTTGGGGTTAGGCTGACCCTGAGGCGCGTAATTTCCGCTGTACATGTTGGGGGTGCCCTGCATGTTGGGGTTAGGCTGAGCGAAAGAAGGCGTCTGCGCGTAAGTCTCAGCTACCTTAGCAGAGCTTTCAACAGAAATATGCTCGGGGGAAGTTGCCGGTTCACTTGCAACTGTGATCTCATGGTTCGAAGGCATCACGGGTGCATTTTTATCTTCTGCGGACATAACCGTAGGCGCTTCAACCGTAGATGCATCGACCTTGGTGGCGCTGACCTTGGACTGCTCCGCAAATGCATTTGCCGCAACCTTATTTTCATTGACGGGCTTATCCTGCTTTTTGGACTTTTCGGTCTTCTTTTTCGCGCCGCCGAGAGCGCCGGTGAATTTTCTTGTAACGTCGGTCGGCAGGATTGCCTTAGGAGACACAAAAATAACTACCGCGCAACATATCCAGGAAATATTATTCTTTAACAAGCCAAACAGTCCGCCAACATTTGACGCAGTGCCGACAAACATACCGGAAACAACAAGCACCATTGCATATATCATGCATGCCCAAAATACACCTGTCGCCTTTGAACGGTTATCCAAAACGCGGAAGTCATCGCCTTCAATCAACATTCTCTCGGCGTACTTAAGTGTCATGATCTGGATAACGATAAGGAACACAGGGGAAATCAGGCTGTGGAACAGCACGTTGACAATATCCTGATTTGACATTGTGTCAAACAGTCCTATTGAGTTGAAGAAAAACATAAGATTGTTATATACTGTAGGAACATCTACCTTACAGATAAGAGTGAACAAAAGCATCACAGACATGGCAGACAGAGCGTTTCCGAAAGATCTGGCAAGTATCACAGTCAGATCATACGGCTCACAGACCGTAGCAAATACCCAGTAAGCTATGTAAAAGGTCATTCCCACAATTATTACCGTTATAGCGGAAGGCGAAAGCGTATACGCGCTGACCATTCTCGCAACAACAAGGAAGATCACGGAGGAGAAGAACGTGCTGCCAAATCTGCCGGCAATATATGTACCGTATTTGTTAACGGTATCCACCGACGTGTCCTTGACACAGTTCGTCAGAAATCTGATAGAAACTACTATATTCTTGATCATAATGATCAAAAATACGTAATAAAGTATGGCAAGCAAAGCACCGCCTACTCCGACCACCCAATAGCCGGAAAAGACGTCCAATATAAGATTTATGGATTCAAGAAGATATACCTTTTTGCCAAAAGCATCGGCTATGCCGAAGAAAAACATGACCGCGATAACTATCTGAGCGACAAACGCCGCGATAGCATACCCTTTCATAAGTCCTCGGCGAACGGGATGACCGTGCACGTAAGTATTTCTCATCTTTTTTATCAAGCTCTTCATGCCTTAGTCCTCCAGATCAATATAGTCTGCGGCATCCTCGACCTTTATATCGTCGCTAAGCTCGACTACCGTGTTGTTTATGTTTTCAAAGGTGTAAACGGCGCCAACATGGCTACTGTAACTACCACTAGATGAGTCGTCGCTCTGTGAATATGTCATTTCCAAAACGGGGCTATCGGCATCGTTGAGATTTACAACTATCTTGCTGTCCTCGATAAACTTATCAATCAATGTATATACCTTGCCGTTCTTTACAAAGCCGTCATCCATATACTCAACTATGCATTCGCCGAGCTCTCCGAGAGACTCGCGGTTGATAGCATCAATCTCTATTGCGCCAAGAACATCCGTATCAGATATATCCAACCATTTACCAAAACCCTCTCTGTCAAAGGGGAATTTAAAATCCTCATCGTCGCTGCAAAGAACGAGGTTATTGATCTTCATCAGCATCTGATCTTCATCGAAATAGAATTCAAAATCCCACATCATAGACGTCGCACTGCCCTCTTCATCGTACTCTCCGTCAACATCGGACCAACTATTTGAGTTGCTCTGCAGAGAACCGTTGCTCTTGTAATATGAAGCATCCTCGGTAAGATAAATAGACAGTGTTCTCACCATAGAGTAACGCGAGCTTCCGCCGTACGAATCCCCATGGTAAGAGGACTCGGCATTCATCTGCGAGACCTCGTGTATCGTTCCACTTGTATAAGTCTTTTTCTCGCGAGACTTTTCGCTGTGTGAAGGCTCTTGATCTTCCGTATTGCCTTCAGTCGCCGCATCAATAGGAATCTCGGTCGCGGCATCGGTGCCGTCTTCCGTCATAGCACTCAAAAAATCAAAATCAGGCGCATAAACGGAAGAATCCGTGCCATTGTTTAAAAAATCAAAAAAATCCGCAACGTCCTCAAGTGACGTCAATTCCGCATTCTCACCCTTGCCCGCACCCGCAACAACGTCTGCGGAAACGGAAGGCGAAAATACAAGCGCAACGATCAAAAGCGCCGCGCAAATTGCTCCAGCTACAGCTTTCATGGTGTCCTCCTTCTCATATAGCCGTTAAAATTGTGATACTCTCATTATATACAATTTTTCGTGAGTTGTCAATAGTAATATGTATTGACATAACGATGTCAATACAAAATATAATGTGCGGTATTTTATACCGCACATTATCAATATTAAATCCCAAGAAACGCCGCGCCTATAATTCCCGCATCATTTCCGAGCTCTGCGATGCATACCTTTGTGGGAATTACAGTACCATCGCCGCCGTAGCTTTCGGCTTTCACGATGGGCATGATCATATCAAGAAGCTTTTCTCCCTGTCCCGAAATTCCTCCGCCTATAGAAAGCACTTCGGGCTGATAGAGGTTGATTATATTTGTAATTCCGCAAGCAAGATAGTATGCGTATTCCTCTATCACTTCGCGCGCTGCAGCATCGCCCCCGTCATATGCGTCAAATGCGACCTTTCCGTTCACTCCGTTTTCCGAAAGTGAAAACATAAGAGTTTCTCTGTTTTGCGCCCTGCATTCCGAAAGCTTTTCTTTGGTCATATTTATAAGAGCCGTTGCCGAGCTGTATGCCTCCCAACAACCGCGTCTGCCGCATCCGCAAGGTCTGCCGCCCGCAGATATAACGATGTGCCCAAGCTCACTTCCCGCAAAGTTGAATCCCGAATACACCTTGCCGTCGATTATCACGCCGCCGCCAACACCCGTACCGAGCGTTATCATAACAGAATTAGACGTCCCTTTAGCCGCGCCGGCTACAGCTTCTCCCCATGCCGCCGCATTTGCATCATTTTCAACGTGAACAGGCATCCCTCCGATCTGATCGGACAGGTTTTTGCAAATGGGATATTTGCGCAGCGGAAGATTGCATGCATATTCCACTACCCCATCGCGGCTGTTTGCAATTCCGGGAGAAGCTATTCCAACAGCCTCTATATCCGCTTCCGAAATGCCCGATTCAGCACAAAGCCAACGGCAAAGAAATGCCATATCGTTTACTATTCTGTCTCCTCCCTCGCTTATAACCGTAGGGATGCTCTTTTTTATAATGATGTTGAAATTATTATCAACTACCGCCGCAGCGATATTAGTTCCGCCGAGGTCTATTCCTATGCGATACATTGCCTTCCTCCAACTTATTTCTTATAATGTACTCTGCCCTGTGTTCTTTCCTTCGGGCTTCGAATCTCACCGTCAACCCCGTATCCAAGCGTACAGTTGCCAATTCCGATATAGCTGTCGGGAATACCGTATTCACGCGCGATCTCTCTGCCCTCAGATGTCTCAAACATCTGCTTTGCTCTGTGTATCCAGCATGAACCGACTCCCAGGTCAAACGCAACGTTGAGCATGTTCCCAAGCGCAAGTGAGCCGTCCTCCACATGAGTGCTCACATCTCTGTCGGCAAATACCACAACTACCGTGGGGGCATTGTAGAACGGATCTGTTCCCTCAGGAAACCCGCCGACTTCAGCGTTTATTTTTGAAAGAAACTCTATTGTTGTTTTGTCCTGTACTACCATAAAACGCACCGCCTGGCGGTTGCGTCCGGAGGGCGCGTAAACTCCCGCCTCTATTATCTGCTCCAAAATCTCATTCGGCACTTGCTTGTCCGAATAATTCTTTACGCTATATCTTGATTTTATAAGATCTAACATTTTTACACCTCAAATTTTGAATTTGCCTATCATAGCGTCATCAAGAGCCGCCTCCGCAGCCGCATTATCGGGGCAATCTATGAGAATATGATTTCCCTCGCCCTCATAGAAAGCGGTCACAGCGCGCTCGTCAAGCACTACCTTGCCTCGACGGTTGTCACTAAACACTCCGCCGCCACAACCGTAAACCGCATAAAATGCCGAGATGGGATCCCAACTGTTTCTCTTTCCCTTTACGTGCTCAATGTAAGATTCTCTTACGGGGCTGTCGGGCTCGTTTTCAATAATGGATGTTCCCGAGAATATCTGATCGCCCACCGTAAAGTGAGATATGTACATGGGCACGGGACAACGCTCAAATACGATTTTAGCAGTGCGTATATCTGTTCTCAGATTATACTCCGCATCCACCTCCGGCATATTGAGATGCGCGTTTCCGTCGAGGAAAAGTCCGCCCATCAAAGAAACGAAATCGACCTGCTCGCGCACAAGCTCAAGTCCCGTCTTGTCTGATATATCGTCACCTTCGCTCTCAAGCAGTCTTCCAAAATTTATACAAGATCCTATAACCATGAGAGTTATTTTGTCACCTGTGTTTTCTGCAAGGGTTTTGCGTAGAAGTCTTACCGCATTTTCGGGCTTTTTGGTGCCGCCGGGAAGATAATCGCTTCCAAACGTCTCAGCCGTATGCTTTCCGTATCCATATCCGCCAAGGATCATTTCCATAGTCACGTCACCCGCGGGAGCAATATCGGTCTGCCCAATCGGAACATTATGCCCATAATAGCGGTTTATCGCGTCCGCGCAAGCGGGCGCCCAAGGATCTGCCGTGCTGACGCTTACGCAAAGAAGCTCACAAAGCCCTGCGTTTACACCCTGATGTATTATGGCAAGCGCGCCCGTATCGTCGCAGTCGCCGCCGATGTCTGTGTCAAAAATGATTTTTTTCATGTTGTTCTCCTTTTTAGCTTTTTTCGACTTTTTTACCGTTATAACAAGATCATAAACTATACCTACTATGGCAAGCACGAACAATGGAACCGTTATGTACCATTTAAATATCTCTCTTTCCGTAGAGGAATTTACAAGATTGAATATCGAGCCTAAAAGCAACGACACGTATCCGATGAGAGGTAGGATTTTTTCTTTTTTCATGACATTTCTCCTATGATTTAAATCAAATAAATCTTAAATGCTATTTAGAACCAATGCTTTTGCATTTGGGTAAGAAACTCTTTTGTAATTGGGTGCCCCGAATGTTCACCGATCACGGAATCGATCCCGCAATACGGACAAAGCGCCGTGCCCGAATCTTCCTCAAGCCAAGCCGTTATTTCTTCGGGAGAGAAAATTTTGAGACAGTAAAAGCAACCACAAACTGAATCACTCTGTAAATTCTCTTTGTTATTTGTGCAGTACCGATGTGCCGCAATAACGTCTGTTTTCATTTTTATCTCCTTGTGAGGCAAACTACGCTTTCGACATGGGTCAAGACTCCAAAAGGTCTCAAAAATCGGTCAAAAACGGGGGTTGTAAAGCCAAAAGGTATATTTTTAGTCAATCAAACAACTCATCAGCGGATTTTACAATCCATCCAAATTTATCTTTAAAATCTTCAAAGCATTCTTTGCAAATCCAGTATCGCATATTTTTTGTGCAATAAAACTCGCACTCCGTATTTGTCATTGCCTTTTCCCAACAGAAATCGCAGTGTTCGTGCCAAAACAACTGTATTTTTTCACCTTCAAGATATTCCTTTGTATCAGGGAAAGCCTTAACATGATTTTCGGCATATCTTAAAATGCTTTGATAAAATTCGTTTTTATCTGCAAATGCTTTCGTTCAAAATTCAGGAAAAACAATTTTATAGAGGACTACGTCTTTTAAATATTCCTCTTGACCATTCAGTCTCCAATCTTGTTCCATATTATAAGTTCCTTTCCATTTGGAAATATTTTCATAATATCAAAATACCGTTGCAATCATTGTACCTGCAACAATCCAGCTTATTATGGACAGCATTGCACAGAAAATAAAAATACCACGGGTTTTCTGCCTTTGAATCAATCCTATAACAGATAGAATAATTGCTATAGGATTGAACATCCAAAAATACACAAGCGAATTGCCGAATTGGAAAATACTG
>SVTX01000002.1 GCA_015063545.1 Oscillospiraceae bacterium | reverse complement strand
CTTCGGACTACGTGGAAACAGTGCGAACGAGAGCATCGGAAAGCATCGTTTTTGGACTAAAAAGCATCAAAAAGTCAACAAAAGTAGTCAAAAAACGATGGCGTATTTGTTCGGGACCAAGAGGCCGTGGGTTCGAATCCCGTCACTCCGACCACGCAAAGAGAGGCAAAGCCTCTCTTTTTTTGTGGTCGGAGTGACGGAGAAGAGAACCCACACACATAAAACCGCAAGGTTTTATGTAAAGGTTCGAATCCCGATTGTAAAGAAAAAGAGGGCATCGCCCTCTTTTTTATCCCTCGCAAATTTCCTTTGCAAGTGCATTTATTTGTTCAATATTAGCATTACTTACAGCAGACTTTATTGTTACCGTAGTATCAGTAAACGTGAGATTTTTGCTGTTTTCAAGCATTTTTCTTATGACCTTGGCGGCAGTGGGCATCCACGAGCCGTTCTCAATTATACCGACCTTGCGGTTCTGGAAGTTTCTTTCGGTCAACTCATGCAAAAATTCTCGCATGAATGGGAATACCTCGCCGTTATATGTTGTAGTCGCGAAAATTATCTTTCCGTATCTGAACGCATCCTCGACTGCCTCAGCCATGTCGCATCTTGCAAGGTCGTTGACTACTACCTTGGGGCAACCGATAGCCTTGAGCTGTTCTGCCAAAAGCTCAACTGCACGCTTTGTATTGCCGTAGACCGACGTATACGCGATAAGAACGCCCTCGCTCTCAACCCCGTAAGTTGTCCAGGTGTTGTACAAATCGATGTAATACGCAAGATTTTCGGTGAGCATGGGGCCGTGCAGAGGACAGATGACAGATATGTCAAGTCCCGACGCAGCTTTCAAAAGCTTTTGAGCCATAGGTCCGTACTTTCCAACTATTCCGAAATAATATCTGCGAGCCTCGCAAGCCCAGTCCTCATCTACGTCAAGCGCGCCGAATTTACCGAACGCGTCGGCAGAAAAGAGCGCCTTGTCGTATTCATCGTAAGTTACTATTACCTCAGGCCAATGTACCATGGGCGCGGAAATAAATCTGAGGTTGTGCTTGCCAAGCGAAAGGGTAGAGCCGTCCTTGACAGAAATTCTGCGGTCGCTGTAATCGTTACCAAAGAATTGACTTACCATAACGAACGCTTTGTCCGATGACACGATGGTAGCTTCGGGATATTTTTCCATAAATATTGCAATGTTTGCGGAATGATCGGGCTCCATGTGATGAATTATGAGATAATCGGGAGCTCTGCCTTGGAGAGCGTCTGAGAGATTGCTCAGCCATTCATCACCGAACTTTGCATCTACGGTGTCCATTACTGCAATTTTTTCGTCAAGTATTACGTATGAGTTGTATGCCATTCCGTTGGGGACGTCGTACTGACCTTCAAACAGATCTATTTTGTGGTCGTTGACGCCAATGTACCTTATATCTTTTGTAATCATTTTTTTACCATCCTTTTTGTCGTCTATATTATTATATCATTTTTTGATAAAACAAGCAATAGTATTTACAATAAAATTTTATAAGCGGTATTATATTTTGTTTTTTTCTATTGCAAAAAATGTTTTTTTATGTTAAAATATCCGTATAAAGTATTTCTGTATAGAAAAGAGGATATTGCAATGAACAACAAGGTGCAGAAGATTATGAATATGATCCGTGAAAACGGTATCAAGATGGTCGATTTCAAAATGGTCGATATTCACGGACAGTTCCGCCACGTTACCATTCCTGCAGAGAATTTCTCCGAGGCAACGATGAAGAACGGAATAGGCTTTGATGCGTCCAACTACGGCTACGCGGTAGTAGAGAAGAGCGATATGGTATTTATTCCCGATCCCGATACGGCAGTTATTGATCCCTTCTGCTCTATCCCCACGCTCTCAATGACGGGTAATGCCATGATCATAGACAACCCCGAAAATCGCCCACTCGCGCAGTATCCCAGAAACATCATCAAAGCGGCTGTTCAGTATATGAAGGACTGCGGCGTCGCTGACGAGATGAAGATACTTCCCGAATTTGAATTTTACCTTTTTGACGACGTTACCTGGAGTGTTCAGGGCAACTATATCGGCGCGTCTGTTGACGCTTCTCAGTCTTATTGGAACAGTGATACAAACGGAATGGGAGTTGTCGTTCCAAAGCAAAAGAACTATCATATTGCAAAGCCCTTTGATACTTCCTATGAGTGCAGAAGCGA
This sequence comes from Oscillospiraceae bacterium, assembly GCA_015063545.1. Taxonomy (GTDB): domain Bacteria; phylum Bacillota; class Clostridia; order Oscillospirales; family CAG-272; genus SVTX01. Next base: position 97,558 of record SVTX01000002.1, on the reverse strand, counting down.
GATGTGTATGCTCATGAAGGAGATGGGAATTGACATTAACTACCATCATCCCGAGGTTGCAGCTTCAGGCCAGTATGAGATCGAGCCCCAGCTTGGCGAGGTTATTCACATGGCTGACGCTACCATGATGATAAAGTACATTATTCACAACACAGCCCTCAAGTACGGTAAGAGCGCGACCTTTATGCCCAAGCCTATATACGGCGAGGCGGGAAGCGGAATGCACGTTCACATGCTTCTTTTCAAGGACGGCAAGCCTGTTTTCTCGGATGATAACGGATATGCTCACCTTTCCGAGACCGCGCATTACTTTATGGGTGGACTTCTCAAGCACATCAGCAGTCTTTGTGCTATCACAAACCCCAGTACGAACTCATTTAAGAGACTTGTTCCCGGATTTGAGGCTCCCGTAACGGTCGGATATGCTACCTCCAACAGAAGCGCGGTAATCCGTATTCCCGCATACGCGAAGAGCCCCGAGCTTCGTCGCTTTGAGCTTCGTAATCCCGACGCTACCTGCAACCCCTATTTCTGCTACGCGGCAATACTCATGGCAGGTCTTGACGGCATAAAGAACAAAATAGATCCTCACGCAAACGGATGGGGTCCCTATGATTTCAACCTTTTCCACCTTTCCGACGAGGAAAAGGCAAAGCTTCAGGGACTGCCCACAAATCTTCCCGATGCGCTTGACGCGCTTGAAGCAGATCACGATTATCTCACTGTAGGCGGCGTATTCCCCGAGGAGCTTATAAAGAACTTCATAAAGGGGAAGAGAGCAGAGTGCAGCGAAATGTCAAAGATCCCTCATCCTGCAGAGTTTGATAAGTATTATAATCTTTAACAACAAAAAAGAGAGGCTTTGCCTCTCTTTTTTATGATGCAAGGTTGAGAAGTATCCACATGATCAAAAATGCAGCCGCTATAATTCCCATGGTTACAAGCATAGGGATTATCATGAGCTTTACTGATCGGAAATAGGTTCGAAGAGAATCCTTGAATCTGTTTCCTGTGTAGATCTCGCTTCCTTTTGTCTGATTGTTTTTTTCAAAATCCTTGTTGGATTTTGGGTGAGAGCCAAATGCGCGGGGACGCGCGCCGTTTACACCCGACATATCAGCTATAGTCGAGCCATCATCAATGTAGACGGTCTTGGCTTTTTTCTTTTTGTTTTTTTTGAGATCCTTACTCATAGCTTATCAGTCCTGAGAATAGAGGTGGCAAGCCGCGAAGTGACCGGGCTCGTACTCCTTATACTTGGGGCAAACATGCTTGCATATTTCCTTTGCGTAGGGGCAACGGGTATGGAAGCGGCAACCCTTGGGCGGATTAGCGGGAGAGGGAATATCTCCGGAAAGAACGATTCTGTTCATCTTGACATCGGGATTAGGATTGGGGATCGCAGAGAAGAGTGCCTGCGTATAGGGGTGAATGGGATTGGAGAATATATCCTTTTTGTTACCAAACTCCATCATAGCTCCGAGATACATAACACCGATCTTGTCCGAAATGAACTTAACGACGGAAAGGTCATGTGATATAAACAGATACGTAAGCCCCATAGAAGACTGAAGCTCTTTGAGCAAATTGATTATCTGCGCCTGAATAGATACGTCGAGCGCGGATACAGGTTCATCGCATACGACAAGCTTAGGATTTACCGAAAGCGCGCGCGCGATGCATATTCTCTGGCGCTGACCGCCGGAGAATTCATGGGGATATCTTTCGTAGTAATAGTCACGGAGACCGCATTTTTCCATGAGATCCATAACGTAATCCTTGACCTCGGACTTGGGCACTATATTGTGAACCTTAACGGGCTCGGAGAGAATATCTCCTATTGTGCTTCTGGGAGGAAGTGAAGAATAAGGATCCTGGAAGATTATCTGCATCTGAGTACGAATATTGCGCATCTGAGCAGATTTGTAATTTGTTATATCTTCACCGTTGAAAATGATCTGACCGCCGTTTGAGGGATGGAGCTTCAATATAGTTCTACCCATAGTGGTCTTACCGCAACCGGATTCACCAACGATACCGAGTGTTTCACCGGGCTTGAGCTTAAATGATACGTCGTCAACTGCAACCAATTCCTGAAGGACCTTACCTGTCAGGGATTTTTTGATGGGGAAGCACTTGCGAAGGTGTCTTACCTCGAGAAGCGCTTCTTCATCAAAGGGAAGAGTAGAGTCAGCTTCTATCTGAGCCTGACGTCTTTCCTTTTCTTTTTTCGCTTCGAGCGCGTCATCGTAAACAACGGAGGTTTCTTCTGTTTCATTGATATTATTCAATTGTTCTTCCATATTTAAACCTCCTCTTTTTCGTCATACAAATGACATGCTACAAAGTGTGTGGGGCTTACCTGTATCATACCGGGATATTCGCCGGAGCACTTGCGAGTGCACATTGAACATCTTTCCTTAAAGAAACAGTGGTTAGGCATATTAACGGGGTTGGGAACGTTTCCGGGAATATTAAAGAGTGTATCCTCGTCCGAATCCATAGTAGGCTTGGACTTCTGCAATCCGATGGTGTAGGGATGCATGGGATTGTGGAATATTTCCTGAACCGTACCTCTTTCAATTACCTTGCCGGCATACATTACGACAACGTAATCTGCCATTTCGGCAATTACGCCAAGGTCGTGTGTGATAAGAAGAATAGAGCCGTTTATCTTATGCTTCAAGTCACGGAAAAGGTCAAGTATCTGAGCCTGAATAGTAACGTCAAGCGCCGTGGTAGGCTCATCTGCGATGATAAGACGGGGGTCACAGGCAAGAGCCATGGAGATCATTACACGCTGTCTCATACCGCCCGACAGTTCGTGGGGATAGGACTTATATACGCGTTCGGGAGCAGCAATTCCAACAAGACCGAGCATGTCAAGGGAACGTTTCTTAGCCATTTCCTTGGTCGCGCCGGGATTGTGTATGAACGTGACCTCATCAAGCTGATCTCCTATAGTGAATATAGGATTGAGAGAAGTCATAGGCTCCTGGAATATCATGGATATCTGTCTGCCGCGAATACGGTGGATGTCGCGTATAGGCATCTGAGCGATGTCATATACCTTTTCTTCCATCTCGTACTGCGCAACACCGCTTTCATTTACAGCCTGAACTGTATTTCCGTTTTCATCAACAGTGTATGCAGGAATGGGTCTGCCTTTTTCATCTCGGCAGTACTCCAAAGATTTGAATCGGATGCTACCGGAAACTATCTGACCTTGAGGGCCCTGAAGAAGTCTCATGACAGACATACTTGTAACGGATTTGCCGCAACCGGATTCACCAACGATACCTACGGTAGAGTTTTCGGGAACCTCAAATGAAACTCCGTTAACAGCCTTAACGACACCCTGGTCGGTGAAGAAATATGTATTGAGATCTTCTATTTCAAGGATGTTTTTGCTATCCTTCATCTGAGTTGTAAATTCGCTTTCATCTGCCTTACGGTACTTCTTCTTTTCAAGGGCATTCATTACCTTGCGGTTTGCCTTGGCAATAGCGCGAATTTCTTTATTTGAAAGATAGTTTGTATTAGTGTTTTTCTTTGCGCACATACGATTACCTCCTCATTTTGGGGTCAAGGGCATCGCGCAAGCCATCGCCGATGAAGTTGAATCCCAAAACGGCGAGAATGATACAGATACCGGGAGGTCCCCATATGTTAAAGTAATTTTCCAGAATGTTCGGGTCTTCTACGACAATGTTTATCATCGTACCCCATGCGGCATGCTGCTCGGGAGCACCGAGACCGAGGTAGGAAAGGGAAGCCTCGTAAAGGATCATACTACCAAGGCTCAATGTCATGGAAACGATAAGCTGGGGCATTACGTTAGGAACAAGATGCTTGAATATCTTTCTTCCCGTAGAATATCCCATAGCTTCCGCCGCTACCATGTATTCCTGTTCACGAAGGGAGAGGATCTGACCTCTTACCAAACGTGCGGTTCCGGACCACGAAATGAGTGTTAAGAAGCCCATCAAATAATAAATTCTGTGCTGTGATGCTATTCCCAAGCTTTCATTTTGCAACACGGTACCCACTATCAAAAGGATAGGGAATCCGGGCAAACACATAAGAATATCACACAGTCTCATTATTATGTTATCTATCACACCGCCAAAGTATCCGGCAATTCCACCGAAAACAACTCCGAACAGAGTAATGATAAATACTGAGAGGAAGCTTATGGTAAGAGATACCTTACCGCCCTCCATAACACGGGCAAGAACGTCTCTGCCGATCTTGTCGGTTCCGAGGGGATGGTCACTGCTGGGATCAGCTAAGGCATTTGCCTTTTTCTTTACCTCTGTGACCTTATAAAATTCGTGCTTTCCGTCCTCGTCCTCATATTCAATGACTACGGGAGTTTCAACTTCCCACTTGCCGCTGTTATCCATTTCGGTGGGTTCCCATTTATTATAGATAAGAGGACCTACCCAACAGAATACAAACAGACCAATGATAAGAACAAGTCCGATAATGGAGAGCTTTGAACGGAAGAATCGACGGAGCACCATTTGCATGGGGGACATGAGCTTGACGTTTCTTTCAAGCAATTCGTCGTCGCCTTTGTAGTCGGGTTCTTCAATATCTGCAGGGGTGGGAGTTACTTCAACTGCGGATTCTTCTAAGTTGTTAAATTCTTTGTTTTCCATAACGCCCCTCCTTTATGACAGTTTAACTCTGGGGTCAACAACGGCGTACATAAGGTCTGAGAGCAGAACACCTATAACGCTGAGGAGAGCCAGAAACATATTGTATCCCATGATAAACGGAATATCACCTGCGCTCATTGCCTGAAGAGCGATGTTACCGATACCGGGCAGGTCAAATACCTGCTCTGTGATGATAGCTCCCGAGAACAGGGAGGGGAGCAATCCGGCAAGGGAGGTTACGAGGGGAATGAGCGTATTTCTGAATGCGTGCTTATAAATTACGGTTTTTTCCTTAAGACCTTTAGCTCGCGCGGTTCGGATGTAGTCTGAGTTCATGACTTCAAGCATATTGGTACGAGTCATTCTCATACGTCCGCCGATGCTGAGTATTACAACGGTCAAAATAGGAATAAACAAGTGTCTGAAATAGTCTACGATCTGTTCCCAGAAGGTCATTCCCGAAACCGCAGCATTGACAAGTCCGGATGGATAGAACCATCCCAGCTTCATCGCCAATAGATTTTTCAGCACCTGTCCAAAGAAGAACGCGGGTAGCGAGATTCCTATCATAACGAGGATGGTTACGATATAGTCTCTTATGGAATATTGATGTGTTGCGGCTGTGATTCCGAGAGGGATAGCTATCAAAAATTCAAATATCGTTGCAATCAAAGCAATAGCGAAGGAAACTCCCATGTTGTCTTTAATTACGTTTACGACATTGTCACCGTATTTGAAGCTCTTTCCGAAATCAAGTCGGCATATTTTTCCAAGCCAACCCAAGTATCCCTTGAGCATTTTTACAAATCCGGAATCGTTTCCGTATTCTTTGTTGAACTTATCAAGTTCTTCAAGCCGTCCTTCGGTTTTTAATTGATTCCTATATTCTTCAACAACATCTTCGGGAACGTCCAAGCCGTATGAGGTGTACATGGTAACCTGAGCATCCGGCTTGATCGTTGCGCCGCCTTGGTTCATGGCGTCGATCTTACTTCTGATAAAATCGACGGGCATGCACCTGATTAAAAAGTATAGTATCAATGAAACACCGAGAAGAATCAGAATTGAAAGTCCAAGTCTTTTCAGTATATATTTAAGCATGATCTACCTCTGATCGTCTGAGTTTGATTATCCAACAAGTTCAATTTCCCAAATCTTGTCAAGAGGACTGGAGAAGGGATTGATCTCCTTGGGAAGAGTATCTTTATTGATAACAGTGGAGTCGTAAGCGTAGAGTACGCTTCTCTGATATACGGGAAGCTCTACTGCAAGATCAAGGATCTTCTTCATAGCCTTTTCATAAAGCTCTGTACGCTTTGCCTGGTTATCTGTTTCGCGCGCCTGATCTATGAGATCGCTAAGCTCGTTGATTATTGTGTTCTCTTCGGAGTACTTGGAGGGGTTAGCAAGAATCTCACGGTAGCCCCATGCGAGTGTGCTTGTTGCTGTGGAGTTCTTATGATATACCTGATAGAGGTCAGGGTCAACAGTTGAGCCCCAAGCTGCAGCCCATACTGCGAGCGAACCTGTGGAGAGCTTTGTGAGTGCCTGTGTATCCGCAACTACCTCGATATTCCAACCGCAGTCGTTAAGAATAGCTGCTGCGTTGAGGAACACGTTGTATGCAGGGTGCTCTGTAAGGTTTGCGCCTGCGATAGTGAATGTGATCTTAAGGCTGGAGTGTCCTGCGGATACCTTGGCAGCCTTCATATATTCCTTTATCTGTGCCTTAGCTGTGTTTTCATCAAACTTAATTGCAGGGTAGGAGTGACCGTTGTCATATTCGGAGTCGCCTTTAGGATATGCCCAGCTTACCTTGGACATGGGCCAGTAAATTGTGGAAGCAGTACCTGAACGGTAGTAGTCGATAGCGCGGCTTGTATCCATTGCGGTCATAATAGCCTTACGGATATTGATATCCGGGATCTTACCTGCGTTTATACCGATATAACCGTAACCGAGCTGGTCTGTGAACATGCTCTCGATACCGCTGCTCTTAAGCTCCTCGATTTTTGCCATGTTGTTATCAGTGAGCTGAGGAGATACGAAGTGAACGGAACCTGCCTGAAGTGCGTTGAGTGCGTTAGAAGAGCTTACTACCTGGTAGCGGAGCTTTTCTGTCTTGACAGGGAACATGAAGTTGGAGTTTGCCTTGAAGTAAACAACGTTGTTTGAATAGAATTCGTTACCCTTGGGGTTATCTGCATTATCCTTGTTAGTTGCTTTGTAAGGACCTGCGCCCATAGGAACCTTTGTTACCTCGGTTGCCTGAATAACGTTGGTCATGAATTCGTGGGAAGCCCATTCAACACCGAACTTGTTGTTTGCGATATCAACAGTGTAGCCCTTAGCGTAGTAGTGCTGGGGAGCAACGCTGAAAGCAAAGCTCCAGATAGCCTTGGGGTCAACGCCGTTTATTGTGATCTGAAGAACGTCATATTCTTCGCTGTTCTTTACTGTTCCGTCTGCGTTGTGCTCGTGAGCAACCGTGTAAGTATTGTCACCAATTGTTACAGTCTGTGTATCCGTGGTGTGACCGAGAGAAACGATACCGGAGATGTTGGGGTACTTCATGCCGCTTCCGTCGGACATGTTTTCTTTAAGAAGAACTTCCTTAGCCTTTGCTGTGAAGTCTGTAAGAAGCTTGGAAGCTGTCTGCCAGTAGGAAACTACCTGGTCGAAGTTGTTTTCGATCTTGTCTTCAAATACGAAGTTGATAGCCGCTTCCTTAGAGTTGATTACGTCCTGGTTGTAGTTAATTACTACCTTTTCGATCTTGTTGTAGTTATCTTTGCCGTCGATCTTTTCATACTCAAACTTTACATAGCCTTCAAGAGCCATGAAGGAGAGAACCTCGTCAAACACAACACCGCAAGACTTGTAGGGCTCCTCAACGAAGTTTTCCGTAGCGCCGCTATAGTCGGATTCAAGCTCCTCGCGGAAGAGCTGGAGAGCCTTCTCATAGTCGGCAAGAACGTTAGCGGATGTAACCTCGTTGAACTTGGAAGATACAGAAACAGCAGCCTTGTATCCGTCGGAAGGATTATGTGTTGCAAGGTAAGCCTTCATGTCATCTACAGACGCGTAGTACGAACCCTGAGTTCCTGTTTTACCGATCTGCTTAAATACGTTGATAAGCTCGTTGATACGGTCCTGAGCTCTGTCCTGAGCAGCCTTGTCAATAGCAGCGGAGCTTCCGCCTGTTGAACCGGAGGTCGCCTGCTGAGTTCTGTACTCCTGAAGACCTACGATGTCGATAGAGTACATTGTAGAAGAACCTGCGTATGTAGGATCAAGGTAAACGTACATGTTGAAGAGAACGTCGTGCATTGTCAGGGGCTTGCCATCGGAGAACTTGAGTCCGTTCTTAATGACGAATGTATAGGTCGTTTTATCACTCGCCGCGTTGTATGAGTTCATGTAATCCTTAACAACTACAGCGTGCTCATCGCCGTAAGCCTCAACCACTTCGCCGTTAACATAATCAGTAGTGATCATGCCGAGCTGTGTCATAGCAACGATCGTAGCATCGTTTGCGGTGGTAGAGTAGAAGGGATTGAAGAGACCGTCAAGGTCTTCTGTCATAACAACCAATGCGTCGGGCTTTTTGCCGGTACTACCGGGAGCGTCGGGATTAGTAGCATTGGGGGTTGTGCCGTCCTGTTTTTTGCCGCAGGAAGCAAGAACGCCAAGGGCGCTGATGCAAAGAGCAAGGCAAAGAATCAGGGACAAAATTTTTGTTTTCATTATATATTTCCTCCTGAATTTTTTTCAATGTTAAGGTTGAATGAAACGAACAGTGCCGGTTTCGTAGTCAACGATTATCTTGACCGGTGCGTTTTCGTCCACGGGAACACAGTCAATGTTATTCATAGCGATATTGCTACAGTCTCCCGAACCGAATACAAGTCCTACGGAGTGCTTTTTTATGGCATTTATACCCGCTGTGTCTATGGTTATAACGTTTGTGCCGGAAAATTCAACATTTTCAAACACCGCGCCGTCGGGCTTAAGGGAAGCAATAAGTCCCAAATTGAGTATATTGTCTTTGGTCAAGCCGGATACAGAAAGTGCCGTGTTTTCAAAGGTTATATTTTTAATAACGGAATTCTCACCGAGAGAATGGAATATGCCGGTTGCGTCTTCAACACCGGTTGCTCTTACAAAAATTCCCGAAAGCTTATAATTGCTTCCTTCTTCGCTGCAGAGCGTGCCGTTGAAGGTTTTCGACGCGAACATGGTATCGGACCAGCGAATGCTGGAGAAATCAAGGTTTGCGCATATTTCGTAATTGGCATTTTCATCTGTCTTGTTTGCGAGAACTCCCGCGTTGTATATCTTGTACCACGTTCCGTCAAGCCATGTGGTATAGATTTTAACAGTATCGGATATGAGAATACCCTTTTCCTCGTCTATATGTCCGAGAACGGTAGATGAGGTTATTTCATATTCGTCTGTGCATTCGGGAGACGAATACGCTTTGTTGAATGTTTTGTTGTCTATGGTAGGGAAGCCAACGGAGATCAATTCGCCGCTTTGCTTATCCCACTGAGGAATGTTGAGTGCGGACGCTTTTATACAATCCTCATCATTGTCGGGAATGTCCAAAAGCTCAAATTCGCCGCTTTCGTTGGGGGCATAAATCTCAAATTTGGTAAGAGGTACCCATGCCGCATAAAGTGTCAGACAAGGCTCTTCGGGGGAATATTCCTTTGAGGGATCAACAGAGAGTCTGTCTTTTTCAAAATCCCACTTCTTTTGATAGTAATAAGCCTGCTGTTCGGGATCTGTGGTAATGTTTCCGTACTCGTCAAGCATATTTCCTTGTTCGTCTTCCAGAGGATATCTCTCCTGATACCAGCCGACGAAATAATGTCCGCTGTAGTTGTATTCAAACGCTTCGTCACCGCGCAGGGTGCTGTTGGGATCAAGGATTTTTATTACCTTGTTTCCACTGTCGTCTGATTTTTCTTTGGAAAGATTGAACACATCAACAAGTACAAGGTCGTTTCTTCCCTCAAACATGCCATCTCCAATGTCAAATTTAACGCTGACTGTGTAGCCTTTATCTGTTATATCAGAATAAGCGTCTTTTCTTGAGCATGACGTGATAACAAAAATTGAAAGGAGAAGCATTACCAGAACTATTGAAATCTTAATTATTTTCTTCATTTGTTGTTTCTCCAAAGCCTCCGATGAACTATGCAAGGGAATATCTACCCTCATAGTTCATCGGGCTTATTTTCCGTATTTTTTATACGTGTTTGTAAGATCCTGTCCTTATACGGACAAGTCGTATGTTTTTTAGTTTTCAGCTGTATTGTCGGGTTCTGTGTTTTCGATTGCTTGTTCTTCAGCTGATTCGTCGTTTTCCGCAGTCGGTTCGGCAACCGTATTTTCGGTTGATTCATCGGTTGCGATTTCGTCTGTGCTTGCGGCTGCCTCGCTTTCGGTGTCCACGGCTTCTTCACCGTTTGCATCAGAGATCAAAGCATCTTCGGCGTTTGCATCAGAGATCAAAGCATCTTCGGCGTTTTCTTCTGCGCTGTCGGATGAATTATTCTTTTTGGACTTGATGTAGAGTATCATGAATACGATTGCGAGAGCAAGCAATATAGCCAAGCCTGCAGACATAGCGATTATCGCTATCTTTTCGCCCGAAAGCGAAGTTTTTGGAGCAGCGGTGTTTGTTATAGGCTCGGTAGGAGTTTCTGTAGGCTGCTCTATGGGATCGTCAGTAGGCTCTTCGGGCTGCTGGTTCTGCAGATATTCAAGATCCTGGATTCTTCTCTCTGCGTTTGTAAGTATCGAGTAGTTTGTTACAAGAGACTGTTGTTCAACGGTTGTTACAAGATTGTATGCTGCGCGCGCTGCCTCAACGAGAGACTTATGAGAGAGCAATATTGTTTCGGGCAATGAGTTGATGACCTTGATAGCATTCAAGGTTATTTCATCTGCTGCCGCCTTACCGTTGATAACTCCGGAGAAGTACTGGTTTAGCACGAAGGAATCGTAGTTGATTCCGTTGGAGGGTCTTATCATTACTACGTTGGTGTTTACGTGACCGATATAGTCAACGAAGTTTGCACCGTAGAAGAAGTTATTGGGGAGAGAAGAAACGTTCCACATGTAATAGGGAATGATTCCGAGACCATCCTTGTATATTTCTGTTACGCCGTCTGTGTCTATGAATCCAAACGATCCCGAAGCGGGAATATTGTCGTAGGAGTAATAGTAGTCAAAGTCGTATTCTTCCTCAAGAATGGGAGCATCGTAGCTTGTGAATGTTACGGATGTGAGGTTGTTACAATCAAAGAATGCCTTATGACCTATAGAGTGAACGGTGTAAGGAAGAACTACCGAGGAAACGTTCGTGCCTGCAAAGGCATAAGCAGTAATTCTTACTGTGTTGTCGGCAACAAATTCTGTTGAGTCAATTCCCGCAAAGCATATAAGCTCAAGTCCTCCGTTGGGAACAACTGTGTAAAGAGAACCGTTGATCACTTTAACGTAATCATTGATATCATACGTATATGTGGGAATGAGGTATTCACTGCCGTTGAATTCAACCTTCTCATAGGAGGAGAAGGGAGCGATATTGCAGTAAGCGAACGGGTTATCTCCTATGGACTCAAGAGCATCTCCGAGAACGACCGTGAAGTCTGTCATGGTCTTCTTTATGAATGCGTGTGAGCCTATAGAGGTTGCGTTTGAGAGATCTGCAACCGTTACGGATGTGTATGCAAAAGCATAGTCTCCGATTTCTGTGACCTTATTAAGGTTTGTGAGCGTAGCGAGCTTGGAGGATTCTGCGAATGCGCCCTCTGCAAGTGTTACACCATTTTCATTGAATTTAACCGAGATAAGCTCGGGACAGTATGCAAACGCATAAGAACCTACGGTTGTAGCTGCCGAGATATCAACGGCTGTAAGAGCAGTGCGAGCAAATGCGCTATCGCCTATTGTTTCAATGCCGGAAAGGTCAATGTCTGTAAGAACAGTACATCCGATAAATGCTGTATTGGGGATATCCTTGATAGCATTACCGAGAGTTACACTTTCAAGGTTTACACATCCTGCGAACGAGCTTTCACCGATGCTTGTCGCAGCAGAGAGGTCAATGCTTGTGAATGCAGATGAATAGTATGCATACACATATTCATTATTTTCATCTATCAACATCGACTGCGCAGAGCTGTCTGTGAAGATGTTGTACACGTCTCCGTTGAACGCAAACGCGCCAATAGAGAGAGCTTTGGAAAGGCCATCAATGCTTGTAAGCTTGCTTGTGTTATAGAATGCATATTCTCCGATTACAGCACCCTGACCGAGAGTTATGCTTTCAAGCTCACACGCGCCGTAGAACGCTCTGTCACCGATTACAGCATTGTCGCCTATGGTAAGCGAGTGAATGGGAGAAGCAAATACGTAACGGTAATTTCCGTCTGCTCCTTTTACAAGTGACCAGTTATCAGATGTAACGAGACCAAATGCAAAGTTTCCTATTTCGACATCGTTGCCAATGGTGATGTTTTCAAGAACGAGGCAGTTAGCAAATGCGCTGTTGCCTATCTTTACTCCGCTTGGAACATTGACGTTCTCAATGTTAGTACCTGCAAATGCATAGTTGCCTATGCTGCTTACGCCTGCAAAAGAGGGAAGCGAGGATATTTCCGTGTTGTAGAATGCGTAATCTCCGATATAAGTAAGTGTCGAAGCGAGTTCAACGCTGGCAAGAGAAGAGCATCTTGCAAATGCAAAGTCACCGACGGAAGTCGCGTAAGGCATGCTTACAGAGGTGATAGCTTTGTTTCCGGAGAATGCGCCGTTGCCTATCTTTGTAATAGCGGGATCGTTAAGAGTAAAGTTGCCTTTGATGTAAGGCATTACCAAAACGAGAGTGTCGCCGGTTGTGTTAACAATATATTTGTCGCGAACCGCGAAGAACTTGTTTGCAGCATCAATTGTGATGGTGTCAATATCCGTTCCCGCGAAAGCATATTCGCCTATAACTGCAATGCTTGCTCCGAGGTTGATCTCTGTAAGCGCGGATGCTCCGCTGAACAAGCCGGTAGGAATTACCTCTGTGTTCAATGTTACAGATTCAAGAGAAGAGCAACCTGAGAATGCGTAAACACCGAGCTTTGTCTTGCTTGCCTCAAAGGTAAGCTTTTCAAGAGAAACGTTTGACGCGAATGCGTAGTCACCTACGGAAACCGTATTCTTTCCGAGAATTATGCCGTCAAGATTCTTACAGTTTCTGAATGCGTAGCTTGCGATAGCAACTGCGCTTTCAAGATTATAGGTTCCGTTAAGATTCGTGTTTTCAAAGGCGCTCTGGTTGATAAGCTTAACGTACTTCAAGCCGTTATCGGAATGTATTTCGCCATTCTCATCCATGTAGGATATCTTGGAAAGAGAAGTACATCCGTAGAATGCGCCCTGATCTATCATGGTAACGGTGTGAGGAATAACTACCTCTTCAAGTTCGACAAGTCCTGCAAATGCGTAAGAACCTATCTTTTCAACACCCAAGGGGATAATGACCTTCTTTATTTTTTCACCCTCGGTAACATCTTTATCACCGATGAACCAGATCTTTGTAAGTTCGGGATAATCGTCGTTGATTATGTCTCCCATTGCGGGGTCCTTGGCGATATAGTCGAAGTTGGAGAATGCGAACTGACCGATCTCGGTTACTGCCACACTGTCGGGGAATTCAACCGTTCCGCCGTTTCCAAAATAGTGAGTAAGAGAAGGACCTGTGTTAAGGAAGGGGTTCTTAACCTCAATGCTTATGGATTGCGAGTAGTAGGTGCTCTTTCCGTCCAAAAGAACGTTTACGGAGATGGATGCAAATCCTTCGGCAACAGCTGTTATCTTTCCATTTTCATCTACCGTTGCGATCTTATCGTTGCTGGACTTGAATACGACATCGGTTTCTGCAGGATAGTATGCATCAAGAACATATTGGAGCGTAACTGCCTCGGAGGGGAACATAGCAAGAGAGTAGTTACTTGAGCCGAATTTCATATTGTCTCCAGTAACGCCGACATCTCTATCCTCTGTGTTGAGCATGTAGAATGCTTTGTTGACATAGTATCCGGAAAGGAAGAAGTTGTCGGTTACCGTCTTATCGTATTCTACGTAGCCTTCATCGTCTTCTCCCAAAACAGTCAAAATGAAGCTTGCCTGTTTTTGTTTGTTTGTGATTGGGTCTCTTGCTGTTGCAATTACCTTGCACTTACCGGGGGCAATGGCAACGAGCTTGTTGTTTACTATTCTTGCTACCTCTCCTGTAGGAGGAATGGTAACTGTGAACTGAAGGAGTTCAGACCACTTTGTATTGGGGTAAATAAGGGGCTTGAGATCAAATATCTCGTTGGGGCTGAGGGTGATTTCTTCTTCCTCAAAGTAGAGATCCGAGATCTCGTCGGGAAGTTCTATCTCGTAAGTAGCCTGGTTGAGCGCATAGTCATAAACGGCTATTGCAAGTGTGTTCTTATTGTATGCATTGTTTTTGATCTGATAAATATAATCTGTAAGCTCGTAAACTACGTAGGAAACAGAATCTTCTTCCGAGTATATGGGAGTCATATACTTGTCAAATGTCTGGAATGTAAAGGGAACTTCTGTATCGCTAGGATCATATTCAACGTATCCGAATTGTGCTGACATTGCATAATGATTGTCATATATCGCAACCTTAGCAAAAAGTCTTGTCTTTTCGGTGGCCTTGTCGTATTCTGTGTAGAACTGACAGTCGGTTGCCGCGGGGGCTTGGAAGTCTGTAACAAGCGGGAATTCAAATTCATTATTAAGGTTGGAATTCTCGCCGCCGTCACCATAGTCAAGATATCCCTTGAGCTTTACGGTGTATTTTGTGTTGTTCTTAAGTTGATTTTCGATTGCGCTGAATTCTATTTTAACGTTAGCAGGATAGATAGATCCACCGTCACCGTAAGATTTTCGTATATCGGATTCGGTCTTAGAGAATATCACCTTTCCGGTTGCATCCTCGGTAATGGTTATCTCTATTCTTTCGGCGCTTCTGAGCATACCTGCCCAAACGAATCTGAGAGAATTTACCGCGTCATCTTGGTTAGACAGAGAAATATACTTTCTGTCTGCGGCAATGGGAGTGGTAGCGGGATTCTGAGTAAAGTAGTAAGAGCCGAGGTAGTTTACGTAGTCACTGTTGAGACCGCCGATAGGACGCGTAGCGTACGCATCGGGGAGAGTCTTGTCAAGAAGGCTTATTGAATCGTCAAGCTCATCCTTGTTGGTCTGGAAATAATCAAGGTCGAACAAAGGAGCTTTTGTCCAGTCGCCGTAGAAAGCGAGGTAGGGAACGCTGAGGTCAACGGAATTTTCTTCTTTTGCGTCAAGAACAACAAAGCCCTCAACGTACATTCCGTTTTCAAATGACTTATCAAGATATTCCTTGTCGCCCGCGCCGAGAGTTACAGTAACAGTAACGTCAACAGTTTGTCCTGCGCTTACGCTGAGGGTGTTTCCGTTAGCGCCCGCAGAAGCTATGGAAATCACAGCGTCCTTGAGCTCGTAAGCTTCTTCGGTAACTGTTGTCTTTCCATCATTTGTTTTTGTATCACTCACACCTTCTGTGAGAACATAAGTGGAGATGTCATATGTGAGAGTGGTGCTTCCAAAGTTACATACAGAGAACTTAAGCGTATAAACACCGGCCTTTGAAGGGTCATCGCCAAGTTCGATCTTGGTCTTGTCGGTTGCCTGTCCGTTTTCATCATAAGTGATGATGTAGGCATTGGTTTTAGCGGAATTATCAAGGTTTGCAAGTCCTGCTCCCTGTTTTCTTACGGAATAGGGAAGACCGTTCTTGTTTGTTATGATATCCGCTGTTGACATGAACAGGCGGTTTGCGATCTCTGCGATCTTTACGTTGTTATCTTTATATTCGGGGAATCTATTTATAATATACTGACGAAGCAAAGCTGTTGCGCCTGCGATGTTGGGGCAGGCCATGGATGTTCCCGAAATACGGTCGTAGGCTTGACCGGGAACTGAGGAGAGAATAGAGCCGCCGTGAGCTGTAAGCTCGGGCTTGAGCTTGAGGTCGGGAGTGGGGCCCCAGGAGGAGAAGTCGGACATGAAGGGACCGGATGTCTGTGAACGGCTTACTTTGATCTTGCCGCTTGCGGATGCCGCCAAGGCTTCACCATCGTCCTGACCGATGGAGCATGCCGCAATCGTAATACTTCCGACGTTCATCTTGATCTCACCGGATACATTATTGTAAACGATGATACCGACAGCGCCCTTTTCCTGAGCTATGTTGGCTTTTTCTTCAAACGTCGTATCACCACGCTTAACAAGAACTATCTTGCCGGTTACGTCAACGCCCGTGTAGTCTGCTCTACGTCCTACACCGGGAATGGTAACGTACTCGAATTCCTTTTCATTTACACCCTCAGGGAGAATGTCATCAAGGAAGTTTTTCTCCTCAGAGTACTTATCGGAGGATTCGGTGAAGTAAACTATCTTATCGTTGTAAAGAAGGTAAGGAGTCTTCTTGCCGCTGATGGAAGCGATTGAGAGCGCACCTGCGTATGTAGAGGGCGATCCTACCGTACCGCTGTCAGGGTTGGATGTAAGACCGAGGTTACCGTTCTTTTCAGAGCCGTATGTTGAGTTGTAGCTGTTGGAAGCGGCAACTATAAGGCTTATGCCTGCTTCACGAACTCTGTCATATACGCCGGACATTGCTTCCTTATCGGTCTCACGGCTGAATCCGCAGCTCGTACCGATGGACATGTTGATAACGTCAACGCCGAGAAGCACACAGTCTTCAACCGCAGTAAGGATCCAAGAAGCTATAGCCGAATCCTGAACATCGGAGAATATCTTCATTTCAACAAGCTGAGCGTTGGGAGCAACACCTGTGATCGTGTCATCCTTACCTGCGATAATACCGGAAACGTGAGTTCCGTGATCGCTCTTGATGGGGAATACATCCGGGTCGTAGTCGGCATAGTCGAAACCGAAGGGAATCTTCTCGTTTATATAAACGTCAGATGCGGTAAGACCGTTATACAGTCTTTCGGATGCGAAGGAGTTGTTTGCCATAAGAGCAGATATTTGTTCAAATGTAAGACCAAGCTTACTTCTGTCTGCCGTAAAGTTCTCAAGAGAGAATGCGGAATGTCCGTAGTCAATACCCGTATCAAGAACTGCGACAACCATACCGGT
Source organism: Oscillospiraceae bacterium (assembly GCA_015063545.1). Classification (GTDB taxonomy): domain Bacteria; phylum Bacillota; class Clostridia; order Oscillospirales; family CAG-272; genus SVTX01. The sequence goes on along the minus strand of SVTX01000002.1, from coordinate 80,666 downwards.
TCCGTCGTATCCGAACTTGGAGCTGTCGAAAATACCGGTATCGTATACGTTGACCTCATTTTCAACCAGCTTTGTCTCTGCGGGCTTGTACACCTCGGATACGATTACGTTTGCGCGATCTCCGAACAACTTACATGTCTGCTCGAAATCCGCCGCCTTTATACTAATCTCGAATCCGCTGAGAATAGATGCGTAAGAAGCTCCGCTGCCGTATTCTATATCGGTGCCTTCAAGATCGCTGATAAGTTCGTTCTTGAGAGAGAGGATGTTTGATCTTATCTCTTCAGCCTCATCGCTTACCGCGTATTCCGAAAAGCTCATGTCGGTGTTAGCGGTCTTATAGGTTTCGAGAAGGGGAGCCTGAGGCACCTCAACTATCAGCGAGATAATGTCGGTGTCTTTTACTGTATCCGGGAGCTTGTAAATTACCGAGTTGTCATAGAATTGTTCCTTGTTGGTGTTAATGTTCTTGTCAAAAAGCGTGATGTATGATGTGTCGGGTGCTGCAACCGCCGCTGCAACCTCTTTCACCATAGATGCGCTGAAAGCAAGAGTCATTGATGCAACAAGAAGTGTGACCAGTATGGAGAGGGTCACTCGTTTCAATGTTTTTTGCTTCATAATCAGTGTTTTTGCCTTTCTTTTTTTGGTTTTGGCCATAGTAGCTCATACTACACCATTATACATAAAAAACATTATACCACACCTATAATAAAAAATCATGTATAATTTGTAAATATGGTCGTTCATAATTTTTAACATTTTTCTTGTTGACTTTGCAAGTCATTTATGATATACTATCAAAAGAGTATGCTTTCATGACATCGGAGCAAAACGTGCTGTTACACGTTGCATTATATAATAGGAAGAAAAGCATCCACAAAACACACACACAAGGAGAAAATTTATGAAGGATTTGAAACGATATCTTTCGCTTTTTCTTGCAATTATCATGCTCGTAACGGTATGTTTTACGACGCTGGTCGCATGCGATGGCGCTGATACGGATGATAAAAAGCAAAAGGAAACAAAAACAGAGGGGCCGACGGCTGCTCCGTCTGAGGACAACACAGAAGATCCTACAGAGAATAACTCGGTAGATCCTACAGAAAAGCCCACACAGAAGCCCACAGAGAAGCCTACGGAAAAGCCCGATGATAAGGTTGAATACACCATTAGTGTACAAACAGTAGGCGGAATGCCGATGAAGGATATCTGGGTGTTTGTTCATGACAGTTCGGATGCCATTATGGGCTATGCTACCACAGATGCAAACGGAGAAGCTTCTATAAAGCTTGCCCCCAACGGTTCTTACGTTGCAAAGGTGACAAGCATGCCCGCAGGATATACTGCCAAGGAAAGCTATGCATTTGAAGAAAATCATGCGGATGTTGTTCTTACGTCAAGTGTAATCACCGACGATGTCGCTCCCGACAGTTATAAGCTTGGCGACGTTATGTACGACTTCACCGTAACCACCTTTGATGATAAGCGCGAAATAACTCTTTCCGAAGTTCTCAAGGAAAAGAAAATGATGCTTATCAACTATTGGTATGACGGATGTGCATACTGCTTGCAGGAATTCCCCGAGATGGATGAGATGTATAAAAAGTACAGCGATTCCGTTGAAATAGTTGCAATTTCTCCTTTTGATGATGACAAGGCAATAAAGTCCTTTATGGATAAATACATTGCATCCGGTGATCTTCCCGCAGAAGGACTCACATTCCCTGTAGCATATGATAGAGAGGGAATAGTATACAAGTTCAATCCCTCCGGCGCGCCTACTTCCGTAATCGTTGACAGATACGGCGTAGTTTGCCTTATCGTTACAGGCGCTATGTCGGGATATGAATTTGAGGCTATATTCAAGTACTTTACAGCAGATGATTATCAGCAGCAGATCATAGAAGATCCTTCTATCCTTACTCCTGTGGAAAAGCCTAATATTGATATGCCTTCGTCGGATGAGATTTCCAATGCTCTCGGTTGCGGAGACCTGAATGTTAACTTCACTCCTGAAATGGATGATGAAGATGCGGAATACGCATGGCCCTTCATAGTAGGAGAAAAGGGCGGACAGACCTGCATAAAAACATCCAACGCATTCAAGCCCGGAACCTACTCTATCATTTATGCGTATGTTGAGATGAAAGCAGGACAGGCGCTTGCATTTGATTATTGGTCATCTACCGAGCTTGGAAACGATATACTCTATGTTCTTGTTGACAGAGAGGCAATGTATCAGATATCCGGTGACGGTGACGGATGGGAAACGTGTTATCCTTACGTAGCTCTTGAAGACGGAGTATATGAGCTTTCCCTTTGTTATCTCAAGGATACCGGAAGCGATGTTGGAGACGACACCATATATATTGACAACCTCAGAGTTGTTGAAGATCTTGACCTTATAGACAAGGAAACGTATATTTTCAGACATGCGGTAAACGATTTTAATGATCTCGGATCCGGATACAACAGCTATGTAGATGTTGTGCTCGGAGCAGACGGTTATTATCATGTTGGTTCTGCAGACGGACCTATCCTTCTTGCAAACCTTATGAGTGGTTCCAGATTCGGAGATATGTCCGTTTGGAACATGGCGTACAACGGTTTGATAGTTGTAGATGGAAAAGATTACGTTGATGATATCGAAAAATTTGCCAACTACTCCATAAACTCCAAAATGTACGGCTACTGTAGCGTAAACGAGGAGCTCAGACAGATTCTCGAAAAAGTGGCAGAAGCAGTCGGAATCGAAGTTGGAAACGAGGATCAGTGGCTTCAGATGTGCGTATACTATGATGCGTACGGAACAGGTGGAAAGCAGATGGAAGATCCCATAAAGGGACTTGCTCCTTTCTCGGCATATGAGGCAAAGCTTGATATTGCAAACTCTGTAACATATACCCAGATAATAATGCCCAGAGGTTACTTGTTCAAGTTCACTCCCGAAGAATCGGGTGTTTACCGTATAACATCGTATAGTACGGAAGCAGGCATTGTCAGCGGAGTAGACTATGCGGTTGATGCTTGGATATTTAATGAAAATCATGAGCTTATGTTCACTTATGAACATAGTGAGAAAATGTGGTCGGATACCAAGAACGTATCTATAATATACTACATGGAAGCGGGACAGACGTACTATCTTGACCTTGCATACTATGACATTTATGCTGCGGGAACATTTACTTTCAGAGTTGAAAAGATAGGCGATACCGCGGATATATTCACACTTGCATCTCCCGGATATTTCACTATGCCTGATGATGGCGACGGTGAGATAGATTACGGCGCATCCCCTGAAGCGGGCGGTGTGGACGTGATGCTTGTTGACGGCAAGTATTACGTTAAGAACGCAGACGGTTCTCAGGGCCCCGTGCTTTATGCAGATTTCTGGACGCTTACAGGATTGTTCAGCCACTCGCTTGAAGAGGCTGTCAATATGGGAGCATTCAATTTTGAAAAAACTTCACTCGACAGGGAAATTGAAGAATATATTCCTTTCTTTGCAGAAGAGGGAATTGATGAGGTTCAGGGATTCAAGGATCTTTGGGGTGAGTATTTGTATGCTCAGAGAGTAGGTGTAATAAATGACGTCAAGAACGGCATATATCACGGTCCCGGTGACTACACCGAGCAGATTCGGGTATACCTTGATCAGGTGATTACCGATAGTGAAAACGTAGAGCTTAACGGATGCATAGAAGTGACCGAGGAGCTCGCCGAAATACTTCAGACATACATGGATATCTATACATTTGAAGACGTTGAACATTCATGGACCAAGCTTTGCTTCTACTATAAGCATTACGGTCCTACCGTCAGTGTAGACTAATATTTAAAGTTATGGCGGTTTGAGGGTGTACCCACAGACCGCCATTTTTGACAAATCACAATATTGGAGAATGATATGAAATTTAAAAAGTATATAGGAATTGTGCTTATTGCTTGTATGCTCATAAGCGCAATGTTTATTGCCACTGCATGTGACGGGGGCAATACTGAAGAGAATAAAAAAACACAAGACAAAGAAAAAGATACCGTTACCGAAAAAGCAACGGATGATAAGCCCTCAGAAAATAATACACAGCAGCCTACCGAACAGCCCTCAGAAGATAATACACAGCAGCCTACCGAAAAGCCCACCGACAATGTTACTGACGGTGAGAAGATAGATTACTCTCTTGAATTTGTAGATTACAAGGGAAATACCGTAACATCAATGTCCGGTGTAATGAGCCTTTCGAACGGACAGATTGCTCCTATAGCTAACGGAAAAGCGAGCTTTAAGGCGGAAAAGGGAGATTACAGCGCTACCTTTGAACTTTCGGATCATGATTATAAGTGTGATGACTTCTGCGACTTTACAGAAGAGATCACATCTGTACGTATCCCTGTTTACAATAAAGTGACGGATACAAACAAGGATTTTTATAAGAGTGAAAACGGCGCAGGATACGTTCATCCCGGCGCAACGTACGTAAAGCTTCGCGGAGTTACATCTGACGCTTACGAGGGCGAGAGAAGCTATTTCATATTCCGCCCCACCCGTGACGGCATTTACAATATAAGTGTAATATCCGATAATTTTGTAGAGGTTGGATATTACGGTGGAACGGTAATAAACGTTTATGATAATTCCCTTATTCCGGCAGTTGACAACGTTGTTGAGTATTCTATACGAAAGAGCAGCATCACGACAGGGGATAGCGCAGTGTGCGTTATCGGTCTCACAACAGACGGATCTGCAAAGGATTGTGTTCTTGTTATTGAGCGAGTAGCCGATATGCCTCTTTCAACAGAAGATCTTGAATGGATCGTACCTACAATAGAAAAAGAGCTTACTCCCATCAAGCTTTCATATCACAACAAGAATGTCGTCCTTACAAATCTTGATCTTATGTCACCTGATCTGAAGCTCGTTATGAACGAAAGCGACGGATATTATCATCTTGGAACGGCTGACGGCCCCATAGTTTACGTACGTCTTTCTGCTACCATAGATTATTTTGGCTTTGATCCTGAAACTAATGCACCCAACCTTGCATCTTTCACTACGATTATAGATACAAGCAGAATGTGCCGTTATTTCTTTGATGAAGAAGGTAATCCTATAAGGAAAGAGAGCTATAATCAGATTATCTTGGCATATAAGGAAATGCTTGATGCATCCGGAGTATATCCCTTGGACGAGATGCTTGAATATGTTATCAAACAGCACGGTGAGTATGTTGGATGGTGGGATAGTGAGTCTTCCAATAATCTGTACAGTATGTACGGAATGTCCCAGCCTCCCGTTGAAAATGCATGGCTCTTCGCCGCGTGTATTGTAACTGTTGAGGACAAAGGAACAGATGGCGAAAGCGCACTTCTTGTAAATCCCGAAGGCGCAACATCGCTTGTTGGTGCATCCGACACATTCTACTACAATGTGAATGAAAAATCCAACAGTATATCCGTTGAACTTACAGTAAACGCGGCTGAGGGAATAAGTGTTGAATACGACGGACAGGTATATACCGCAGATGAAAATGGCGTTATAACTGTTACTATCGGTGAGACAAGAACATTCTGTATCAAGGGAAGTGCAGATATGTCAGAACCCGTAGAGGTGGTATACACTTACGCTTATATTTAATGAACTCAAGTAACACAGATAATACGGCGCGCCGATGAAAATCGGCGCGCTATATTTGTAAACAAATATAGAAAACTATTGCAAAATAAAGAAATAAGTGTTATAATTAGAATGGTATAAAATATCAAACAGGAGGTACAACGATATGAATTTAAGAAAATTGGCAGCGAGTATTTTATGCATTTGCTTAGTATTATCTGTCATGTTTGTTATCGTTGCTTGCGATAGCTCTTCCGGTGATGAAAAATCATCAAAAGAGCAATCTACAAAAGCCAATACTGACGACAAGGGCACCGAAGCGCCTACTAATGAAAATGTTGAGAACCCCACACAAGAGCAACCCACTGAGACACCAACTGAGGATGGGTCAAAGGAAGATCCCACAGAGACTCCAACCGATGATGAAGATGAAGATAAGGTGTTGCATACCGTAACAGTATCGGATATGTTTGATGGTGCGCCCATCAAGGATGTCACTGTAGGACTTTATAACCGAAACGATGAACTTGTTATGTCCTCAAACACGGATTCCAACGGCAAGGCCGAGTTTCTTGCGCTTGATATGTATTATATTGTAAAGCTTTCAAATGTTCCCGAGAATTATGATAACACGGATACATATATTTTTGTCGATGGCTATGAATTGAATATAGCACTTTCGGATCCTTCGGATAATGCGACAGACGGAAGTGATGCAGATCATGCGTTGCCTGTGTTTGACGATGATGAAATAAGCATTGCCGGCGGCGCGACTGTTTATTGCATTTCGGCAAGAACATCCGGTTATGTACTTACACTTAAGAATGCATCCGGACTTATGGTAACATATAAGGAAACGGAATACCTTCCCGTGGATGGTGTCATAACCGTTGAGTTTGAGGAACAGAATATTGATGTGCTTTATAGTGAGCCTAATGAATTTGTTATCACAAATCTTTCTGATACCGCATATACTCAAAAGATTTCTCTCCTTCCCAAAAATGCGGGAGAGAGCAAAGATAACCCGTTTATGCTTAAGATAAACGAGATGATTACAACTCCGGATTTCATAGCGGGCACGTCACTTGCCGATCCCGGTATAACCGTGTACTATTACGAATGGATCGCGATCGCAGACGGAACAATATCAATATCTACATCCGATGCAAGCATCTCGGTATATTTGAACGAGAGTTCAGTGCCGCTTGTAGATGAGGAAAACAATCCTGCAACAACAGCGGAGATTGAGATAGGAGACTACATAATCATAACGGTAGAAAATCCTAATTTCGAGACATCACCTGTGAGTTTTCAAATTACATTTACAGAGCAATAAACTTGCTTTATTTGGAGCAAACAAATCAAATAGGAGCTAGAAAATTATGATATTTAAGAGAATATCGGTAATTGTTTTGTGTATATGCCTGGCAGTTGTTCTTGTTGCATGTCAGGCGAATGTGAACACACATACAGAGAAGAATACCGAAAAGCCTACCGATGTCAATTCCAATAAACCTACGGAGGAGAATACCGAAAAACCTTCTGAGGAGGATACAGAACCTCCCACTCAGGACAATACGGAAAAACCTTCCGAGGACAATACCGAAAAACCCTCCGAGGACAATACCGAAAAGCCTTCCGAGGACAATACCGAAAAGCCTACTGAACAGAAGATAGCATATTCAGTTATTGTAGAAGATTATGACTACAACGAAGTAGAAGGCGCTGTTATTGAGATATATAAGGACGGCGAGTGCGTTGCAAGCGGTACTACCGCTGCTAACGGCAAATATACAGTCAACCTTGTAAAAGATAGCGGTTATACTGCAAAAATAGTAAGTGCCCCCGGATACATATTTACTGATGAAAAGATTGCGTTTGAGGACGGCAGAAGTGTAGAATTTACAGTTGATGCGGCAGTTGAGTACAAGATTAAGGTATCAGACGTATATGATGGGGCGGCTATTTCCGGAGTTACCGTAGAGCTTCACAACAGCAAGGGAATGGTTGCATCTGGCATTACGGATGCAAACGGAATAGCAGTTATATTGGTAAAGAATGCGGCTTACACAGTATATTTGAGCAGTATTCCGGAGCCTTATTCGAATTCCGACTCATATCTTTTGGATAGTACAACTACTGAGCTTGCTATTACTTTGATGAATCCCGATGACTATGCTACGGACGGACGTGATGAAGAACATCCTTTAATAGTATATCACAGAGACAATGTAACAGTTCCCGCAGGTGCTACGGTTTATTTCATGGCGCCCAGAACACCCGGATTTGTTTTTACTATCAAAAATGCGGCTAACATAAAGGTGATATACAACGATGAGGAATTTGAGCCGGTTGACGGCATAATTACCGTTCCGTTTGAAGCTCAGCTTGATGATGCCGGAAATCCGATAGCTGCAAATTACTCATTGCCTAACCATTTCACAATAGTAAATTCAGGCGCTGAATTTACATTTGAGGCATCTATCGTTTCTCCTGACGATCACGGCGGAACAGAAGCAAATCCTTTTGAACTCGAGATAGGTGTTACTACTACAACTCCTGAATTCATTTTGGGAACTTCACTTTCAAACCCCGGTGTTTCCAGATATTATTACTACTACAAAGTAAGTACCGACGGATTTTTCTGGATAGATTCGCTTGATGCGGCAGTTACCCTTTTTGTAAACGGAACTATCGTTACAGATGATAGAACCGGAGACGTTGCCAATTATGTATTGGTAAAAGCGGACGATGAGATAAACATTCACATCGAAAGCAAGAGCGAGACATGGTCGACCGATCCCGTAAGCTTTATAGCGGGATTTGAAGCGGGACGCACCGACATCCCTGATAGATTTACGTGTGTTCATGAATATGACAACGACTGTGACGGCTCTTGTAATATATGTGGAACAGAAAGACTTCCTTCTCACACAGAGGAAGAAATTCTAGCTGTTGAACCTACGTGTACAGATGTTGGATATACATCCGGTGTAAAGTGCGCAGTGTGCGGCGAGATCATTTCCGCGCCCGTTGAAATTCCTGCGACAGGACACACCGAAGAAGTAATTGCGGGCAAAGATGCAACGTGTACGGAAGAGGGATTGACAGAGGGAACGGTTTGCGTTGTTTGCGGAGCAGATGTTGTTGCGCAGAGTAAGATACCGGCGCTCGGACATCAAGAAGTTGTTGTTCCTGGAAAACAGGCTACGTGTACAGAAGACGGTCTTACCGAAGGCGTGGCTTGCAGCGTGTGTGGAGCAACAATTGTTGAGAGAGAAACAATATCCGCAAAAGGTCATACTGAGACAGTAGTTCCGGGAATTGCGGCAACATGTACGGAAAGCGGACTTACCGACGGTAAGATATGTGAAGTGTGCGGTGTTGTTATTGTCCAGAGACAGGAGATTCCCGCGCTTGGACATGATGAGGTCATTTTGTCCGCCAAAGAAGCAACGTGCACCGAGACAGGTTTGACCGAAGGCAAGGTGTGCGGTGTGTGTGGCATTGAGTTGGAAAAGCAGACCGTAATAATTGCAAAAGGTCATACCGAGACAGTAGTTCCGGGAATTGCGGCAACATGTACGGAAAGCGGACTTACTGACGGTAAGATGTGTGACGTGTGCGGAGAAACTACAGTTGAACAGCAGAGCATTTCCGCACTTGGACACTCATGGTCTGAGGCATATACAGTTGATGATACTAACCATTGGAAGATCTGTGTACGTAATTGCGGAGAGATTTCCGCATATCAAGAGCATACATATGTAAACAGCAATTCTTGCATATGCGGATTTGGATGCGCTCACGCGGATCTTGAGTGGAGTGTTTCCAAGCAGCCTACGTGTGCTGAGACGGGCACAAAGGTTGCTACATGTACAAAGTGTGGAGCGATTACTGATGAAGAACAGATAGCGAAGCTTGCTCATACTCCGGGCGCTGAGGCAACGTGCACCTCGGCACAGACGTGTACGGTGTGCGGAACGCAGATAAAGGCAGCGCTTGGACATACCCCCGGCGACGAGGCAACGTGTACAACACCTCAGCTGTGTATAAGATGTGACTATCAGTATGCTCCCGCCAAGGGACATACCCCTAACATGGCAAATGCCACGTGTACTTTAGATAAAGCATGTACGGTGTGCGGTTATATTATTGACAGTGCAACCGGTCACACCCCCGGTGAACCTGCAACTTGCATAAGAGAACAAACTTGTAATACTTGTGGAATACTGATACAGCCTGCGCTTGGACACACTCCCGGCGCTGAGGCGACGTGTACAACACCTCAGGTTTGTACAGTATGCGGTGCGGTATTGGTAGGCGTCATAGACCACATTCCCGGTGAACCTGCAACTTGCGTTACACCTCAGAGATGTCAAATATGTAATACCGTATTGGCGAGTGTTATAGACCACACTCCCGGTGCAGCGGCTACATGTACTACGGCGCAGACGTGTACTGTGTGCGGAACAACTCTTGTGAGTGCAAAGGGACATACTCCCGGTGCAGCAGCTACATGTACTACGGCGCAGACGTGTACTGTGTGTGGAATTCAAATAAAGCCTGCTCTCGGACACAAGCCCGGTGCGGCGGCTACATGTAAGAAGGATCAGACTTGCACAGTGTGCGGCGAAGTTCTTGCCAAGGCTGCTCATGAGCCTAATATCGAAAGCGCAACCTGTGCCTCCCAGAAGGTATGTGTACATTGCATGACGGTTCTTGAACCTTATAAGGATCATACCCCCGGCGCAGCAGCTACATGTACCGAGGCTCAGAAATGTACGGTATGCGGTTGGGATATTAGCCCCGCATTGGGACATGATTTCGGCGATGGAAGCAACTGTAAGGTTTGTGGCGCTGCTAAGGCAGTATATACTTATAAAATAACAGTTATAAATTCTGCAACCAAAGCGCCTCTTGAAGGAATGATGTTCGAAATCTATGATTTCGCGACAGACGCGCTTCTTGCAACCGTTACGTCTGATGCTAACGGATATATTGAATTTGTTACAACAGTAGGTGCGACTGTAAGCGTTTTCCCTGTGAACCTTCCTGAAGGATTTATTGGTGAATCAACACTTCTTGGAGAAGATTCTGCATTCGGATATGAGTACACGATAGGTATTATGAATGAGGCAGATTATATCTACGACGGAAGAGATGAGGCACATTCTTACAATATTCCTCAAAACGGCGGCAGCGTAACGGTCGCTGCAAACTCAACCATTTACTGCATGTACCCCCGTTCCGCAGGAATGACGATCACCTTCAAAAATGCCGCAGGTATTAAGGTGATATATAAGGGAAAGACATATTCTGCTGACGTTAACGGCACAATAACCGTTAAGTTTGATAAGCAGAAGGATGAGACCGGCGCAACGATACCGATCGAGTATACAGAGCCTTGTTATTTCTCAATAAAAAATACAACCGGCTCGTCTGTAACGTTGACACCCGAGGTTGGATAATAAAACAAAAAAGGGACATTCGCATTTGTGAATGTCCCAATTTTATTTTATTTTGAAAGTGCTAATTCAACAGCGTTTTTGAGCTGTGCGTGAGTGAGACTTCCTTCGGTGCGGAATACAACTATTCCGTCAGCATCAAGTACAAGTGTCATAGGATATGCGACTGTGCCGCCAAGCGACTTAAAATAATCATCGTTTTGGGTATCGCGAGGAATGATCATTTTTGTGCCGGGGAAGTTTTCGCTAATGTAATCTCCACCGGTGTCGCTGTCAAGAGCAGAGTGTATTGCAATAACAGCTACGGAATCAGAGTATTCATTTGCGATATCATTAAAATGCGGAAGCTCCTGAACGCAAGGAGTACACCATGTGCCCCAGAAGTTTATGACAGTGACTTTGCCCTTGGTTTGAGATATATTAAACGAGGAACCCTTGTATGTGTCAAGTGACATTTCAGGGCAGAGCATGCCGACCTTGTATCCTGTTGCGGGGAGAAGCCACTTTATTGCTACGTCATCGGAGCACCAATTTTTCGCCCATCCGGCAGGCTTATCTGCTTTGAGAATGCTACAGGATATGGTCGCTTTGCTACATCCTGCAAAAGCGTTTTCGCCAATTACCGTAACGCTTTCTGGTATTATTGTTCTTGTGAGCTCAGCGCAATTTTCAAACGCCTTAGCGCCGATGCTTGTAATTGATGACGGTATAGAAAGAAGAGTTATATCTGTATTAGCAAACGCAGACTCGCCTATAGCTGTTACAGGAAGATTTTCGTAAGTTGCGGGAATTGCGATTTCGGAATCCGTGACATCTCCAAGTCCTGTAACGGTGTAGGATTCGCCGTCAGCGTTAAGCTCGAATTCCATGCCGTGCGTGTCGGGAATAACTATCGGAGGCTCTGTAGGTCTTTCGGTTTGTACTTCGGTTTGATTTTCCGATGACTTTTTATCGTCATTACGTCCGTAGAAAACGTTGTAGTACAGAAGCGCGCCGATAAGCAGTGCCGCCATGGAAGCAATGATAGAAACCTTTATGATTGTGTTTCTGGTCTTTATCTTCTTTTTCTTTTCTTCCACGAGTTTATCGTGTTCGGGTGTGCCTATGGGAGTTACATTTTCGTCAATGTTTATCTCATTTGCGTGGAGAATTATCTTTGAACCCTTCCATGAGATTGCTCCGGTAGGACAAACGTCAATACATTCTCCACAGCTGATACATTCCTGATCTCCTACGTGCGCAATGTCCATCTGACACTTTTTGACGCAAAGATTACAGTTTGTACAGTTGGATTTATCAAGCTGAATGCCGAAGAAAGAAATCTTGTTAAACAAGCCGTAAAGCGCACCGAGAGGGCAGAAGAAACGGCAGAAAAATCTGAACATGAATATTGCTCCGACAACAAAGCTTACAAGGAGTATGAACTTCCATGTAAAGAGAGGCCCAAGCATTGAGAACCAACTTGCATTGACCTTATTTGAGAGCAATCCCATAGCACCTTCGAGCGTGCCTGCCGGGCAAATATACTTGCAAAATGCCGGGAGAGGAACACGTCTGAACATGTACATCAACGGGAATATGAATACAAATACAACGAGAATAACGTATTTGAAATATGAAAGTATTCTGGTTACGCGGCTTTTCTTTATCTTGGGAGTTTTTATCTTATGTAAGAGTTCCTGAATAAGGCCAAACGGACAAAGGAATGAACAGATCCAGCGTCCGGCTATAATTCCGTAAAGCAGAATGATTCCAAACATGTAATAGGGAAGTCGCTTGTTTGAGCTTGCAAGGGAATTTTGCAGTGCTCCAAGAGGGCAAGCGCCCGAAGCTCCGGGGCATGAGTAACAGTTAAGACCCGGTGTGCAGATGTTTTTTGTGGGTCCGGTGTATATCGTTCCCTTAACAAATCCTTTTATATTGGCATTGAAAAGCAGTGCCGCATACAGCTGAATTATCCTTCGTTTTGAAGGCTTATGGTCAGCAAACCACTTTTTTATTTTTGTCCATATCTTCATAATATCAACCCAATCCTATACATTCGGTACAAAGTCTGACAGCTTTGCCGAGAACATCTGCCATGCCGCCGTTACAAATTCCGATTATAATGAACACGAGAGCTACAGTGACTATTGCGCCTCGAATACTCCAAACGGTAATAAGTTTTTTCTTTTGTTCTTCTGCGGTGGGAGTCTCTGCCTTTTCGACAATCAGACCACTCTTGTTTTCTATGGCTTCCTTAAGAAGAAGAATTTCGGATTTCATGCTTTCGGTGCGTATGATGCTTGATCCCAATACGAATATAAATGCAAGCACACACCAGATAAACATTATAATAACGGAGGGAATGATGCTTTCGTTTATAAGATACTTGTCATATCTGTTAGGATTACAGATGATGATCATAAAAGGAATAGCCGATAATACTGTAAGTCCGAGACATACGTAAGAGTATATCATACGAAGCTTGCGTTCTTTCTTGATTTTTTCAGAAAGCTCAGCATCGCACTGTGACAAATCGATCTTTTTGGCGAGTCTTTCGTATATCATTTTATAATTCTTCTTGGATTTGTCCTTTTTTGACTTTCCCTTAGGCATTGCGCTTTCATTTACGGGAAGGAACAGGGAAAGCAAGAATCCCACGATTATACCGCCAAGGCATATATATACGGGAATTGCTATTTTTGCAAATTGCGTTGAGACGATCTCGCGCGAAAATTCCGAATTTGCTCCAAAATATATTGCGCAAACAGCAAAAATAATATGCAGTGCGGCATTGATTATCAATACCGAGAGATAGACGCTGTAAAATAGGTGTATGTACTTTTTCTTGCGTTCTGTCATAACCATTTCTCCAAACAATAATATTGTATTATATATTATATCACACGTACAATGCAAAGTCAAGAAGTGTTTCGATAAATAATTTTATGTTGACAGGTGCGGTACGCGTGTGCTATAATTAATACAGTAAATTGCGGAGGAAAATATGAAAATATACACATCCGTTTCTCAGCTTGTAGGAAACACTCCCATGCTTGAGATAACAAATTATAGCAAAGCAAACAACCTTTTATCCCAAATATATGTAAAGCTTGAGGGGATGAATCCGGCAGGTTCTGTCAAAGACAGAGTTGCGCTTTCCATGATAAACGATGCAGAGCAGTCCGGCAGACTTAAGCCGGGAGGCACTATAATCGAGCCTACGTCGGGAAACACCGGCATAGGTCTTTGTGCGATAGGCGCAAGCCGAGGGTACAAGGTAATTATAGTTATGCCCGATGACATGTCTGAGGAGAGAAAGTTGCTTATGAAGGCTTACGGCGCAACTTTAGTTCTTACACCCGGAGAACAAGGAATGGCGGGAGCTATCGCGAAGGCTGATGAACTCTCGCAAAGTATTCCGGATTCAATTATTGCGGGACAGTTTTCAAATCCTGCCAATCCGCAGGCACATTACGAGACAACAGGCCCGGAAATATGGGGAGATATGGGCGGAAATATAGATATTTTTGTTGCGGGAGTCGGAACAGGCGGAACGCTCAGCGGAACAGGCAAATATCTCAAAGATAAAAATCCCGATATTCGAGTGGTTGCGGTAGAACCCCATAATTCTCCTTATCTGTCAAAGGGAATTGCGGGCAAGCACGGCTTGCAGGGCATCGGCGCAGGCTTTATCCCCGAAACATTGGATACATCAGTTTACGATGAGGTTATTGCGGTCTGCGAGGAAGACGCGTACAATGAAGGAAGAGCTCTTGCGGTGTTTGAAGGAATACTTGTGGGTATTTCATCCGGGGCGGCATTGTTTGCAGCCAAAAAGATTGCGGAGCGTCCCGAAAACGCTTCCAAGAAAATAGTGGTGCTTTTACCTGATACAGGGGATAGATATTTATCTACCGACATGTTCAAAATTTGATCTGGAGACATAAATGAGAAACGCACAGCTGGCGGACCTTATTCGTCCGCAAACAATAGATGATATAGTCGGACAGAAGCATCTGTTTGGCGATCGAGGAATAATACGCCGTATGCTTGAGGGCGGCAGAATAACGAATATGATATTTTATGGCCCCCCCGGCACGGGGAAGACCACCGCGGCGGGCGTAATTGCTCAAATGTCGGGTATGGCGTTCCATAAAATAAACGCTACAAGCGCAAGTCTGTCTGACGTAAAGGAGATATTAAACTCAACATCCACGCTTTTCGGAGCATCGGGAATACTTCTTTACATAGACGAGATACAGTATTTCAACCGCAAGCAACAACAGGCGTTGCTTGAATATATTGAGGACGGGCGGGTAACGCTTATAGCTTCCACTACCGAAAATCCGCACTTTTACGTTTACAATGCGGTTATATCGCGCTCATCTCTGTTTGAATTCAAGCCTGTTGAACCGCATGAAATTAAAAAAATGCTTGTTCGCGCCCTTGATTTTTTAAACAAAGAGAACGGAACGGAGAAGACAGCAACAGATGAGCTTTACGACTTTGTTTCAAGGGCGGCAAGGGGAGACGTGCGCCGTTCTATAGGGCTTTTTGAAAACGCGTTTTTTGCATCTGATACTGAAATTACACCCGATGTGGCAAAGGAGTTTTCTTCGGGCATAGGCAATTTCAATGATGATACGCATTATGATATGCTTGGCTGCCTTCAAAAGTCCATAAGAGGCTCAGATCCCGATGCTACGGCATTTTACGTTGCAAAAATGCTGGAGCAAGGAGATATTATTTCTTTGTGTAGGCGTCTGCAGGTAATAGCCTCCGAAGATATAGGACTTGCGTACCCCATGGCACCCGCAATAGTTAAAGCGTGTTGCGACTCCGCGCGTGAGCTTGGAATGCCCGAGGCACGTTTGCCGCTTATGCACGCAGCTATGATGCTTGCGACTGCTCCTAAGTCCAATTCCGCGTATATGGCTTATGCGGCGGCGGCAGAGGACATATCTCAAGGACGGGGGTTGGTTCCTCCGGTGCATTTGCAAAGCCCGCTTTTCAAGGGGTATAAATATCCCCACGATTACCCCAATCATTATGTAAAGCAACAATATCTTCCCAATGATCTTAAGGATAGAAAGTACTACAATTTCGGTGAAAACAAAACCGAAAAAGCCGCTGAGGAGTATTGGAAAAAGATCAAGGGTGAATAAAAATATCCCGATATTTCGGATGTGTCACAAAAGACTTCCGTAATATCGGGATTTTATTATTCAATAATCTGTTTTATTTTTTGCCAGTCGCCGTGTTCCTTATAAAATGCTTCGATATCGGGATCATCAACGTCTTTGAGAATGTTGTCACGGGTGTCAAGGATGTTTGAGAGATATACGGCGTACGAGAGTATGTCTTCAAATTCTGTCTCAAATTCCTCAGAGCAGGAATTTGATTTCTGAAACAATTCAAAAGTCGTTCCGTCCTGCATTTGCACCGAATACGTCAATACCTTCTCGTCATCGCAAGCAAGAGTGTACCTGTACACGTCGTCCCAAGTGTATTCCTGAGTAGAGAAAAACACCTTTTTCTTTATTGAATTTTTGCTTACCTCGGTATATATACCTGCGTTGCACGCTATCATTGCTATAAGCACGACTATGCCTGCAAGTCCTGCAATTTTGGTGGACTTGGTAAGCTTTTTGCCTGCTTTTTTGTCGTTTAAAAGCTTGCCGTCAAACTTATCTTCCTTTTCCTTTGCCATAGTAGAGAACAGCCATACGAAGAAGACTATCTCAAACACAAAGAAGGCTACTATTATATACGTGGTAGTGTTAGGCATCAAAGCCAAAACACTTTCTCCGTTCCGTCGCCATGAGAATATCAACTTTGCTATACCGGTCAGCGCAAGAGCATATATGATCGTCAGTATAATAGAGCCGAAGGTTCCCACGAGTGTCAGAAGAAAACCGTTTCTTTTCACTTTTACTTCCTTCCTTCAAAAAAATTTAAAAACTGTCTCGTCGGGAAGCCCCCCGACGAGACGTATGATATCAAAGAAGTCTGATAGTTTCAACTATTCCGAGAGATGTATCTCCAAGCAGAGCATTACACTTAGCCTCGCTCATTTCATCGGTAATGAAGCAAGCATAGCCATTCTCGTAAACCACCTTGTCCGTTTTTCCAAAGCAGGACATGTCTCTGCAATTTTTAACGATGAACAGTCTCTTGCATTCATAAGTGTCAAAGTTCGCCAGGTCATCGCTCGAAGCGGGCGTGAATGTGGGGAGCTTTATTTTGTCTCCTCCGTGAGCCGCAATATCAACAATGTCAGCGCAAACAGCACTTGCCGTGGGGAGCTTTCCCGCGCCGGGGCCGTAGAACATTACCTGACCGACCATATCACCCGAAACAAGTATGCCGTTGAATACTCCGTCAATACCCGAAAGAGGGTTGGACGCGGGGATAAGTCTGGGGGATACCATGCAAAGCATCTTGCCGTTTACTGTTTTTGTATGTCCGATAAGCTTTACAGAATAACCGAGCTTTTTTGCAACGTCAACTGCGGTTTTTGAGATCTTTGTGATTCCTTCGGTGTGGATATTGTCGGGACTTGCAAGCTTGCCGTATGCCAGAGCTGCAAGAATAACAATCTTTCGCGCCGCGTCAATACCTTCAACGTCTGCTGTGGGATTTGCCTCTGCATAACCAAGCTTCTGTGCTTCGCGGAGGACGTCGGAGAACTCTGCACCCTCCTTGTCCATCTTGGTGAGGATAAAGTTTGTTGTTCCGTTGAGAATACCACTGACGCTACATATATTATTTGACGAGAGATCGTTGCACATGGGGCGAATGATCGGAATACCGCCTCCTACGCTGGCCTCAAAGAGGTAAGAAACCTTATTAGCCTTTGCAATCTCAAGAAGCTCTGCACCAAATTTTGCAACTACCTCTTTGTTGGAGGTAACTACGCTCTTGCCGGCTTCAAGACAAGCCTTTGAAAAATCATATGCAGGGTGAGAACCGCCCATCATCTCGGCAACGATGGAAACCTCAGGGTCACTCAAAATATCGTTGAAGTCGTGAGTAACCAGCTTTTCGCAATAGTGACCGGGGAAGTCGCGCAGATCAAGAATATACTTTATCTCAATATTTTCTCCCAATTTTTTCGTAAGGATGTCTTTGTTATGTGTCAGAACGTCGGCAACACCCGAACCAACGGTGCCGAATCCCAAAATTGCTATTTTTGCCATGGTGACGAATTCCTTTCGTTTTTGCAATATTTTATCAAATTAAAGCAATATAGATATATAATATCACATTTTTTTGAAAAATGCAACCTTACTATTGAAAAAAAATAATATTTGTGCTAAAATATTATAGAAATTGAAAAATATAAGGAGGAATAATATATGGGATCACTTGTCGGAGGCAAGCAAAATGTAAAGATATTCGTGCTTTATCTGATGCAGAATATCAACTATCCTATGGATTACATTACTATAAACGACATAGTAATGCAGAATGATTACGTTTTGTATTTGGATTTTGCGGAGAGCTTTCATGAGATGCTGGATGCAGACCTTATTCATATATACGGTCAGAACGAAGACGGAGACGATCTTTACGTGGTAAGCCCCAAGGGTAGACTTATAGCGACTGAGCTTCACGGAGAGATACACATGGCGCTCTTGCAGAAAAGCTTGTCATGCGCGCTTCGTTATCTTGACTTCAAAAAGAGAGGTATCACTATCTCGTGCAAGATAGAAAAAAGGGAAGACGGCAGATATGACGTAATATGCAAGGTAAATGAAAAGAATGAACCGATACTTACAACTACTCTTGTCGTTGATAATCTGAAGTTTGCCCAGAAGATGGAGGATAATTTCAGAGATCATCCCGAAATAGTTTACAGAGGTATTGTTTCACTTGTTGCGGGAAATATTAATTTCCTGTTTGAATGATAATGTTGAAGATTCATTATAAAAAAGTTAACAATCTTTTAAATTTATTAATGTGCAAAAGTTACAAGAAAATCAACAACTGTTGACCAATTTCCACAAATTAAGTGAATTAAATTTGTACAGACTAAACCACATTTTTTGAAAATTTGTTAAAGACGACAAAATGTGCGAAAAAATACGCTTGACTTTTGGGAGAATTAATGATAAAATGAATTGTGTGTAATGGTAATTGTATTTACAGGTGTATAGGAGAGACATGACTACAGACAAAAATAAGACGTTGGTATCGAGGGAAGAGATAAATTCCCTTATCCAAAAGGCGAGAGAAGGAAGCAATGAATCGCTTTCGTTTCTGACAAGTAAATACAGCCCTCTTATTGAGTCTCAGGTAAACAAATTTTATGCCGATTACATGTCTAATCAAGACAAAGAAGACATGCATCAGGAAGCTATAAGTGCTTTTTGTGATGCAATATGTAAGTACGATTGCAGAGATGACGGCGTGGAATTCGGACTTTTTGCCAAGGTTTGCATCAACAACCGTTTGATAACTTTCCTCAGAGCGTATAAAGCGCAGAGTAACCGAGGAGTAAGTTCATTGGACGAGATGCAAGGTTATATGCCGGCAGACGGAGATGATGCGGACCCGTTGCAGAACGTGGTTGACGATGAAAACATTCGCATGCTGGTTCAAACCATTCAAAGCAATCTTTCGCCATACGAGGCAAGGATCTGGTGGCTTTATGCATCCGGGCTGTCGGCTGCTCAAATTGCCAAGAAGATCAAGTGTTCAGACGTTCGTTCAGTCAATAATGCTATATACAGGACCAGACGCAAGCTCAGGGATATGCTTGGCGACAAATGAATTTTTTGATAGATTCTCTTTGAGAGTTTATATACATGTGCTACTGTAAAAGCGGAGTAGTATGGTATCATTTTCAATTCAAGTGAGGTAATAAAGCAATGTGTGATGAAGTAAAAGTTGAAGGCGAAGTTGTCGAGACTGAAGCTGTAGAGACCGTTTACGAGGACATTACTCTTACGTGCAAGGATTGCGGACAGGAGTTCGTATTCACAGCAGGTGAGCAGCAGTTCTACGCAGAAAAGGGTTTCCAGAATCAGCCCAAGGCTTGCAAGGCTTGTCGCGACAAGAGAAAGAACGCAGGTAAACCCGAGCGTGAGTACTTTATGGCGGTATGCAGCGAGTGTGGCGGCGAGGCTAAGCTTACATTCCAGCCTTCCAGCGACAGACCCGTTTATTGCAGCAAGTGTTTCGAAGCAAGAAGAGCTAACTGAACACTGTGATCTACTATAATAACGCAAAGTTGCGCTTTTAACTTCAGTTACATATAGTTGATAAAGTAAAAACGAGCAGATATACCTGCTCGTTTTTTACTTGACTTATGATTATGAACATGATATAATGAACTCGTATCAGGATAAATCTCAGGAGAGGGGGAAGATATATGACTGCTTTGTTTGTTTTGGAAATCATCGGAACTATTGCATTTGCGGTATCCGGAGCGCTTGTGGCTATTAAGGCCAAGCTTGATTTGTTCGGTGTTGTGCTTCTGGGATGCATAACGGCAGTAGGCGGCGGAATTTTAAGGGATATAATCATAGGCGCTGTTCCTCCTGCAATATTTGCAAGATTTCATATTGTTCTTATCGCTGTGGTGGTATCCGTTGTTGCGTTTATAGTGTCATACTTGAATCGTCATAAATTCACTGCGTTCAGAAAAAAGATCGAGCATATTAACAATTTGTTTGATGCTGTGGGCCTTGCCGCTTTTTCGGTGATGGGAACAGAGATCGCGTTCACATCCGGCCTTGGTGACAGGATATTCCTTTCCATCACACTTGGGCTTCTTACGGGAGTTGGAGGCGGTGTGATCAGAGATATATTGGTAAATGACACGCCGTATATACTCAGAAAGCATGTTTATGCGCTTATCTCAATATTCGGAAGCGCTTTATATTATATTTTGAGATATAACACGGGAGATGCAACCGTTTCTATGATAGCTCCGATGCTGTCTATAGTGATTTTGCGAATTTTAGCCGCCAAGTACAGATGGAGTTTACCGAAAGTGCATATTGACGAAGAAGAAAAATAAGGCGTTTCGCCTTATTTTTTTAATGCAAAGTGTATAACCTCTTTTTCATCTTTTCCTACGGTTTGAGTTGCGCAAAGAAGTCCCACGTACAATAATACGGACAGCAGTATGTGAACGGTTACGTTAAGAGAAGTTGAAGAAATATTGGTCGGACGAAGAAGAAAGTGAGATATATTGGTCGCCCCCACAATGCAAATTATAGGCATAACGATCTGATGGGCAAGCTTAAATTTCATTTTTGTAACAGATATCATTTTAAATAAGCTCAAAGAAGTGTTCAGTATCTCAGTGGAATATATTGAGATCACGTATCCCATAATTCCCATGCGCGGGATCAAAACAAAGGCAAGAATACACGCAGTCAGAGCATCGGCGATGTTAACGTTCATGGAATATATTTCGTGTCCCATTCCTTTGAGGACAGCATCAAGTGCGCTGTCTATATACATTACAGGGATCAGCGGAGCCATAAGTCTTATGTAATATGCGGCTTGATCACTATTGTATATGGATGTGCCTAGCCCATAAGAATAAAATATCATGATACCGGAGACTCCGATTGAAAAAAACAATGACAGTGTGATAATGCGGTATGACAGTCTTGAAAGACGTTCGTTATCATTTTGCACGCGGCATTCTGTAACCTCAGGGATCAAAAGTCCGGAAAATGAGGTAATAAATGCAGACGGAAATAGAATGACGGGCATGACCATGCTGTGTAGTATGCCGTATGATGCCAGTGCTGCTGACCAAGACTTTCCGCTTGCCTTTATTCCTTTTGGAATGAGGATGTGCTGTACGGTAGTAAGTCCTGAGCGTATGCAGGCGCTGAACGTTACGGGAACAGTGATCGAAAGAATGTTTTTTGTGATGGACTTGTCGCTCGGATATGACGGCGAGGGCTTTCCAAGATTTTTTGTGCTGTCTGATCTGTATAGGAAATAAATACATAATAACGACAAAAATTCAGACAGAACCGCCCCAAGCACCAAGGCGATGCATGCGTATTCTGCTCCTTTGTCTATGAATACACTTAGAAGGAGAGAAGTAATTATTATTTTTGAAAGCTGAACGCATATCTGTATGGCAGAGATAGCTTTCACGCGCCGTACTGCCGTAAAATATCCCGACAGACATGAACATAGCGCCACGGGGACGAGAGATACAGCCAGTATTCTCAAAGGCCTAACTATACGCATGTCGTACAGTATTTTTTCTCCTATGAATTCAGCGGCGAAAAAAAGGATGATTGTTGCAAGGGTGGAAGATATAAGTGCGCACTTGAGTGCTTTTTTCGCCGTTTTTTTAGCAAGAGAATAATTGTTTGTGCCCATAGCATCGGAAATTACTCTTGTCGTTCCTAAATTTATATTGGCGCATCCGACTGTTACGGCAAACATATATATTCCGCCGAGCAAAGAGTAAAGCCCCATAGCTTCTGCTCCCGCCTTGTTTGAAACGTAAACATTGAATATTACACCAACTCCACGCATTACCAATGCGGTAACGGTAAGAGCTATAAAATTAAGAAAAAAATTTCTCGTTCTTGATGACATTTTAATATCCCCTTGCATATTCTTATACACTAATATATGTTACATACGAAATTTTATGAATACGGCATTTGTGGTTATATTACAAAAGAGCCGATACACTGTCACAGAATGACGTGTATCGGCTATGATTTTTATATGGTTTTTGTAATTATTCGCTTCTAAGGGCCTCTACGGGATCCTTTTTAGCTGCAAAACGTGAGGGAATAAGTCCTGCAACAAATGTCAAAAGCATGCTGATCGCTATGAGAATTATAGCGGCAAAGGGGGGAAGAGTTGCTTTAAGAGTTTCTATTTCGGTAAGTCTGTAGAGGATTATATTGATGATTACATTGAAGATCAATGTCATTCCTATACCGATAGCTCCCGCGCAGAATCCAACGATAAGTGTTTCGGCATTAAATACTCTGGAGATATCCTTCTTGGAAGCTCCGATAGCGCGGAGAATACCGATTTCCTTGGTTCTTTCAAGCACGGAAATATAAGTAATGATTCCTATCATTATGGAAGAAACTATGAGTGAGATAGCAACGAACGCGATAAGAACGTAAGATATTGCGTTTACGATTGTTGTAACCGAGTTCATAAGAAGGGCTACTGTATCAGAATAAGTTATCTTGTCTTCCTCTGTCTGCTTTTTATTATAGTCGGAGATGATTCGGTTTATCTCGTCCTTTGATTCGAAATCCTTGGGATAAATATGAATAGCATCGGGATTAGACATATCAACGTATCCAAGCTGATCAAGAGCTTTTTCCTGTGAAGTGCTGAACATATCAAGTATCTGTGCAGGCTTCATGAATTGCAAAGATGCAGCATAATCGGGATTCATTGCAATGATCTGTTCCATAAGGGCGGGAAGCTCTTCCATTGTGTATTCCTTGAAGGGAAGTCCCGTCATAAGATTTACTTCCTTGTTCTCCGTCTGCTTTTTTACGACCTCACTGTTGTTTGTCTTTTCAATGAGCGAGGGCATAAGACCTGCAGTGTATCCGATACAACCTATTGACGATGTGCTTACAGAATCTTCCGCAGGACAGATGATACCTACTATCTCAAGCTCGATCGCATCTTCTGCCGAAAGCATTGCCTGAAGCTCTGCGTCCGTTCTTTCGAGGATCATGCCTGTGGTCTCATCATATCTGTAGGTGTCGGAATCCAAAAGAACTCTGAATTTGTGACCGTATATTTGGTCAAAAGAGTAGGTTTTTTCTTCAAACTTAAAATTAGTATTGGGATCTTCATCAGATGCTTGCTTCATAAATTCCTTAAGATCATTTATGTCACGCAAGCCAACAGTGTAGAGAACATAGTCGGTTATCTGCTGTTCGCGGTCTACTATAAGCACGACTTGATTGGAGTTGTTCGGGAGGTGACCGTCGATTATGTCGTACTGAGATTCAATATACTCTTGATTTCCGACCAACTCGCTCCAGGGATTGCCACTCATCATGCCACCCATTCCGGAAGAAGAGCTTGAAGACGATGCCATACCATCGGATGCAAGACCGAGCTCAACCATCATTTCCGTGAGGCTGTTGATGTTTTTGTGATATGTTCCGTCGGGTGCTTTGTGATACGTGTTAAGATTAGCGGAATACGAATATTTTATATCGGTAGTATAATCTCTTATGTTGCTTTCATTTTCAATAAAATTCTTGAACTTTACCATATTGTTGGTCGTTATACCCGCAGATATGGATTCAAGCATTTTTATCATTATGTCGTTGGAATATACCACGTCTCCGTCAGGGCGTTCCTTTTCTTCCATTGCCTCTGTAAGAGTTGAAAACATGGAGGACGTATCCATGGTGCTGGACTGTATGCTTAAAGGATAGGATGACATGGTACTGCGTTCTATACTTGTGATATACGCATTAACTCCTGCCGAAACGGAAAGTATAAGCGCAATTCCTATAATACCTATACTGCCCGCAAATGATGTGAGAATCGTTCTTCCTTTTTTTGTGAGCAGGTTGTTCAGGGAGAGGGAGAGCGCGGTGAAAAGCGACATTCTGCGTTTTTTCGCAGCCTTGCGTTCTACCTTTTTTTCTTCGCGTGTGGTGATTGTCGGAACATTATCCGTTGCCACCTCATCTTTGGAGCTGTCATAAGGATTTGTATCACTTATTACCAATCCGTCGCTGAGACGAACTATTCTTGACGAATATTCTTCTGCAAGTTCGGGGTTGTGAGTTACCATGATAACAAGTCGGTCTTTTGCAACCTCCTTGAGTATGTCCATGATCTGAACGCTTGTGGTCGTATCAAGCGCGCCGGTGGGCTCATCCGCAAGAAGTATATCGGGGTTATTTACCAATGCTCGCGCAATGGCAACTCTTTGCATTTGGCCGCCGGACATTTGAGAAGGCTTTTTATTGACCTGATCGGAAAGTCCTACGCTTTCAAGCGCTGCCAACGCCCTTTGTCTTCTCTCAGCCTTGGATACACCCGACAGTGTTAATGCAAGCTCTACGTTAGAGAGTACTGTCTGGTGGGGAATAAGGTTGTAGCTTTGGAAAACAAAGCCGATAGAATGGTTTCTGTATGTATCCCAATGAGCGTCCTTAAACGTAGTGGTGGATTTTCCATTTATTATAAGGTCGCCGGATGTGTATCTGTCAAGTCCGCCGATGATATTCAAAAGTGTTGTTTTTCCGCATCCCGAAGGACCGAGAATGGACACAAACTCGTTTTTGCGGAATTCAAGGCTTACACCTTGGAGCGCGTGAACAGCACTGTCTCCCGATGAGTATGTCTTGACTATTTGATCAAGCTTTAGCATATTTTTCTCCTCCAAAATAAATCAAAGCAATTTTATCATCAAATTATTAACTGGATGTTAATATACGGATATATTTCTTGACGGTTAAGTGAATTTTTAGAATGTTTGGAGATGTTACTGTTAAATTTTTGCACCGTATTGACAAAAGAGATTAAATGTGATAAAATGATATATGTAAAGGAATGCAAAAGTATGCGCGCTTTGCGCGCAAAGTTTAAGGAGGTATTTTATGCAATTCAAGAAGTTCTTAGGCATTATGCTTACGCTTTGCTTGCTTATATCCTGCGTTGCCATGATCGCATCATGTGACAATGGATCTGAGGAAGTTAAGCCCAGCAATAAGGAAACAGCAAAGCCTACAGAGATTCAAACAGATGATCCTACTGAGGATAATACAGACAAGCCCTCGGAGGACAACACAGACAAGCCTTCGGAGGACAACACAGACAAGCCCTCAGAGGACAATACTGAAAAACCCTCAGAGGACAATACGGAGAAGCCCGACGACGATAAAGTTGATTATACGGTAACCGTTGTAGATGAAGAAGGCAACGTAGTATCCGGTGTAATGATTCAGGTTTGTATCAAGAACAGCACCTGCTTGACACCTGTGGTAACAGATGCTAATGGTGTTGCTACATTCTCTATTGAAAAAAGAGACGACTATCAGGCTAAGATATTCAGAGCAGAAGGCTACGAATATGACGAAAACTATGTTGATTTCGGAACAAGCACTTCTGTTGAAATTACAGTTTCGGCTAAGAACGATGATCCCGTTGATGAAAAGGTAGACTACACCGTAACAGTTAAGGATGACAAGGGAAATGCAGTAGCAGATGTAATGATTCAGGTTTGTATCAAGAACAGCACTTGTTTGACACCCAAAACTACCGATGCTAACGGAGTGGTTACATTCTCTCTTGAAGAAAGAGAAGATTACCAGGCAAAGATATTTAGAGCCCCCGAAGGATACGAGTATAGCGAAGATTACGTTGATTTTGGAGCAAATACTGCAATTGAGCTGAACGTTGAAGCAGTTTGCACACACGTAGAAGAAACTATTGAGGCTGTAGCTCCTACTTGTACAGAAACAGGTTTGACAGCAGGAGTTAAGTGCTCCGTTTGCGGCGAGATCCTCACAGCTCAGAACGTTGTAGAAGCACTTGGACATAACTATGATTCTGTTATAACAGAGCCTACATGTACAGAGGCCGGTTACACAACATACACATGTTCCGCTTGTGGCGATACATACACCGCTGATGAAATTGTTGCTCTCGGACACAACTACGAAACAGTTGTAACAGCCCCCACATGCACAGAGGCTGGTTACACAACATACACATGTTCCGTTTGCGGTGATACCTACACCGGCGATGAAACTGCTGCTAACGGACATAACTACGAAACAGTTGTAACAGTTCCTACATGCACAGAGGCTGGTTACACAACATACACATGTTCCGTTTGCGGCGATACATACACCGCTGATGAAACTGCTGCCAGCGGACACCAGTACACTGCTGATTGCGATGCAGACTGTGACGTATGCGGTGAGGTAAGAGATGCTGCTGACCATACTTATGGTAACGGTTGCGATGCCGATTGTGACGCATGTGGGGCAGTAAGAGATGTCAATCACGTTTATGACGGAGATTGCGATGCTGACTGTAATGTGTGCGGTGCAACAAGAACAGCCGGTGATCACACTTACGACAACGGTTTTGATGCTACGTGTAACATATGTGGTACAACAAGAGATTATCCCGGTCTTGTAGCTTCTCAGTTTGATAATTTCAGCATAGGATATGTTGAAAATGCATTTGAAGGTTTCACCGACACATCTGTAAAGAATGTATCAGTAGACGGCATAAACGCTGCTACCGGAGAGCTTGTTATTTCCAATATGTATGCAGGAATGCAGATCGGAATGAGTGGTTTTACCGGATATGATGACACCAGCGCAAAGATAGAACAGTTTGCGTACTATTTTGATAATGATTTTGAAAACCGCGTTAACTCTGACGCCGGAAGAGCCAGCACCGCTCAAAAGAACGTAGCAGGCAGACGTGCAGCTACCTTTGCTATAGACATAAGCACCACCGGTCTCTCTGTAGGTCAGCACACACTCACTTTTGTGGTTGAGTTGGACGACGGCAGAATGATGCTTCTCGCCACATGGAATGTTACCATCAAGCCTATTGATCTTGATATGAGCAAGCCCATGGCTAACGTAATCATTATTTCCGGTCAGTCAAATGCATACGGAGCAAGCCCCATTACCGATGCTGTCAGGGCTCAGTACCAGGATAAGGTATACAACAACGTATACATGCACTACAACAACATTAATGTAATGACACATCCCGTGGATAACACGCAGGCAGACCAGAACGGTACATGGCAGACCATATTCTCCAACGACGGCTTTGAGCAGTTTGCTCTCGGTGTAGGAGGACAGGGAAATGCTTATATCGGTCCTGAACTCGGTATCGTAGATTACCTTTGCACAAACGGATATGCAGATGAAACTCCCTTGTTTATCATCAAGTTTACAGCTGCAGGAACATACCTCAACGGTCAGTGGTTCCCCACAGATCAGGCAAATACCGCGATTGCGACCATCACAAATAACTTTGACCCCTTCGGTCTCGTAAGTGATATGGGAGATTATCTCTACAACCAGATGGCAGATTACATTCAGGATTCTCTTGACATGATCGCAGAGAATTATACTCCTCAGATCAGATCATTCTTCTGGGTACAGGGTGAGTCTGATGCAGGCGTAGATACAGTTGCAAGATCCTATGAGGCGTTTGAGCAGAGACTTGTAAATAGCGTTCGTTCCGACTTTGTACAGTATACATCCGACACGGGAATATCCTTTGTAAATTACTCTATCGCAGAAACCCAGGAGGGTGACATCAATTGGATATGGTCAAGCATTATCAACAAGGGTAAGGAAGCTAATTGCGAGTACTACTTTGATCCCGCCGGTGGAATGACCGAGCCCGGCTTCCCCAAGACAGCCAACCTTTCTAACTCTGTATTGGTAATTTCCGATACACTTCGTTCCAAGGCTACTGCAGGAGACTATGAGTCTAATGGAGTACTCAGTACAGACTATGCTCACCTTTGCGGTGAAGACATGGCATTGCTTGGACAATGGATGGGACAGGGAATGCTTTATCTTGAAGAAGTAATGCGTTCCGGTGATGCTGAATAACCAAATAAAATTTTGCTCCCCGATCTTCGGGGAGCAATTTTTGTTAAAGTATTGATTTTTATTTGTCATAGTGTTATAATGAATAGAGAATTTTTGCGAAAGGAGCCTCAGCGTGAAACTTGTTCTGAGATTTTTAAAGAAATATAAGCTTGAGTGTATTATTGCGCCTCTGTTTAAATTGCTTGAGGCTTGCTTTGATCTGATGGTACCGCTGGTTGTACGTTCCATAATTGATGTGGGTATAGCCAACGGAGACAAAACGTACATAATTCAGAGATGCCTTATACTTGTTGCGTTAGGTATCATTGGTCTTGTGTGTGCCATCATCGCGCAGTATTTTGCGGCAAAAGCAGCCGTAGGCATGGCAACAGGACTTCGCCATTCGCTTTTTGAGCATTTGGGCAGATTCTCGTATTCAAACACAGATAACATGGGAACGTCGTCCATGATAACGAGAATGACAAGCGATGTAAATCAGCTTCAATCGGGAGTTAACATGACGCTTCGTCTATTCTTGCGTTCGCCTATAATCGTGTTTGGCGCGATGATAATGGCATTTTTCGTAGATCCCGATATTGCTTGGATATTTGTGCTCGTAATACCGGTGCTTTCAGTAATAGTGTTCGGCATTATTTTAGCAGGGATTCCGCTTTATAAAAAGGTTCAGTCAAAACTTGATACGGTTACATCCAAAACAAGAGAAACTCTCAGTGGTGTTCGTGTTATTAGAGCTTTTAATAAAGAGCAGGACGAGATACGTGATTTTGAAGATGCAAATGTTGAGCATACGCGTCTACAGAATTTCACAGGGAAAATAACCTCTCTTATGAATCCCCTGACTTACGTAATTGTTAACCTCGGAATAATAGCGATAATTTATTTTTCAGCTCCCGCAGTTAATTCGGGAGAAATGTCCCGCGGCGGTGTGGTGGCAGTCTATAACTACATGACGCAGATACTTGTGGAGCTTGTAAAGCTTGCTAATACTATATTCCTTGTGACTAAAGCATTAGCATGCGCAAGGCGCGTGCAGAGTGTGTTTGACACTCCTGTGGCTGATGAGTCCGAAAAGAGTTTTGATATTCGCGGCGATGAAAATGCCCCTGTTGTGGAATTCAAAAACGCGTCCTTGACATACACATCGGCATCCGCACCCTCAGTTTCAGGTGTGAGCTTCAGCGCATACAAGGGGATGACGGTGGGCATTATCGGCTCGACCGGATCCGGAAAGACTACACTTGTCAATATGATCCCTCGTTTTTACGATGCGACGGAGGGCGAGGTAAGATTCAAAGGACTAAGTGTTACGGAATATGATACCGAATTTTTGCGCTCACAAATTGCCATCGTGCCTCAGAAGGCGGTTCTGTTTAAAGGAACTGTTCGCTCCAATCTTTGTTGGGGTAAGCCCGATGCTACGGATGATGAATTGTGGGATGCGTTGCGTATAGCCCAGGCTGCTGATTTTGTAGCCGATAAGGATGGCGGTCTTGATGCTAAGGTCGAACAGAAGGGAAGAAATTTCTCCGGTGGGCAAAGACAAAGACTTTGCATAGCCAGAGCAATAGTTTCAAAATCTCCCGTGCTTATACTTGACGATTCTGCTTCAGCGCTTGATTTTGCGACGGAAGCAAAGCTTCGCCACGCGATCAGGGAGCTTGACTATAATCCATGTGTATTCATTATATCGCAGCGAACGTCATCTATTGCACATGCAGATCTCACATTGGTGCTTGAAGATGGTGAAGTGGTCGGTATAGGCAAGCACTCAGAGCTTCTTGAGAGCTGTGACGTGTACCGCGAAATATATCAGTCTCAGTTTAAAGGAGGGGATGCAAATGTCTGACACTTCCAAAAAACAGAGAGTATTTTCAAAGGTTTTGCGATATATGAAAGGATACCGATTGCTGTTTGGTATATCCTTAGTGTTTGTTGCCGTTACCGTGGCAGGAATGCTCTATATTCCCGTGCTTGCAGGTCAGGCTATTGACCTTGCCATTGGTATCAATAATGTTGATTTTAAAGGCATCTATAAGATACTTATAAAGATAGCTGTAGTTACGGCAGTCGTTGCTCTTTGCCAATGGCTTATGAACGTATGTAACAACAAAATAACGTTCGGCATAGTGCGTAAGCTTAGGAAAGATGCGTTTGTAAAGATTCAAACGCTACCGCTGTCGTATCTTGATTCCAAGCCCATAGGAGATACGGTGAGCCGTGTTATAACCGATGTAGATCAGTTCGGAGACGGACTCCTCATGGGATTCTCGCAGTTCTTTACGGGAATTCTCACTATAGCTGTCACCATAGGATTTATGATATCTATCAGCATTCCGATAACTCTTGTGGTCGTACTTATCACTCCGCTGTCTTTGTTTGTTGCGGCATTCATAGCAAAAAATACGTTCTCTCTGTTCAAAAAGCAGTCGGAAACACGTGCCGAGCAGACTGCGTTTATTGACGAAATGATAGGGGAGCATAAAACGGTGGTCGCATTCTCACAAGAGGATGAGGCTCTCAAAAAGTTTGACGAGATAAACACTCGTTTACAGAAAACATCTCTTAAAGCGCTTTTTTATTCATCTCTTACAAACCCCTGTACACGCTTTGTAAATAACCTTGTTTATGCTGCGGTAGCCTTTGTCGGTGCTATGATATGCATAAAAAACGGAAATGCGCAAGGCGGTCTTACAGTAGGCGGACTGTTTGCTTTGCTTAATTACGCAAACCAGTACACAAAGCCCTTTAACGAGATATCCGGAGTGGTGACAGAGCTTCAAAATTCTATGGCATGTGTATCACGCTTGTTTGAACTTATTGATCAGCCCTCACAGATACCAGACGCTCCCGATGCTCACGTTCTTTCGGAAAATGAGGTTGACGGAACGGTAAATATCCAAGATGTCAGCTTTTCATATACTCCGGACAAAGAGCTTATACGCGACTTTAACCTTTACATAGAGAAAGGGCAAAGAGTTGCTATAGTCGGTCCTACGGGATGTGGAAAAACCACACTTATTAATCTTTTGATGAGATTTTATGATGTGGATAGCGGAAGTATTTCTGTCAGCGGTCACAATGTAAAGGATCTTACCAGAGGCTCACTTCGCTCATCCTACGGAATGGTATTGCAGGATACGTGGCTCAAATGCGGCACCATACGCGACAACATTACAATGGGCAAGCCCGACGCAACCGATGAGGAAATTATAGCTGCCGCCAAAAAGACGCACGCGCACAGCTTTATTCGCCGTTTGCCGCAGGGCTATGATACTGTTATAGGTGAAGACGGGGGCTCGTTATCACAGGGACAAAAACAGCTTTTGTGTATTACACGAGTGATTTTGAGCCTGCCGCCAATGCTCATACTTGACGAAGCAACCTCCTCAATAGATACCCGTACAGAAATCAGGATTCAGAACTCCTTTGCACTTATGATGCAGGGAAGAACGTCATTTATTGTTGCACATAGACTTTCTACTATCAAGGAAGCCGATATCATACTTGTAATGGATAACGGTAAAATAATAGAAAAAGGCAATCATGAGCAGCTTCTGGCAAACGGCGGATTCTACTGTGAGCTCTGGAACAGTCAGTTTGAAACATAACCACAGCCGTGCGGTTGGTTTTACTAGACAACAAAACGGAAGGTCATCGACCTTCCGTTTTTTTTACTTTTCAAAAATATCAATCTGTGCAGAGCTGTTCTTTCTGCTCATGGGTATTCCGAGATGCTCGTACGCGAGTCTCGTTACACATCTGCCGCGAGGAGTTCTTGAAAGAAATCCTATCTGCATAAGATAAGGCTCGTAAACGTCCTCAATAGTGACTGCTTCTTCACCGATAGTCGCCGCGAGAGTTTCAAGACCGACAGGACCGCCGTCATAGAATTTGATTATAGTTTCAAGCATTCGTCTGTCTGTGTTATCAAGACCAAGCTCATCTATTTCAAGCTTAGAGAGGGCATATGATGCAATTTCTTCGTCAATTATATCCTTTCCGGATACCTGCGCAAAGTCACGCACGCGCTTGAGAAGTCTGTTTGCTATACGGGGAGTTCCGCGTGAACGGGAAGCTATTTCATAAGCACCGTTTTCATTTATGCCGATGCCTAAAATATTTGCGCTTCGCGTAACTATCGTTGCAAGCTGTTCGGGGGTGTAAAGCTCAAGCTTCAAAAGCACTCCGAATCGGTCGCGCAAAGGAGTAGTCAGCTGTCCTGCTCTTGTTGTAGCACCGATAAGCGTGAACTTGGGAAGGTCGATTCTTATGCTTCTCGCGGAAGGACCTTTTCCAATTATTATGTCAAGAGCAAAATCTTCCATGGCGGGATAAAGAATTTCCTCTACAGAACGCGAAAGACGGTGAATTTCATCAATGAACAGCACGTCGCCCTCGCTGAGATTAGTGAGTAATGCTGCGAGATCACCTTGCTTTTCTATTGCCGGACCGGATGTTACTCGGATATTCACACCCATCTCGGATGCTACAATGTTTGAAAGTGTTGTTTTACCGAGACCGGGAGGACCGTAGAGAAGAACGTGATCGAGTGATTCACCGCGGAATTTTGCCGCGTCCATATAGACCTTGAGGTTTTCCTTCGCCTTGTCCTGACCGATATATTCGTCAAGATTTTTGGGACGAAGTGAAGTGTCAGTATCCGAATCCTCGGCGGAATATGATGTGGAGAGTATTCGGTTTTCAAAATCAAAATCTTCGGAAAAATCCATAAATACCTCCTAAATTATCTCATAAGATGCTTGAGGGCTGCTTTGATTATGTCCTCAAGGTTCATATTTTGTGTATCAAGCGAAGCCAGAACCTTCTGAGCTTCAGCTCTGCTGTATCCGAGCACCATAAGAGCATCCTGCGCCTCGGTGAGCTTTCCGGATGCGGTGGGAGCCACGCTGCCACCTCCGGAAGAAACGGCAGAGGCGAGAGACGTGTCGATGTTTGTGTCTTTTGCAAGCTTATCCTTCAGCTCCAAAATAATGCGCGCTGCGGTTTTGGGACCTATACCGCTTGCTTTGGATATGGTTTTTTTGTCATCTGTACAGACGGCAAGTGCGAATTTTTCGGGTGTAAGCAGCGAAAGAATGGATATAGCCGCCTTCGGACCTACTCCGGATACGCCAAGCAGCATCTTGAAGGTTGACATTTCAGCTTCGCTTTCAAAGCCAAACAGTTCAATGCCGTCCTCGCGTACTGCCAGATAGGTGTAGAGCTTTACTTTGGCAGACGATGAACGGCACAGCTTTTCATAAGTGTTGCCGCTTATCGTGAGCATATATCCCACACCGCCGACATCAATTACGGCAGAGCTGAGAGATAATTGAGCAAGCTCACCCGATATATAGTGAAACATATTGATTAGTCCTTTCGTTGAGATTTGTTATTGGAATAAACCTTGCCTTTTTTAGATACGGGTTCTTCGAGTATTGAGTTGTCCTCAATATAGAATATTTTTCTGTAAAGGCTGATTCTCATCAGCTTCTTTTCAAAGACAACGAGTGAAACAAAAACGAGAATAGCAGTAACGGAAATAAATGCTCCTATCGGCAGATATTTCGGTCTGTACACGATGCTGACAGAGTGATATCCGGATGATGGTATCTCAAATGCCACAAATGCTCCGCCGCCGTCCTTGCCGGGGGTTGTGTCTACCGCGTCGATAATATCAACTTTTTTGCCGTCAACGGTTATCTGCCAGCCCTCATCATAGGGAATAGTGGTGAGTATAAGCTGATTTTTCTTGCTCGTGGAGATGTGTCCTTTAAAGCTACTTTCCGTGTATTCTTCAATTACAAGCTGATTTTTTTGTATTTCCTTTGTTACTTGAGCTAAAAGCTCTGTGTCAACATAGTAAACGTAGGATTCCTGGTTAATAACGTAGAACAGGTCGTCACCCTTTGTAAGGGAGGCGGTCACGCTGTATTCTTCTTTGTCAGACGCGCCGAGCTCAACAATTCTCAAAGTGGGATTTGTTGAAACGTTGCTTCCGAAGTTTGTCGTACCGTCTGCAATAGGCATGCTTGCCGAGAGAGCAACCTCTCTTGTATAGTATGCGGGGAAGTACAAGTAGAGTGTTTTTCCAACAGGAACCGAATAATTAAAGGTCACGCTTCCTCCCTCACCGCTATATTTGAGATGCGAGAGCGCGCCGGGCTGACTGGAATTAACAACGGTATGCGTTATATCAGACGTATAAGTTATGGCTGTTTGAGTAGCGGGCTTAAAAATCTCCACCGTTTCATCTGTACCGAGTATAGCCGTATAGAGTGCATTCAAGCGGTCAAAGGGATTTGCATATCCTCCGCTGTTTTGAAGCTCCTCGTATTTTTTAGGTTCGAGCTTTTTGTTGATGTATTGGTTATACATCTTCATGTTGAAATCAATAACGTCATGATCTGCGGCGAAAGCTATGGAAAGCGCGTAAGGGTTTTTGTAAACTACAAAGTCGGATGCGGATTTCCCATGGTAGTTTTCATACTTTGAATTGTCAGCCAAGGTCATTTGTGTCAACTTATTAACGCTTACTCCCTCGTGCTTGGCAAAATCTTCAGCCGTATAAACGGGCTCTCCGTAGAACTCGCTCAGATCTCTGTCGGTTATGATATATTTGAGACCGAGGAGGGAATCGTTAACCGCATTTCCACCGAGATATATCGTCCATTGGGCTCTGCCGGCATAACCCATCTGATTGAGCGTTTGAATAGATGCGGCATTTAGAGTGGACGTACTGTTGGAAAGTCCTCTGATTCCGAACTGCATATTGTCGTTTGGCTTTCTGTATGCGGTTTTCTCCATTCTGTAGAAGGAATCGTCGTTGTCCTGTACAGTTTCCACAATAGGATACATAAGCTCCTGGAACTGATCGTACTTTGAATAGGTCGAGAACGCAACGTCATCTGCAAAATCTGCGGTATTCGATATACCGTTGAGTAAAAGCTCTACCACAATTATACCAAGCAGAAATGCAGATACCAAGGTCTTGCTTTTTATGTTGCGTATAAGGGCGATCATAAACAAATAAACCACGATCATTCCCACCGCAAAAAGCGCAAATTCGAATGAGCCGAGTTTAAATTCGGGGTTTACACTCTGTATATCGGAATTTATCTGAGGCGCCATCTTTTGTATTATCAATGCAAATGCCCCAAAGAACAAAGAAGATATGATCACTCCTTGCTTTATAAAGTATTCGTCAATGTTTTCAAAGGCTTTGAATGCCAGAAAAATCATGAAGAAGCACAGCATAAAGCTGTAGCGGTTATTCAGCCATTGAGGATTCTGGAATCCGTGCCAAACGATGTCCAATGTAGTGAGAACAAAGCTCAGTATAAATATGCCTATCAATGAAGCCGAGGCAATTTTTTCGCGAACAGAAAACCTTTTCGAGAAAAAGAATGCCGGCATGAGCATGAGCGTAAATATTCCGCAGTATATGAAGGGAAATCCACCCGTGGCAATCTCGAAAGTATCCGTTTCACTAATGGGGAAGACAAAGTTTGCGGGGCGAACCGTGTCGTATGAGCCGGGGAATAGCTTGAATATAACATCAAAGAAGGTTATTCGAGTTTCCAAATCGTACCGCGGATCTGAAAAATCATTCTTTCCAAACGAGAGAGAATAATACGCTCCAAGTATTATAAGCGCCGCCATACAGATAGCCAATATTGAGAATATTGCCATTCTGAATGTGGATTTCAAAAAATGTCTGCTTTCACAACGGGGATTGGCTATTCCGTCATTTTTATGGGCAAATGTGAAATACAAGTAGTAGAGCAATACGTAAATGCAACACATGTAACCGATGTAATAGTTGCTTGCTACTGTCATTGCAAGTGATATTACGAAAAGCTTGTATTTGCCGTGTTGAACGAGAGCTTCAATTCCGAGTGTGAGTAAGGGAAGCCATATAGCCGCATCTATCCACATGGTATTGGTTTGATATACCACGCAGTACGCGCACAAGGCATACATGAGAGAAAATGCTACGGTCGTGAGCTTGTTAAGCTTTTGGGAGTGCTTGTGCAGAAAATATCCCATAGTGACGCTGCACAAAGCCGCCTTGAGCATCATGAGCACAAGCGCAAATTCCTGCATTCTGTCGGCCGGGAAGAGGCAAACGAGATATGACAGAGGACTTGCAAGATAATAGGCGTAGATTCCTATAAATTCTCCACCCATAGAACGCGAGAAGGAGTACAGAAGCTCACCGTCTCCGTAAACGGCGTTTCTTAGCGCCGAGAAAAAGTAGATATACTGTGAGTTTAAATCGAGAATAAGGGTAGTTCCGTTTCCTGCGGGATGCAGACCGCCGGTAACTATCATGTATATCAAGAAAACCACAGCAGCAGCTAATGCGCCTCCAATGCCCAGATAGGCATATTTTTTCCACTTTTCATTTACAAAGCCGAAGAATTTCTGTTTCCTTGATAAGGGCAATACATCTATGTTGCCATCTCCGACGGAGGGATCAGTAATTTTTTTCTTACTCATATTGGATTCCTTTACTTTACGGATTGATTTTTTTGATTGCTTTTTCAAGCTTTTCGCGCCCGAGTGTCATGTCACGGCCGCATGTCTGGCAAACTATGCGAACTTCGCTGCCAACCCGCAGTATCTTGAATATCTTACCGCCGCAGGGATGTTCTTTTTTCAGCTCTATAATATCGTCAACGTTCAACTTGATTATTTTCATAACTTTACCGCCAATGTAAATTTATACATCCTAAATTATACCACAAAAATTCGCCCGTGTAAACTGTTTTTAATATAAATTTTCTATAAATTAATAATTATAATAAAAATTGTATTTGACATTAGCAAATTTATGTGGTATAATGATTAGTATTGAAAATGGGAAAGTATTGCAACTTGCGCGAAAGGAAAGCGGTTATGATCATACTTGGCATAGATCCGGGCTATGCGATAGTCGGATGGGGAGTAATTGAATATAACGGTTCTAAATTCAGGACTTTGGGATACGGTTCGATAAATACCCCCGCAGGACTTGAACCCGCAGAGAGACTTTTGATGGTTTATCGCGGCATGAACGAGATAATAGAAAAGTACAAGCCCGATCAGATGGCAGTCGAAGAATTGTTTTTCAATACTAATACAACAACGGCTATTTTGGTTGCGGAGGCGAGAGGAGTTATAGTTTTATCTGCCAAGCTTGCAGGTATCAATATAGCTGAATACACCCCGCTTCAGGTTAAGCAAGCGGTAGTAGGTTACGGCCGCGCTGAAAAAAAACAGGTTATAACAATGGTTACAACTTTGCTCTCGCTTCCTGCGCCGCCGAAGCCCGATGATACGGCGGATGCGCTTGCGATAGCTGTTTGCCATGCTCATTCGGGATGCTCAAGGCTTGGGCAGTACTACAACAAATAAAAAATGAATTTTGGAGATATACTATGTGGACAAGTCAAAGCTGGACAGACTATGAATTACTTGACGCCTCTGACGGAGAGCGTCTTGAAAGATGGGGAAAATATATACTGATACGTCCCGATCCTCAGATAATTTGGAAAAACGCGGCAAGACACCCTGCGTGGAAGAACGCAGACGGAATATACCGACGTTCAAATAGCGGAGGCGGCGGTTGGGTAAAGCAAAAGATGCCGCAGGAATGGAACATTTCCTATAAGAACCTCGGTTTTGCCCTCAAACCCATGGGATTCAAGCACACGGGACTTTTTCCCGAGCAGGCGGCAAACTGGGATTGGTTTTCCGATATTATAAAGCGCGCAAAAGCCAAGGAGCCTAACCGACAGATAAAAGTTCTCAATCTTTTTGCCTATACCGGAGGCGCGACAATGGCTGCGGCTGAGGCGGGAGCACAGGTCGTGCATGTTGACGCATCAAAAGGAATGGTCGCTCTTGCAAAAGAGAATGCCTCTCTATCGGGACTTTCTGACGCGCCCATACGTTACATAGTTGACGACTGCAAAAAATTTGTTGAGCGCGAGATCAGACGAGGCAACAAATACGATGGAATAATAATGGATCCACCCTCGTACGGCAGAGGTCCTTCGGGTGAGGTCTGGAAGCTTGAGGACAGTATTGACGAGTTTATTACGCTTACCGCACAGCTTCTTTCTGCCGATCCGCTGTTCTTCCTTGTCAACTCATATACTACGGGACTTTCACCGCTTACAATGAGTTATATCCTTGAGCTTAAGGTAAAGAGCGTATACGGCGGCGTGATAGAGTCCGGCGAGCTTGGACTTCGCGTAACTCAATCGGGAGCATATCTGCCTTGCGGCGCAAGCTCCAGATGGTTTAAAAAATAATTGGAGTAAAAAGATGGCTTTTATTGAGGTTAAAAACCTGAGTTATGCATACGGCGGAGAGGGAGATTCTCCCGTCTATGCATTGAATAATCTTAGCTTTGAAATAGAGAAGGGCGAATACGTTGCAATACTTGGCCATAACGGATCGGGAAAGTCAACATTTGCAAAGCTTCTGACTATGGTCATAGATGACTATGATTATCTTAGCGGCAATATTTACGTTGACGGTGTGGATATACTTTCAGAGGACATAAGCGAGGACGAGATATTTGAGCTTCGCAAGCGTGTCGGAATGGTATTCCAGAATCCCGATAATCAGCTCGTAGCTACCGTGGTGGAAGAAGACGTTGCATTCGGTCCGGAAAATCTCGGCATTGAACGCTCTGAGATCCGCAGACGTGTTGACGAGGCATTGCAGACCGTTGGCATGACAAAGTATGCAAAGCATGAGCCGCACAGGCTTTCCGGAGGGCAGAAGCAGAGAGTTGCTATTGCGGGAATTATCGCAATGATGCCCGAATGCATGATATTTGACGAATCTACGGCTATGCTCGATCCTATGGGCAGACGCGAGGTCATATCAACCGTAGAAAAGCTCAACAGAGAAAGCGGAATTACAACAATAAACATAACCCACTACATGGATGAGGCGGCAAGGGCAGACCGTATAATTGTATTTAACAATGGATCTGTTATTCTCAAAGGCACGCCTAAAGAAGTTTTTGCACAGTCAGAAATAATGCGCGCGGCAGGGCTGGATCTGCCGCAGTGTATAGATTTGGCGG
Source organism: Oscillospiraceae bacterium (assembly GCA_015063545.1). Taxonomy (GTDB): domain Bacteria; phylum Bacillota; class Clostridia; order Oscillospirales; family CAG-272; genus SVTX01. The sequence goes on along the minus strand of SVTX01000002.1, from coordinate 40,913 downwards.
AAAAGCTCAAAAAAAACGGAGTTGCACTGAAGGGTGACATTACAAATCCGTATCAGTGCGCAGAGGCTGTTGCCGCTGCACTGAAAGACAAGTAAAATACTCAAAAGGAGGTTACGGGGCTAAATGTCCGTTTTAAAAATTGAAAATGTGTCCTACGTTTACGGCCCTAAAACACCGTTTGAGGTAACGGCTCTCAAGGACGTAAACATACAGATAAACGAAAACAGAATAACAGGTATAATCGGTCATACAGGCTCAGGCAAGTCCACGCTGGTACAGATGTTCAACGGGCTTATTCGACCTACATCGGGCAGAATATTGCTTGATGGCGAGGATATATGGGAAAAGCCGAAGGAAATAGGTAAGGTGAGATTCAGAGTAGGGCTCGTGATGCAGTATCCCGAATATCAGCTTTTCGAGGAGACGGTGCGCAAGGATATTGCTTACGGTCCTTCAAATATGGGGCTTGACGAGGCGCAGATACAGGAGCGTGTTCTCCGCGCTATTGAATTTGTGGGACTTGAGAAAAGCATGCTCGATAAGTCTCCATTCGATCTGTCGGGCGGTCAGAAGCGCAGAGCCGCAATAGCAGGGGTTATGGCCATGGAGCCCGAAATACTTGTTCTGGATGAACCCGCGGCGGGACTTGACCCTGCGGGCAGAAGCTCGATATTTAAGGGTATCGTCAGATATGCTAAGGAACGCGGAGCATCTGTCATAATCGTAAGTCACAGCATGGAGGATATGGCAAGATACTGTGATGACCTCATAGTTATGAATAACGGCGAGCTATTTATGGCGGGAGATAAAAATGAGATTTTCTCCAAAGGAGAAGAACTCAAGAGCATAGGTCTTGACGTGCCGCAGATAACAGAATTTGTACTTGAGCTTGAAAAGTACGGCATCTATCTTGGACGCGACATTTATACGGTTGAGGCGGCATATAATGCACTTCTGAAGCTTTTTGGAGGTGATATAGTATGAACATAGCTCTTGGACAGTACTACCCCTCAAAATCAGTTATGCATCGTCTGGATCCGAGAATGAAGTTTATTCTCGCGATAGTATATATCGTGGCCGGATTCGTATGTAAAAACGTATTATCGTTTGCCCTGCTTCTTGTCTCAACTCTGCTCTTGATCATTATCAGCAGAATACCGATAAAGACGGTGCTTGGCTCTATAAAAGCAATTTTATTCATTATGATATTTACCGCGATAATAAATATATTTCTTTCCACCGGAGAGGGAGATCCTCTTTTTGAGTGGAGATTTATCAAGATATATGAAAGCGGTCTGTATAATGCCGGATTTATAGTGATAAGAATTTTTGCTATGATAATCGGCGCAAGCATTTTTTTGACTTATACCACAACACCTATACAGCTTACCGATGCGATAGAAAGACTTTTCTCTCCGCTTAAGGTGCTTCGCGTTCCCGTTCATGAATTTGCCATGATGATGACCATAGCTCTTAGATTTATTCCCACGATAGTTGAGGAGACAGAGAAGATAATGGCGGCGCAGAAGGCAAGAGGCGCGAATTTTTCCGAAGGATCTGTGTTTAAGCGCATAAAGGCGCTCATTCCAATCATAATCCCGCTGTTCGTGTCGGCATTTCGCAGAGCAGGAGATCTTGCGACGGCAATGACATGCCGATGCTATCGCGGAGGCAAGGGAAGGACGAGAATGACGGTATTAAAGCTCAAAGTAAGGGATTTTGCGGCGCTTGCTCTTATGGTTGCTTTTGTTGCGGGCATCGTGGTTATAAATATTGTTAACATCGGATATACTATGAATTGATAAGGAATATTTATGAAATTACTGCTGTATTTGTCCTATATAGGAAAGGACTTTTCCGGATATCAGGTGCAGGTCGGACTGAGAACCGTCCAGGGCGAGCTTTGCCGCGCCGCACAGGAGATATTCGGATATGAATGCGACGTCACAGGATGCAGCCGCACTGACAGAGGCGTTCATGCCAATATGTTTTGCGTAACGGTTGCCAAAAAAGGTGAGGACGACTTGCAAACGCATATAAAAATCAATAAGATTCCCGATGCTATGTGCGCTCACCTTCCGGAGGACATTTCGGTTTGGCATGCCGAATGGTGTGACGGTGAATTTCATCCGAGATATGACGCGGTGTATAAGGAATATATTTACAGGATATATAACAGACGGCAAAGAGATCCGTTTGAGGAGGGCAGAAGCCTTCATTATCCCAAAAAAATATCCGAAGATGCGCTGGAATTAATGCAAAAGGCGGCGGATAAGCTTGTCGGAGAGCATGATTTTTCTGCGTTCATGGCGCAGGGATCAAAGGTTGAAAGCACGGTGCGTAATATATGCTACGCAAAAGTTGAACGGCGGGGCGATTTGATAATATTCAGAGTTGCCGCTGACGGATTTTTATACAACATGGTGCGAATACTCACAGGAACTCTTTTAGCGGTTGCCGAAGGTAAGATATCACCGAATGAAATAGAAGATATTATCGAATCCTGCGACAGAAGCCGCGCGGGAATGACCGCGCCTGCGTGGGGATTGTACCTCAATAAAGTTAAATACTGAAAGAAATATTGAAATAAGAAAGGGGGCTGAGGCAGACAGTGAAAAGAAAAAGAGAAAAAGAAACAAAGGAACTCGCAAAAAAGCGCAAACGCAACAAAAAAGAGTTGACTTTTCTTGGTCGCATAATATTTGTTTTTGACAGGATATCTGAAAATATACGCAATTCATCCCCCGTAAAAACAAAAATAGCAAAAGAGCGCGCACTCATAAAGGCGCGTTGCGGAAGTGACGAGGGGTATGCCAACTATGCGATAAAGCTCAGATTGCTGTGTCTCATAATATGTGTTATGCTGATATTAACGGCATCTCTTGGACTTATATTCAGCGCGGGAAGGCTTGGCGTAGATGACATATATTATATGGCAAAGGATATAGGGTATATGAATTCCTACTCAGAAGGTGGAGCCGATACCCTTAATTACACCAAAACACAAACCAATGCGGATTTTGCATTGTACAAAAGAGGGCTGGCGGTTGCATCAAACAGTGAAATAAAGCTTTTCAATGCAACGGGAAGAGTTACCTTGACGTCGGGAGACATATATTCAACTCCTGTGATCGCCACCTCAAACAAATATGTTATGGTATATGATCTGGGGGCTGGCAGATTCTCTGTTTATAATTCGTTTAAAAAGCTTCATTCATTTACATACGACGGAAGTATTGCATATGCCTCCATGTCCAATGACGGAGCTTTTGCGGTGGTTGAAAAATCACAGGATTATAATTCTGTTGTACATATTTACGACAATGATTGCAAAGAAATAAATACGTATTCGTGTAATGAATACGTTATTGCGGCGGAGATGTCGGACAACGGAAAGTTTGTTGCTGTTGTGGCCGCGACCGCAAATAACGGCAGCATGATAACCGAAATAACCTTCCTCAAGCAAAATAAGGATGAGATCTATGCTCAGATAACCGTAAACGGCATTACCCCGTATATGTGTAAGTTCATCTCGGACAGACGAGTTGCCGTTTTCTGCTCTGACAGGGTGCGTATATACAGCGTAAAAGGTGAGATGATAAGTGAGTTCATGTATCCCGAATCAAAGCTTTCTTATATCTCATATACGGACGGCGCGGTATCGCTTATGTTTGAGGACGATCTACTAAACGAAAAAAATACTCTTGTTGTGATAAACAAGAAGGGAAAAGTGATACATAACGGCGGCATCAGCGGCGCATATACCGACATGCAGATGCACGGAGAGAATGTATTTTTACTTACCAACAATGGAATAATAAAGTACAATTATAAGACAAAAATATCCGTATTCAAGGAGATAAAGGACTCATATGGTCAGCTCCTTGTATGCGATAAAAACAGAGTTCTTCTTTGTACAGACTCCCGCGGAATATATATTGATATTGAGTAGGAGATAAACGCATGAGCGTTGTTATAGATATTTCATTGATCACAATTTTTGCTCTTGAGATATTCTACGGTTGGAAAAAAGGACTTTCGGGTGTATTGCTTGGCGTTGCGAGAATAATAGCATCATTTTTACTTGCGTGGCTTATAGGTCCCACGGTTGGAGAAATGATAGGCGATACCCCAATACTGTCGAGAGTTATAGGATATATATGCGTATTCGTTGCAACGTATATAGGCGCGACGGTGCTTATATTCCTTGTGGGAAGGATAAATATTCCGATAATAAACAAGATCGATAAGCTTTTGGGAACTTTAATAGGTGCCGTATTGGGTGTGCTTACGGTCTCGCTTGTATCAGTCATGCTTTATTCCTTGCTGAACGCGATAACTCAAATATCTCAAGATAACAGGTTTATCTTGATTTACGAGCAGTCGCACGTATTTAAATTTGTGAACAGGTCGAATATATTCGGCTTTATAAAAGATGTTTTAAGTTGAAAGAGAAGTTGCTATGATTAAGTGTTCAAAATGCCATAAAAGAATGGCTGTGATTTTTGTCACAAAGGTTGAAATGGGGCAAAAGAAGTCCGAGGGGCTTTGCGTTCAGTGCGCAAAGGAGCTTGGCTTGCCCGTTGAAAATATGATGGGAGATATGTACAAAAAAATGGGAATATCCCCGGAACAGATAGAAAGTCTTGAGAACGAGCTTGATGGAGTTCTCGCGAGCGCGGATTTTGACGATGAAACCGACGGAGAAGGCGATGGAAGCGATCCCGTAGCGCCCGCAATAGATTTTCAAAAGCTTTTTAAAGAAAGCGGACTTGCAGATTTTGTAAACGGGAACCTACCCGCGCAAAGACCTGAAGGTACCCCTGCGGAGCATTCCAACGTGGAGATACCAAACAGGCAGAAAAATCCCAAGGGCGACAAAAACGCGCCTCAAAAGAAGCAGTATAAATTTCTCACATCTTATTGCCGAAATCTTACAGAATATGCTAAAAAGGGCAAGCTGGATAAGATAGTCGGCAGAAAGAACGAAACAGACAGAGTTATACAGATACTTTGCCGTCGCCAAAAGAACAATCCGTGTCTCATAGGTGAGCCCGGCGTGGGAAAAACGGCGATTGCGGAAGGTCTTGCTATCAGGATCGCGGAGGGTAACGTTCCGTATATACTCAAAAACAAGGAGCTTTTCCTTGTGGATCTTACCGCACTTGTTGCGGGAACTCAGTTCAGAGGTCAGTTTGAGTCAAGAATACTCGGACTTTTGTCGGAGGTGAAGGATCACGGAAATGCTATTCTTGTAATAGATGAGCTTCACAATATTGTTGGTACTGGCGGAGGAGAAGGAAGCGTTAACGCGGCTAATATACTTAAACCCGCGCTTTCTCGAGGAGAGGTGCGTGTTATCGGCGCCACTACGCTAAACGAATACCGCAAGTATATAGAAAAGGATTCTGCGCTTGAGAGACGTTTCCAACCCATAACGGTAAACGAGCCTTCAGTATCAGATGCAGTAGAGATGCTCAAGGGAATCAGCCACTACTATGAAAAGTTCCACAGAATTCATATTCCGGAGTCTATTTTGCGCAGAGCAGTTATACTCTCCGAGCGTTATATAACCGACAGATATCTTCCCGACAAGGCTATCGACTTGCTTGACGAAGCGGCGGCGCAGCTGTCACTTTCATGCTCGTCCATAAACGAGTCTTTGGATATACATGACCGACTTCTCAGACTTAAGCAGCAGCGTGAGCTTGCTGAAGCCGAGATAACAAACGATGATGAACAGAATCGTAAAAAATACGAAACTATTGCCCGTATTCAGTCCGAGGAGATCAAGCTTTCCAATAAGCTTAAGGAGCTTGAAGCGGAGTGCGAGAAGATAACTCTCTCAGAAGAAGACCTTGCGAGAGTTGTTGAGACCTGGACAGGGGTTCCGGCAACTTCAATTACAGAAAATGAATTTAAGAGAATAGATCTGCTTGCAGACCGTATCAAATCACACGTGATCGGTCAGGATCATGCGGTAGAAGCAGTTGCAAGAGCAGTTAAGAGAAACAGAGCAGGTATTTCTTACAAGAGAAAGCCCGTTTCCTTTATTTTTGCAGGACCTACGGGCGTCGGAAAGACAGAGCTTGTGAAGACGCTCGCTGCAGACCTGTTCGATTCTCCCGAAAATCTTATAAGACTTGATATGTCCGAGTATATGGAAAAGCATGCCGTATCGAGAATAATCGGCTCGCCTCCCGGATATCTTGGATATGATGATGCGGGACAGCTTACAGAAAAGATACGCCGCAAGCCGTATTCCGTTGTTTTGTTTGACGAAATAGAGAAAGCGCATCCCGACGTTTTGAATATTCTTTTGCAGATACTCGACGACGGACGGATTACCGATGCTCACGGAAGAACCGTCAACTTTGAAAACACCGTTATAGTAATGACAACAAATGCAGGCTCAGACAAAAGCTCGGGTGTAGTTGGATTTTTGCCTGACGATAGCAAGGCAAATGACGAGAAGACAGAAAAGGCGTTGTCTGCGTTCCTCCGTCCCGAATTTATTAATCGCGTAGACGAGATAATTACATTCAACAGCCTTACTCAGAATGATTTTATAAAGATAGCAAAGATCATGTTGGGCGAGCTTCGTGATCTGTTGAATGATAAAGGCATAAAGCTGGATATATCGGAAGATGTGTTTGAATACGTGGCCGCTAATTCTTATTCTCAAAAATACGGCGCGAGAAATATGCGCAGATATATTCAGAAGAATATAGAGGATAGATTGGCAGAGCTTATAATATCCGATTATGAAAAGAGCGTAAGTGTCGCAAAAATATTTATGCGTGATGGAGAACTCTGTATAGAGTGTATGTAGGCACAACAAAAAACAATGAAAGGGAAGGCCTATGAATAAGTGGTATGCCTATTCCGTAAAGGATACGGAAGAAAAACTTAATACGTCTGTTACAGAAGGGCTTTCCCGAGAGCAGGCAAGAAAACGAGCCGAAGAGCTTACAGATAGCGGAATAAAGGAGCGTTCACCGCTTTACGTACCGAAAAGAAGGAATGCGGCGGCATGTGTTGCACAAATGCTTTTGTCCTTAAATCATGTCTTGTTTTTGGCAGTTGCTGTTTTTGCTTTTCTCAGCGGCCACAAATATTTCGGAGCGTGGATGATAGGACTGATATGTGTGCAGGACGCAGTGCTCGGATTTATGAATCTGAGGGCGATTCGCGCCAAGGAAAAGGCAGATCTTTATTCCAATCCTACCGTTAAGGTTATGAGATCCGGTACGGCGATGTACACGGATAGCAGAAATATAGTACCGGGTGATATCATTATGTTTTCTGCAGGTGACGTCATTACCTGTGATGCTAGATTGCTCTCGGACAACGAATTGTTGCTTGATGAGTTTGTTTATGATATAAATTCCAGAAAACTTATACGCCGACGTGTAAAAAAGAATTCACAAAAAGTGTATGCTGAGAATACGTGTCACATTTCGTCTGCTGAAAACATGGTCTATGCCGGAAGCGTGGTTCTTAGCGGCTTTGGAACCGCTATTGCTGTAGGAGTAGCACAAAATGCTGAGCTTGCAAAGCATTTGTGCAACGGTGAAATGGCAGGAGATGCGCCAAGACCCGTAGGTGTTTCCAGGCTGGCACACAAACTAAGAACCGTATCGGTAGCTACATCGGTTGCTGTACTGACAATGTCGGTGATCGGAATGTTTACGCTGCGTCAGATGAGTATGTATGCGGTATTCATGATGGCGCTGTCATCTGTATTATACGTGTCTTCGTCAGCTGTAGATATTTGGAGCAGGATAATTTTGTATTCTGCGACTGAAAGTTTGTGCGATGGCACGGTTATTACAAAAAACAAAGCTTTTGATGTGCTTACAGATTTTTCGGACGTCCTTTTGCTTGGACGTGCGGGATTGACTGACGGAGAGCTTCATGTTGCCGGTATGTTTTTGTCGGGAAGGAGTTTTGATCCATCTATAATAGAAGTAAAACCCGACAGAACGTTTAAGATCTGCGAGTACATATATACATATCTCAGGGTTACACAGGGAATGGATTTTCCCAAATTCAACGCATTTCGCAAAGGATTACAGTCCTTTATTGAAATGTCCAGATATGATACTACAGGAGCTGAGCTCAAGCTCAAGTCGCTTTACTATCTGGAAAATCAAGAAGAAAAAATGGGTTTTGCGTGCGCCGAGGCTCAGGGCGGTTTTTACCGCACAGCTGTAGTATTTGATATTCACACGTTGGATATTTGCGAGTTTTTGAGAGTCGGAGACATTGCGTGCCCCATCGACGCAAAGCTCAAAGAAAAAATATCCGATTATGTTGACGAACGTGAGAGCAGAGGAGACAAGCTTATATTTGTTATATCGGAAGAAATAACAAAAGGCACGGTACGGGGAGAAAACACTGTACTCGAGGGCATTATAGCTTTTGAAGAGCATATAGTTGATGATCTTAATGCAACCGTTGAGAGTTATCGAAGCTTAGGTGTAAATATTACGGCATTTTTTACCGACGAAAGTCCCGAAACGGTCAAATATCTTATACAGTCGGGATTTGCCTCGTCTATGTCTGATCCGAAAATAGCATTTGCTTCCGAATTTGAAAAAAACAAATCCGATATTCTGACAAATTACGGAAAATTCCGTGCATATCTGGGATTTGACAATAACCAATACATGGCTCTTTTGACGAAAATGAAAGAAGACGGCAAGACTGTATTGGCATACGGAGTTGACGATGCATTCAATGGGATTTTGATGCAAGCAGATGTCTCTGTTACTTGTAACTGTATAGATTATGCATCTCGCGAGTATATGGAATCTTATTATGAAAAATTTCCCGAACAGGGTACAGATACATCGCACCTTGCTTCTCAGCGAGGTAGGATTGCATCTGACGTTCTTGTGGACAGAACCAAGGATGTTCACGGCGGACTGCATCAGGTGCTTGAAGCCGCTGATGCTTCGTGTACAGGATACATAAATCTCGCGTATTTCCTTAAGTATTTTGTGATGCAAACCAGCATAATACTTGCTCTTGTGCTTTTTTCGATGGTTACGGGAATCGTTATGATCACTTCGCCGCAGATACTTACCTTATATTTATTTGCAACCGTTGTGGGAATAGTTGTTTTCTCAAATAACTGTCCAAGCAAGGACATGCTCAGAAAAAACAAGCGCTCGTACGTTGCCATGCCGGGCATTATTATAACAAAAAGTTTGCCGCACATGATAGCGCGCGCTATATCGGTGGCAATATATTCCGTAGCGGTCGTTTTGCTTTTGATTTTCGGAATATTGCAGAGAGACGGCATCGCGTTTGCGAGTTTTATGGGAGCATACATTGTTTTTGCGCTCGAAGTATTTACGGTAAGCCGGGAATACTCGCGAAAAAATCGAAAAAGTCGCGCGCGCAATCTCTTGTTGATCATATTCAGTGCCGTTGTGTTTGCGATTTTTGCGGCATGCGTATTGCTTTATCTTACAGACATTATATTTGAGGGTGAATATATCAGACTTTTGAGGATACCCAATAATATATTGAGCGAATTCTACGGTGGAAAGTTCAATTTTATATCGCTTATACTTGTACCGATATTCTGTCTGATAAACCTGACGGTTGAAGTCATATACAGCAAGATTTCGCACAAGATCAGCGCAAAAGTAAATTTGAAAAAATAATAAAAAACCTCGTCACCGCATATAATTTCTAAAAAATGCGAAGGCGAGGTTTTGTTATGCGAAAAATCAGTACAAGAGATTTGAGTGAACTTGAGGTCGTAAATATATGCAACGGTGAAAAAATAGGCTATCCTACGGAATACGAAATTGATCTTGATTGCGGTCAGATACTTTCTATCGTGGTTTCAAGATGCGAGGGATTTGCATGGTTTGGAGGTCGTAATGATATCGTTATCAAATGGGATAAGATAGAATGTGTAGGGGAGGACGCTATTCTTGTAAAGCTTGCAGGCAGTGAATGTTACTCATGTGACAGTAAAAAATCAAGAAAAAAGAGATAAGATGCCTTTTTTAAGTAAAAAATGCCAAAAATATTGTAAATAAATTGTAAACATTGACAAAAAATATTGCATAAAAAAAGGGTATATGGTATAATACACAAGGCTGTGCAAAGCACAGACTAATAAAACAATACACACACAGATGCAGAAAGCGGAATCGGTGTCCTTGTCAACGGCGATAAGGATTATGACGCACAGCCTCTGTGGTGGAAAAAACCGAAGGAGGACATAAAAATGTCTATTATTTCAATCAAACAGCTGCTTGAAGCAGGCGTCCATTTCGGACATCACACAAGAAGATGGAATCCTAAGATGCAGGAATACATCTTCACAGAGAGAAACGGCATCTACATCATCGACCTTCAGAAGACTGCAAAGAAGTTTGAAGAAGCTTACATGTTCGTTCGCGAACTCGCTGCTGAGAACGGAAACATTCTTTTCGTTGGTACAAAGAAGCAGGCTGCAGAGGCTATCAAGGAAGAAGCTACTCGTTGCGGCATGTACTACGTAAACGTTCGTTGGCCCGGCGGTATGATGACAAACTTCAAGACCATCAAGAGATCCATCGCTCGTCTCAACAGCCTTAACAAGATGGCTGAGGATGGCACATTCGACATGCTTCCCAAGAAGGAAGTAGCTGCTCTCCAGAAGGAGATCTTCGACCTTGAGAAGAACCTTGGCGGTATCAAGACAATGGAAAGACTTCCCGATGCTATATTCATCGTTGACCCCCGCAAGGAAAGAAACGCAGTTCTTGAGGCAAAGAAGCTTGGTATTCCCGTAATCGCTATCGTTGATACAAACTGTGATCCCGATGACGCTGACTACGTAATTCCCGGTAACGATGACGCTATCCGCGCAATCAAGCTCATCTCCTCTGTAATCGCTGACGCGGTTATTGAAGGTAAGCAGGGCGAGCAGACAGTAGTTGCTGAGGCTGAAAAGACCGAGGCTGAGGTTGCTGAGGATGCAGAAAACGCATAATTTTAAAAAATATTTGAATAAGCGAGGATAAAAAAATGGCACAGATTACAGCAAAGGACGTAGCTGCCCTCAGAGCAAAGACCGGTATCGGTATGATGGAGTGCAAGAAGGCACTTGTTGAGGCAGACGGCGACGTAGATAAGGCAATAACGATCCTTCGTGAGAAGGGTGAGCTGAAGGCAGAGTCCAAGATGGCTACAAGAATCGCGGCAGACGGTATCGTTGACGTTCTTACGAACGGCGCAAAGACCGCTATCGTTGAGGTTAACACAGAGACAGACTTCGTTGCAAAGAACGAAACATTCAAGGTGTTCGTAAAGAACCTTCTTAAGTGCATTATCGACACAAATCCTGCAGACGTTGAGGCTCTTCTTGCTTCCGACTATGAGGGAACAACTGTTGATGCAAAGCTTAAGGAACTCATTTTCCAGATCGGTGAGAAGATTACTATCCGCCGTTTCGCTGTTGTAGAGGGCGTTACAAGCACATATATTCACGGTATGGGCTCTATCGGTGTTATTGTTAAGTTCGACACCGACTGCGCAGACAATGACGGTTTTGCAGAGTTCGCAAAGAACATAGCTCTTCAGGTTGGCGCATATCCCACTCCTTACCTTGACAGAAACTCCGTTCCCGCAGAAGTAGTTGAGAACGAGAAGAACATCATCAAGGCTCAGCTCGCAAACGATCCTAAGATGGCAGGCAAGCCCGAAAAGGTTCTTGACGGTATCGTTATGGGTAAGCTTGGCAAGTTCTACGAGAACAACTGTCTTGTTGACATGGAGTACGTTAAGGCTGAGGATCACGAGACTGTTGCTAAGTATGTTGCTAACACAGCTAAGGCTATGGGCGGTAAGATCGCTATCGCATCCTTTGTTCGTTTTGAAAAGGGCGAGGGTATCGAGAAGAAGCAGGAAGACTTCGCAGCTGAAATCGAAAAGCTCACAAGCGGTAAATAATAAATAGTAAATAATAAAAAGCGCGCGCAATTTTGTGCGCGCTTTTTCTACTTAAAATTCAGTTTACATTATTAGGTATAATCGTATATAAGGTGCAATTTGTTTTTACGGACATTAAAGTAAAAAGGAGACATTTATATGAAATTTGTTCTTTACAACCCATACTCCGGCGGTGGTGCGGGTAAAACCTTGGCCGCAAGTTATTTATCTGACCAAGCCGAATCTTACGAAATCATGGATATTACCGAAATCAGCAGCTATGCAGATTTTTTCGAAGGTATTAACGAAGATGATGAAATCATAATATTCGGTGGCGACGGCACACTGAATAGATTTGTCAACGATACATATGACGTATCAAAAAAATGCCCCATATATTACTATCCCTCGGGCACAGGAAATGATTTTTATGCTGAAGTAAAGCCGGAGAGTGAGACAAAAGAACCCATACTGATTACCGAATACCTTGAAAATACTCCCAGTGTGACCGTTAAAGGCAATACGTATAAATTTATCAACGGCGTAGGTTACGGGATCGACGGATATTGTTGCGAAGTCGGAGACAAGCTCCACGCAGAAGGAAAGTCTGTAAATTATACAAGCATAGCGATCAAAGGCTTGCTTTTCCATTATAAGCCTGTTAATGCTAAGGTTATTGTCGATGGCATAGAATATAATTATAAGAAGGTGTGGATAGCCCCCTGTATGAACGGAAAATACTACGGTGGCGGAATGATCCCTGCGCCCGAACAGAAAAGAGGCTCCGGTGAGCTTTCGCTCATGGTATTCCACGGAAGCGGAAAGTTAAAGACACTCATGATATTCCCCGGTATATTTAAGGGCGCGCATGTAAAACATGAAAAACAGGTAACTGTACATAAGGGAAGGGATATAACTGTTATATTTGATGAGCCTCGCGCTTTGCAGGTAGACGGAGAGACCATCCTTGAAGTAGAGCAGTATCACGCAACCATCTGATATTACCGTAAGTAATATGTTTTTTTCCTAAAAAAAGAGAAAACTATTGAAAAATTCATAAATTTTTGATATAGTAGTACTATAGGTAAAAATAACTCGTTAAAGGAAAAAAATATGGAGAATTACAACGCCGAATATAAAAAACAAAATATGAGGATAGGCACCGTGATGCTGTTCTTTTTGGGCGCATCTACGGCATTCTCACTTATATTGGTTTTTCTTGAGACCGCAAAATCTTGGTTTCAAAGCGAAAAAGCATACGATATATCCTACCAGATAATTTACTGTGTCGTATATTTTGCTATGTTTTTTGTTCCCATGCTTCTGTATAAAAAGTTTGACAAAAAGTATTCATTTCGCCAGATGCCATGTAGGCTCAAGTTTTCAAGCAAGCTTCCGTTGCTTATTTTTTCCGGTCTGGCATTGAATTTTGTTGCGGCATACATCAATTCTATTTTGATGTCATTGGCAGGAGTGGACTTGTCGGGACTTATGGTAGAGGAGTATCCCAACGGTTATCAAATATACCATTTTATACTTGATATCATCAAAATAGCAATAGTTCCGGCGTTTTGTGAGGAATTGCTTTTCAGAGGCCTCATACTTGACCGCCTTACACGCTTTGGAAGATTTAAAGCTATGATTATATCTGCATTGTTGTTTGCGTTGATGCATCAGAACCCTGCGCAGATATTCTATACGTTTATACTTGGAATGTTCTTGGCATATATGGCATTGGAATCGGGATCTATCTGGGGATGTATAATATTACACTTCGTAAATAATCTTTCTAACGTGATATTCAGCGCAATTCAATACACACAGTCCGAAGCTCGTGCGACTTTCATTATTGCCGCGATTGAGCTTGCTATATTGCTCATCGGACTTGCGGCAACTATATATTATTTTGCAAAGTATGGTATGAAGCATCTTAATGACGGAGAATGGATGTATCAAACGGATAAGCCGCTGTCAAAGGGCTATGCCGTAAAAGGTTTCTTTACGCCTACCATGATAGTTTTTGTTGCAGTAAGCGGAGCATCCGCAGTGATGTTGTTCCTGTTATAAGATTATGAGTTACGAAAAATATATGAAAAGCGCGCTTTGCCTGGCGCATACTGCTTCTGACGCGGGGGAGGTTCCCGTGGGCGCGGTAATAGTAAAAAACGGCGAGATAATTGCCGAAGGCAGAAACAACAGGGAAGAAAGTCACGACGCGACAGGACATGCGGAAATTATTGCAATAAGACAAGCATGTGATAAGCTTAATACGTGGCGACTTGAAGACTGTGAGATTTACGTAACGCTTGAACCTTGCCCTATGTGTATGGGAGCGATCATAAATTCGAGAATAAAACGAATTGTTTTTGGCGCAAAGGATGCAAAGGCAGGTGCGTGCGGAAGCGTGATAAACCTTAACAGCTACCCCTTGAACCATAAACCCGATATAGTTTCGGGTGTAATGGCGGAGGAGTGCAGGGATATTCTTTCAGATTTTTTTGAAAATAAAAGATAAAATATATAACCCCACTGCAAGAATTCAGTGGGGTTATTCTCATATTTGTGAAAGTTCTTGAAAGGATAGGTGTACGGGGGAAGGAAAAACTCTTTTAAGAAGTTTTCCTTCCCCCGTATTCTATTCTATCAAATCAAATTACGCCTTAAGTCTTGCCTCAAGTGCTGCAAGCTCATCGTACATAGTCTGGGGAACGCGATCGCCAACCTGCGCGTAGAATGCCTTGATGTTCTCAACGTCCTCAAGCCAGGATGCTTTATCGACTGTGAGAAGCTCTTTGATGGTGTCAAGAGTTACGTCCTCAAGACCTTCAATGCAAATGTCCTCAGCCTTAGGAATGTAACCGATGGGAGTGATCTCTGCATCAACCTTGCCTTCGCAACGAGCGAGTATCCACATAAGAACTCTCATGTTATCACCGAAACCGGGCCAGATGAAGTTGCCTTCGTCGTCGGTACGGAACCAGTTAACGTGGAAGATCTTGGGAGCGTGGGGAATAAGTGTACCCATCTTGAGCCAGTGTGCCCAGTAGTCACCCATATCGTAGCCAACGAAAGGTCTCATAGCCATGGGATCACGACGAACTACACCGACAGCGCCTGCTGCAGCTGCAGTTGTTTCGGAAGCCATGATAGAGCCGACGAATGCGCCGTTCTGCCAGGATGTTGACTGATATACAAGGGGAGCTGTCTTTGCTCTACGTCCACCAAATACGATAGCGGAGATAGGAACGCCTGCGGGATTGTTGAACTCTGAGGAGATGCATGGACAGTTCTTTGCAAGAGCAGTGAAACGGGAGTTGGGATGAGCACCGCATGTGGACTTATCCTTCTTATTGTACTTGGTGCAGTCCCAAGGATTGCCCTTCCAGTCAATAGCATTACCGGGTGTGGGAGGATTGTTGTCGAGACCTTCCCACCATACTGTATTATTTTCTGTGTTGTGAACTACGTTTGTAAAGATAGTGTCCTTAAGACATGTGTGGAGAGCATTGGGGTTAGACTTCTCGTTTGTACCGGGAGCAACGCCGAAGAATCCGTTTTCGGGGTTAACAGCCCAAAGTCTGCCGTCCTCGCCTACGCGGAGCCATGCAATATCGTCACCTACGCACCATACCTTGTAGCCCTGCTTTGAGTAATACTCGGGGGGAATAAGCATTGCGAGGTTGGTCTTACCGCAAGCAGAGGGGAATGCCGCGCAAACGTACTTTGTCTCGCCGTTGGGATATTCAACACCGAGGATAAGCATGTGTTCAGCCATCCATCCTTCCTTGCGTCCGAGGTAGGAAGCTATACGGAGAGCAAAGCACTTCTTACCGAGAAGAACGTTTCCGCCGTATCCGGAGTTAACAGACCAAATGGTATTGTCTTCGGGGAAGTGACATATATAACGGTTTTCTTCATCGATATCTGCTCTTGCGTGGAGGCCCTTGATAAAGTCGCCGCTATCGCCGAGGGCTTCAAGCACGTTGTTTCCAACGCGAGTCATGATAAGCATGTTAAGAACGACGTAGATGGAGTCTGTAAGCTCAATTCCGTATTTTGCAAAGGGTGAGCCAACGATACTCATAGAATAGGGAATAACGTACATCGTTCTGCCTTTCATAGAGCCTGCATAGAGCTTTGAAAGCTTTGCGTAGCACTCCTGGGGATCCATCCAGTTGTTGATGTTTCCGGCGTCTTCCTTCTTGGACGTGCAGATAAAGGTTCTGCCCTCAACACGAGCAACGTCGTTAACTGCGGTTCTGTGAAGGTAGCAGTTGGGAAGAAGCTCTTCGTTGAGCTTTATCATCTCGCCCGTGGAGCAAGCCTCTGCACGGAGAGCCTCTGCCTGCTCGTCTGTACCGTCGATCCATACGATCTTATCGGGGCAGGTCATGTCAGCCATTTCCTTGATCCAATCAAGAACAAACTTGTTGTTTGTGGGTGTCATAGTCTTTTTCTCCTTTTATGATAAGAAATTTTTAACGTAAAACATGCGATTTTTCTAAATTCTTCGCTATTATATATTGTACTATATTTTTTCATATTTTGCAAGGTAAATTTTTTAAAAGTTGCAGAATGTTAATATTTTACATATTGAAGTAAAAAAATAGGATTTTTTTAACTTCGTAAAATAAAATTTACAAAAAAATTGTCGAATAACCAAAGACAAAATTAAAAAAATATGGTACAATAGTTCTATAAATTACAAAATAGGGGTATCTACATGGAAAAGCTTAAACCAAAAGAACAGAAAATATACGATTACATAGTAAGATCAATGCAGAAAAACGGATATGCACCCTCTGTCAGAGATATTTGCCGCGACCTTGGATATAAGAGCACCTCTACAGTTCACATGTATCTCAACAGATTGGATCTTCTTGGATATATAACCAAAGAAGACGGAAAAAGCCGAGCTGTCAAAATTGTAGGAGAAATGCCTAAGATTTGTGCAGTTCCTCTTTTGGGGGTTATTACCGCAGGCGAGCCTATACTTGCAGAAGAAAATAGAGAAGGTTATGTAGGATATGCGGGAAATATCGCTTCCGAGAATCTATTTGCGTTGCGAGTCAAGGGAGAAAGCATGATCGGCGCGGGCATTCTTGACGGAGATATAATAATCGCAGAAAAGACTTGCTATGCCGAAAGCGGAGAAATAGTCGTGGCTCTCATTGAGGACGAAGCTACCGTAAAAAGATTTTTCAGAGAAAACGGTCATTACAGACTTCAGCCGGAAAACCCTTCTATGCAGCCCATGTTTTTTGATGAACTGCTTATTTTGGGAAAAGTTATTGCCGTACAAAGAAATTATATTTGACGTGGAGATAAAATGAAAACATTTGTTATAGGAGGAATCCAGAAGCTTACCTTATTGGATTTTCCCGGGAAAGTGGCATGTACGCTTTTTACGGTAGGATGCAATTTCAGATGCCCATTTTGCCATAATGCTTCCTTGGTGCTTGCTCCAAATGAGGCAGAGTATTATTCGACGGAAGAAATTTTAGGATACTTAAAAACAAGGCAGGGAATACTTGAGGGTGTGTGTATCAGCGGCGGTGAGCCGACTCTGATGCCGGGACTTGAAGACTTTATACGCAGCGTAAAAAAACTTGGATTTGCAGTAAAGCTTGATACAAACGGAAGTCGCCCGGAAATTCTTAAGCATCTTGTTGATGAGGGGCTTATAGACTATGTAGCTATGGATATCAAAAACAGTCGTGAAAAATATACTTTGACGTGCGGTCTTGATGACGGTTACGATATATCAAATATAGAAGAAAGCGCGGCGTTTCTGATGTCCGGCGCAATTGATTTTGAATTTCGTACTACGGTCGTAGATCCCTTGCATGAGGCGGATGATTTTGTTCGCATCGGAGAGTGGCTTGCGGGTAATGAAAAATATTTTCTTCAAAAATTTGTCAGCTCCTCCGACATAATCGGAAGGGGTATGGATGCATTTTCGGATGAAGAAATGAGAGAATTTCTTAGCACGTTAAAGTCTTTCGTTCCAAATGCACAATTAAGAGGTATATAAAACTGTAGAATATGCCTATTTTTTACCAAAAACACAATATCTTGTGTTTGGGTATTGACAAGCAACACAATATATAGTATAATCAAAATACGGCGCTATGGGGTAACTATGCGCCGTATTTCTGCCGCTATAGACACTTTGCGGCGAAATTTGTCACATTTTGAAAGTAAAAATTTTATAAAATCAACAGAGAAAAGGAGAGCACCTATGTATCAGGTACAAAAGAGAGACGGTAAGGTCGTTGACTTTACCATTGGTAAGATCGCCGATGCTATCAAGATGGCATTTGAGGCGCAGGAAAAGCAGTTTAATCAAGAAATTATCGATTTCTTGGCACTCAAGGTAACCGCGGACTTTGAGCCCAAGATAAAGAATTCACTTATAACCGTTGAGGATATTCAGGACAGTGTAGAATCCGTTCTTGTTCAGGCGGGCTATGCTGATGTTGCAAAGGCATATATTCTTTATCGCCGTCAGAGAGAGAAGATAAGAAATCTTAAGAGCACAGCTCTTGACTATAAAGAGGTAGTTAACGGATACCTCAAGGAGCTTGACTGGAGAGTAAAGGAAAACTCTACTGTGACTTACTCTGTCGGAGGACTTATTCTTTCAAACTCCGGAGCGATCACAGCTAACTACTGGCTCTCCGAAGTATATGACGATGAGATAGCAAACGCTCACAGAAATGCGGACATACATATTCACGACCTTTCCATGCTCACGGGCTACTGTGCAGGTTGGTCCCTCAAACAGCTCATTCAGGAAGGTCTCGGCGGTGTTGTAGGTAAGATCACATCTGCTCCCGCGGCACACCTTTCCACACTCTGCAACCAGATGGTAAACTTCCTCGGCATCATGCAGAACGAGTGGGCAGGCGCTCAGGCATTCTCCTCATTTGATACATATCTTGCTCCCTTTGTTAAGGTAGATAACCTTTCTTATAAAGAAGTTAAACAGTGCATTCAGTCCTTTATCTACGGTGTAAATACACCTTCTCGTTGGGGAACACAGTCTCCCTTTACGAATATCACTCTTGACTGGACAGTTCCGAATGACCTTGCAGAGTTCAACTGTATAGTTGGCGGTAAGGAAATGGACTTCAAGTATAAGGACTGTAAGGCTGAAATGGATATGGTCAACAAGGCGTTCATCGAGATCATGATCGAGGGTGACGCAAACGGCCGTGGATTCCAGTATCCTATTCCTACGTATTCCATTACACGTGACTTTGACTGGTCTGAGACAGAGAATAACAAGCTTCTCTTTGAAATGACCGCAAAGTACGGCACTCCTTATTTCTCCAACTACATCAATTCGGATATGGAGCCCTCTGACGTTCGTTCTATGTGCTGCCGTCTCCGTCTTGACCTCCGTGAGCTTCGTAAGAAGTCTGGCGGTTACTTCGGTTCGGGAGAATCCACGGGTTCTGTCGGCGTAGTTACCATCAACATGCCCAGAATCGCATATCTCTCTGAGACAGAAGAAGAGTTCTACAAGAGACTTGATAAGCTCATGGACATCTCCGCGCGTTCTCTCAAGATGAAGAGAACGGTTATCACAAAGCTTCTTAACGAGGGACTTTATCCCTATACAAAGAGATATCTCGGCACGTTCAATAATCACTTCTCGACCATCGGTCTTGTTGGTATGAACGAGGCAGGTCTCAACGCAAAGTGGCTCCGCGCTGACATGACTCAGAAGGAAACTCAGGAATTCTCCAAGAATGTTCTCAACCACATGAGAGAGAGACTTTCCGACTATCAGGAGGCTTACGGCGACCTTTACAACCTTGAGGCAACACCTGCTGAATCCACTTCTTTCAGATTCGCAAAGCATGACCTTAAGAAGTATCCCGATATAATTACGGCAACCGAGAAGGGTAACAGCCCCTACTATACGAACTCTTCTCATCTTCCCGTAAGCTTTACCGAGGATATCTTCGCAGCTCTTGATATTCAGGATGAGATGCAGACACTCTACACATCAGGAACGGTATTCCATGCATTCCTCGGTGAAAAGCTTCCCAACTGGAAGGCTGCTGCAACTCTTATCCGTAAGATCGCTGAAAACTACAGACTGCCTTATTACACGCTGTCGCCTACATACAGCATTTGTACCGAGCACGGTTATCTTTCCGGTGAGGTATACAAGTGTCCTCACTGCGGAAAGACCACTGAGGTTTACAGCAGAATAACAGGCTACTACAGACCCGTTCAGGCTTGGAATGACGGTAAGTCTCAGGAATTCAAGGAAAGACGCACATATAACATTGAACGTTCCACAGAGCTTCATCCCGAAATAAACATCGGCTCGGGCGGAGTAAGAACTATTGCAATGCCTATTGTTGAGGAAGCGTGCGCGTGTGATTCCGAGGAAGGAACAAAGATCTATCTCTTTGCTACAAAGACGTGCCCCAACTGTAAGATGGCAGGCGTATTCCTTGACAAGGCGGGAATTGCATACGAAAAGGTTTATGCAGAAGAAAATGAAGTTCTCGTAGCTAAATATGGAATAAAGCAGGCTCCCACGCTTGTTGTTACCGTAAACGGTGTTGAGGTCGAAAAGGCAGTAAATCTTTCCAACATCAGGAAATTCATTGATTCTCAGAACAACTGATACTCTGAAATCGGAGGGTATCTGAATGTATGACGTAATAATCGTAGGCGCAGGCCCCGCGGGACTTACCGCGGCGGTCTATGCCCGCAGAGCAGATAAAAGTGTTCTTGTTATTGAAAAAGCAACCTTTGGCGGACAGATGACCTTTTCTCCCAAAATAGAGAATTTTCCCGCGTTTTCACAGATAAGCGGTAATGAGCTTGCCGAAAGAATGGTAGAGCAAGCGCTTTCCATGGGCGCGGAAATAGAGATGGCAGAGGTTACGGGTATCCATCAGGAGAACGGAATTTTCTACGTTTCCTGTGATGACGGACAGTATCTTTCGCACACGGTCATCCTTGCTACCGGCTCCAAGCACAGACACCTTGGGCTTGATAGGGAGGAAGAATTCATAGGCAACGGAATTTCCTTTTGCGCAGTCTGTGACGGCGCATTCTACAACGGCAAGGAAGTTGCCGTAATTGGCGGTGGAAACTCAGCGTTGGTTGAAGCTATGATGCTGTCAGACGGATGCTCTAAGGTCTACGTGGTACAGAATCTTGATTATATGACAGGTGAAGAAAGACTTGTTTCTTCACTCGCAAAAAAGAATAACGTTGAATTCATAACCGGTACAGTCGTTGACAGCATTTATGCAGAGGATGAGTTTGGCGGCATAATAATCAAGAAGGTTGCCACAGGAGAAAAGCAAAGACTTGACGTTGACGGAATTTTCGTGGCTATCGGTCAGGTTCCCGAAAACGAACAATATGCAAATCTCGTTGATCTTTCTGAGCGCGGATATGTTGTTTCGGATGAAAATTGCATTACCAGAACAGACGGACTTTTTGTGGCAGGTGACTGCAGAACAAAGAACATAAGACAAATTGCAACGGCGTGCGGAGACGGCGCTACGGCCGCACTTGCCGCTTGCAGATATATTGATAATTCCAAAATATAACAAATAGGGGCACGGGAGAACAAATTCTTCTCCAATGCCTCTATTTTTTTCAAATATCTATTGAATAAACTTACATTTTATGATAAAATAATAAGAGAGTTTATTTTAGAAAGGTTTATATAAAATGCTTGAAATTAAAAATTTGTCATATACGGTAACAGATCCCGAAACAGGAAAGCAAAACCGTATTCTTGACGATGTAAGCTTGACCATAAACGAGCGTTTTGTTGCCGTGACAGGCCCTAACGGAAGCGGAAAGTCAACGCTTGCAAAGCTTATTGCGGGAATAATTACTCCCGACTGCGGTCAGATCATACTTGACGGCGTAGATATAACGAATATGAACATAACCGAGCGCTCTCGCGCGGGCATTTCCTTTGCGTTCCAGCAACCTGTGAGATTTAAAGGAATTACCGTTAAAGATCTTATATCTCTTGCGGCGGGCAAGAAGATATCCATATCCGAGGCATGTTCTTATCTCTCTGAGGTGGGGCTTTGCGCTAAGGAATACATTAACCGTGAGGTAAACGCATCTCTTTCGGGCGGCGAGCTGAAGAGAATAGAGATAGCTATGATAAACGCGCGCGGTACAAAGTTCTCTGTGTTTGACGAGCCTGAGGCGGGTATTGACCTGTGGAGCTTTAATAATCTTATCAAAGTGTTTGAGAAGATGCATGAAAAAACACAGGGAAATATACTTATAATCTCGCACCAGGAAAGAATACTTGACATAGCTGATAAGATAGTGGTAATTGCAAACGGCAAAGTAGCTGCTTACGGCACGAAAGAAGAGATACTTCCCGAACTTCTCAGTGCAAGCGCAGGATGCAGATATACAGCGGGAGGTGAGGACTGATGGCACAGAAAACACTCAGCAAGATGGAAAAAGATCTTCTTGAAAACATAGCAGGGCTTCACAAGGTGCCCGACGGCGCGTATTCACTCCGCGTAAACGGTGAGTTGGTTGGAAAGCAGTCCAGCGCGAATATCACGATCGAAAAGAAAAAGGAAAAGCCCGGAATAGATATTCATATTGCGGCAGGCACAAAAAATGAAAGCATGCACATTCCCGTAATTCTTTCCGAGACCGGCATAACCGAGACTGTATTTAACGATTTTTATATCGGCGAGGATGCAGACGTTGTCATTGTTGCGGGTTGCGGAATACACAACTGCGGCACGGAAATGAGCGAGCATAGCGGAATACACACGTTTTACGTTGCAAAAAATGCCAAGATAAAGTACGTGGAAAAGCACTACGGCGAGGGAGACGGTAACGGACGAAACGTAATGAACCCCACAACGCAGATATATCTTGCGGAAGGCGCATACATGGAGATGGAAACGGCGCAGATTAAGGGAGTGGATTCCACCGATAGAAAAACTGTTGCCGTGCTTGACAAGGATTCAACTCTTGTTGTATATGAAAAGCTCATGACACACGGCGAGCAGTATGCCCGTACGGAATTTGAGGTCGAACTCAACGGAGAAGGATGCGGAACGCATGTTGTATCCCGTTCTGTCGCAAAGGACAACTCCAAGCAGCTCTTCATATCCAACATAAAGGGAAATGCCAGATGCAACGGACATACCGAGTGCGATGCCATTATAATGGACAGCGCAAGCGTTAAGGCTGTTCCCGAAATAGAAGCAAACCACATTGAAGCGTCGCTTATTCACGAGGCGGCGATAGGAAAGATCGCAGGAGAACAGCTTATAAAGCTCATGACACTCGGTCTTGATGAAAAACAAGCGGAAGAAGAGATCATTAACGGCTTTTTGAAATAATTAAAGGGGATAAATCATGAAAAATAAAAACATGCTGCGTATATTAGCCCTCATATTTGCGCTTATTATTGCATTATCCGCAATTTCATGCACAGATGAAGGTGACGCGTCTAAAGCCACGCCATCCGAAACGGAAACTTCAACGGATCACGTTACAGAAACGCCTACCGATATACCAACGAAAGTCCCTACGGAAAAACCGACAGAAAAGCCCACAGAGGCGCCTACATCAAAACCCACGGAAGATCCCACGGAACTTCCCACAGAAGTGCCTACCGACACTCCCACAGAATCTCCTACAGACACTCCCACAGAAGCCCCTACAGATAAATCTACGGAAGCACCCTCGGAAAAGCCCAGCGAAACTCCCGATATTATCCCCATAGAGAACCCTGCGCTCACTATGCCGAGCTTTACAGCCCCGCAGCATGACGGCTCTGCATACGTCGATGTAAATGACGGAGTTCCGTTCTTTACTCAGAATCAGATAGTCTCCGAGTCTTATGAGTATTACTCTCCTCTTGATGATCTCGGCAGATGCGGCATAACTGTGGCATGCCTCGGAAAAGATCTTATGCCCACCGATGACAGGGGAAATATAGGACATATTACTCCTACCGGTTGGCAGTCCGGAACGATTTATGACCGCTGTCACCTTATAGGATGGCAACTTGCGGGAGAGAATGCAAACAAGCAGAATCTTGTGACCGGAACAAAAGAACTTAACAGGGCTATGCTCGAATTTGAAAACATGATAGCCGACTATATCAAAGAGACGGGCAATCACGTTATGTACCGAGTAACTCCTGTATTTGAAGGAAATAATCTTCTTTGCAGCGGTGTCTTGATTGAGGCTTATTCTGTTGAGGATGAGGGTGAAGGAATTTGCTTTAATGTTTATATCCACAACGTTCAATCACATTATGATATTGATTACTCAACGGGTGAGTTTGAGTTTAGTCTTGCAGACGTCACGTATATAATCAACAAAGGTAACTTCAAGGTCCACAAGACCACATGCAGCAGCGCATCAAAGTTGAAGGAAGAAAACCGAATATACTACTACGGAACTTTGGAAGAGCTTATGGAAGAATATCCGGACGCAAACACTTGCGGTATATGCAAGCCGTAAAATGCATCTAAATTATATCTCAAGGAGAGAACAATGAAAATTATTGAAAATCCCGACAGGGAAATAGTAGAAACTATAAGAAAAGGTCTTGAACGAACAGGCGGATACTGCCCCTGCAGACGCGAAAGACTTGAAGAATACAAGTGCATGTGTAAAGAATTCAAGGAGCAGATAAAGGATCCCGATTTTGAGGGATACTGTCACTGCATGCTTTATTACAAGAAAAAATAAGAAAGGAAATATTATGGCAATTATAAATTTAACCGTTAACAATTTCAACGAGGTAGCATTGAACAGCCAAAAGCCCGTGCTTATCGACTTTTACGCTACGTGGTGCGGTCCCTGTAAGATGATGGCTCCAATAGTTGAGGAAATTGCGAATACAAGAGATGACGTCGTAGTTTGTAAGGTGGACGTTGACGAGGAAGGCGCGATAGCAAATGCATACGATATCCACAGCATCCCCACACTCGTGCTTCTCAAGGACGGCAAGCTTGCTGACAAGGCAGTAGGCTACAGACCTCTTGAGGCTGTGCTTGAGATGCTTAAATAATTAAAAAAACGGGACGTTATCTGCGCTGCATTTTTAGCGGAGAAAACACGAACACCACCAAGGATTTTCTTTGGTGGTGTTTTTTATCGGCAGGAACATATGAAAGGCTCCCTCCGGGAGGGAGCTGGCGCCGTAGGCGACTAAGGGAGAGCGCGTGACAATAAAATCCGTTAAAACTAAAAGTTACGCGGGCTCCTTCCACCACTTCGTGGTCCCCCTTCCTCCCAGAGGAAGGCTCTTGCGTGTCATTCCTCCGCGAAAGCCACCACTTCAAAAAATGATGGCTAAATTCAATTTTACCGCTTAATGTGCACGCTATCGTGCCGTTTTCTTTTTATTCTTTCTCGCCAAGCTTTATCAGAATCTCTACAAGCTCATCGGGCGTATGCGCTATATACTGCGCCCCGACCTTCCTGAGCGTCTCCTCATCTCTGTATCCCCACGATACGTCAACCGCAACCATGCCTGCGTTAAGTGCTGTAAGCACGTCGATATCGCTGTCACCCACAAAGGCTATCTCATCGGGGCGAAGTCCGAAGTACTTTGCAAACTCAAAGGGAGCAGCTGTGTCGGGCTTCGGGGGAATGCCGTCGCGGACGCCATGTGCTATCTCGAAAAGTCCCGGACGGAAGAGCTGATCTACAAGCTTTAAGACAAACTCGTCCTGCTTGTTCGAGAGCATTCCCATGCGAAAATGAGGAGCAAGCCTTTCAAGTGCCTCGGGAATTCCGTCGTAGCACTTGTTTGTGTGCATGTAGGTCTGCGCGTATTTTTGATTGTATATATCAAGCGCGCGGTCAATATATTCGTCATCGTGCGGTGCATCGGAGGGGATCGCGCCTTCAACGTAGCCTCGAGCGCCGAAATTTACAAATGAGAGAACATCGTCATAACCAATAGGGGCATACCCGAGTTCTTCAAGCATAAGGTTTATACCCTCATTTATCGCATATATAGTGTCGGCAACTGTGCCGTCAAGATCAAATATCAAAGCCTTTATCATATAAGTTTGTTCCTTTTCTTGTTTTGCCATCCCGACCGAAGCGGATGGATCTACGTGCATCTACGGTCGTTTGTTGACAGTTAAATTATACCATATTTGCCTCACAAGGTCAACATCAAAATCATATAATGTCAAAATGCACAAACGCACGTGACGAAAAATGTAAATAATCGTTATTTTTGTGATTTAATATTGAAAAAAATTGTGATATAATAATGAGTGGAAATTTTTCAGATACAGAGGTAAGTATGGTAAGAGAAGATTTAAGAAACGTAGCGATAATAGCGCACGTTGACCATGGAAAAACAACACTCGTTGACGGACTCTTGAAGCAGGGCGGCATATACCGCGAAAATCAGGAGACTGTTACCTGCGTTATGGATTCGGGAGACATAGAACGTGAGAGAGGTATTACCATTCTTGCAAAAAACACGGCAGTTCACTACAAGGACGTAAAAATAAATATCGTAGATACCCCCGGCCACGCTGACTTCGGCGGTGAGGTTGAGCGAGTGCTTAAAATGGTAAACGGCGTAATTCTCCTGGTTGATGCGGCAGAAGGTCCTATGCCTCAGACAAGATTCGTGCTTAAGCGCGCGCTTGAGCTGAATCACAAGGTTATCGTATGCTTCAATAAGATAGACAAGCCCGACGCGCGTCTCGGTGAGGTCGAGGATGAGATACTTGAGCTTCTTATCGACCTTGGCGCATCCGACGATCAGCTTGATTCTCCTATGCTTTATTGCTCGGGCAGAGAAGGAACCGCATCTGAGGACCCTGATATTCCCGGCGAAAATCTCGTTCCTTTGTTTGAGAAGATTCTTGAATATATACCCGCGCCTGAGGGTGATATTGACGGTGACCTTCAGCTTCTCGTTTCCTCTATCGACTACAATGAATACGTCGGCAGAATCGGTATCGGACGTATCGAGCGCGGATCTCTTAAAGTAGGTCAGGAAGTAGCAATATGTAACTTCCACAAGCCCGATGAAAAGCCTATAAAGACCAAAGTCGTGTCTCTTTATCAGATAGACGGACTTGGACGCTTGCCCGTTGAGAGCGCAAAAATGGGTGATATCGTTTGCTTTTCGGGAGCAGGAGACATCTCTATCGGTGATACGATAACTGCGGTCTCAAATCCTGAGCCTCTTGAATTTGTTAAGGTCAGCGAGCCTACGGTTGAGATGACTTTCTCGGTAAATGACAGCCCCTTGGCAGGCAAGGAGGGAAAATTCGTTACCTCCCGTCAGCTTCGTGAGAGACTTTACCGCGAGCTTCTCAAGGACGTCTCTCTCCGCGTGCGCGACGGTGACACAACCGACGAGTTTATAGTATCGGGCAGAGGAGAGATGCACCTTTCTATCCTTATCGAGAATATGAGACGCGAGGGCTATGAGCTTACTTGCTCAAACCCCAAGGTAATCATAAAGGAAATTGACGGTGTAAAGTGCGAGCCTATGGAGAGAGTAACTCTTGACGTGCCCACCGAATACGTTGGCTCTGTAATAGAAAAGCTCGGTCAACGCAAGGGCGACCTCATTGAAATGAATCCCATGGGAAGCCGCATGAGAGTTGAGTACCTCATTCCGTCAAGATGTCTTTTCGGCTATCGCTCCGAATTCCTTTCCGCAACACACGGCGAGGGTGTGCTTAACACACTCTTTGATGGCTACCAGCCTTACCGCGGCGGTATTATCATGAGATTTACGGGTGCACTTATCGCATCTGAGGCAGGCGTGACAACACGTTACGGACTGTATAACACTCAAGAAAGAGGAAACCTCTTTGTAGGTCCTCAAACACCCGTATACGAGGGAATGATTGTCGGTGAGAACCCCAAGAATGACGATATTGCCGTAAATCCCTGCAAGGAAAAGCACCTCACGGCTATAAGAAGTGCGGGTGCGGACGAAAAGCTCCTGCTCACACCTCCCACTATTTTCAGTCTTGAGGAGGCTATTGAGTTTATTACCGACGACGAGCTTATCGAGGTAACGCCCAAGTCTATAAGACTTCGTAAGAAGATACTCAATACAGAGCTTCGCATGAAGGAAATGATGAAGGCAAGAAAAGCCGCACAGCAGAATAACTAAAACAGTAAACCGCAAGACTTTCTGTCTTGCGGTTTTTTAATGTGTTTCTATGACCGACATGAAGTATCGCGCCATATCGGTGTGTGATGTTGCCATGCCTTCATGTATCCACCACTTTAGTGTCTGACCGAATGCGCCTGTGAGGTGATTGATAAGATAGTCTCTGGGAACGTTTGCATGAAATTGCGATATATACATGCTGAAAATCTTGTTGAAATATTCACTTAGATATCTCATAAACAGATCTGCCGAATCGGAGCAGAGCAGTCCGGATATCCTTTTTTTATTTTCCTTCAAATGAAACAAAATGTGAGAGAGAACACCCTCAAGATCATCATGCGAACCTTCATAACTGCACGTTGCTTTTTCAAAAATGTGCTCGAATATATCAGCGCACATAGCCCGCAGAAGATGATCTTTGGTTTCAAAATGCGAGTAAAATGTAGATCTGCCCACATCCGCGCGATCAATAATATCCTGAACAGTTATATTTTCGTATTTATTTGTCATTAGTAGCTCACCAAAAGCCCCAAAAATAGCGTCTCTTGTTTTTTTCTGCCTTCTATCCATAAACAGTTCCGTACAAATTTCCGTTTTTGTTCGGTATCGTACATCCTCCGATATTTGATTGTTGAATTTTTTATGTTTGCATAATATAATTATACTGAACATATTGTTCGGTATCGTATATATTATACGTGTTAAATATTTATTTGTCAAGCGAGGTAAATATGAAAAGTGAAAAAAATATTTTTTGGGCGTTTATACTGAACTTTGCATTTTCAATATTTGAATTTGTAGGCGGAATATTTACGGGAAGCGTGGCGATACTGTCCGATGCTATCCACGATATCGGCGACAGCATAAGCATAGGTCTTTCATTTATTTTAGAAAAAATCAGCAAAAAACAACCCAACGAAAAATATACGTACGGATATCTGAGATATTCCGTTCTCGGAAGCGTTATTACAACCTTTATTCTGCTTCTCGGCTCGGGCATTGTGATTTACAACGCAATATTGCGTATGCTTAATCCCAACGATATAAACTATAACGGCATGATAATTTTTGCCGCTGTAGGCGTTAGTGTAAATTTTCTCGCCGCAATATTTACCAAAGACGGTGAATCACTTAACATGCGCGCCGTAAATCTTCATAT
Source organism: Oscillospiraceae bacterium (assembly GCA_015063545.1). Classification (GTDB taxonomy): domain Bacteria; phylum Bacillota; class Clostridia; order Oscillospirales; family CAG-272; genus SVTX01. The sequence continues at coordinate 11,655 of SVTX01000002.1, read as the reverse complement.
GCTAGAGGATATTCTCGGCTGGATAGCGGTACTTATCGGAGCTGTTGTAATGAAGCTTACCGATATCCGCATAATAGATCCGATTCTCTCAGTTATTGTAGCAGCATTCATACTTATTGCTTCTCTGAAAAATTTAAAAAGCGTACTTGATTTGTTCCTTGAAAAAACACCTTGCGGCATTTCGGTTGAAAAAATAAAGCAACACTTATGCGAAATTGAAGGAGTGGTTGATGTTCATCATATACACGTGCGTTCGATAGACGGCTTTCATATCTACGCAACTCTGCACATAGTTACAAATGCTGATACACACAGAATAAAGAAGCAGGTAAGAGAAGAGCTTTCCGAGCATGGAATATTTCACGTGACTATTGAAACAGAATCCGTAGGAGAGGATTGTGAAGAATATGAGTGCCATATTCACTCATCCCATGCAGGACACAGTCATGCTCATCATCACCATCATTAAAAAAGGCGGCATAGCCGCCTTTTTCTTTAAATTTCTTTTACATATCCGTTAAGACCAAATGATTTGATGATAGAGGGGTAGTCCTTATAGGATACGTTCATATCTACATTATGATTTGGAATTGCCTCAAGCACTCCGCTTGATGTGAACTGCCACATTCCAAGATTTTCTCCGTAAAGCTCCGTATTCCATTCGGGAAGCTCGGCACTGCTGAACGAGTACCCCTCCAAACTGTTGGGATATCTTGCATACCACACGTCAAAATTTTCAAGTACGAACTTGGTATCAAGAACATTGTTCAGCCAATTGTTATTGGTGTAGAGAGCAACATAATATCCGTGCTCTTGCATAATTTCAAAAAATCTTATGCATATCTGCATCAGAAGCTCTTTATCCAAGTTCACTTGAGAGGGATCTTCAAGGTCAAAATACACCGGATATTCAAAGCTTTTGCCGTTAAGATAGCTCAAAAGATTACGGGCATCTGCCTCAACTTCCTCGACGGTAGTTGCATAGGTATAGTAATATACTCCAAGGTTAAGACCTGCCTCGCGCGCGCCCGCATAATTCATCTCAAAAACAGGATCGATGCCTTTGGTAGATCCGGCTTTCAAAATAGCATACTCAACGCCTTCACCCTTTATTGCGTTCCAATCGAGGGGAAGATATGCGCCGCTTGTATCCATATCATGCTGCCATTTGGAGACATCTATACCTTTTGCCAGAATTTGAGTGTTACCGGAATAAGCGCCGTTTATTATATCTGTATAAAATACATAGTCTCCTCTGTATTTTTCACCGCACGAGCATGCAAAATCGGTATATCCTGTTTGCGAGATAGTCGCATAAACACGCTTTTCTACATAAAAGCTGTGTCCGGATGCCAATACATAGTCGGAAATATAACTGTCGCCGCAAGTACAAATATATTCCGTGTATCCCACTTCAGTACACGTAGGTTCTACCTTGTTTTGAGAATAAGCATGTCCGAGAGCTGAGGTTATATCGGAAATATAACTGTCGCCGCAAGTACAAATATATTCCGTGTATCCCACTTCGGTACACGTAGGTTCTACCTTGTTTTTCGAATAAGCATGTCCAAGAGCTGAGGTTATATCGGAAATATAACTGTCGCCGCAAGTACAAATATATTCCGTGTATCCCTTTTCGGTACACGTAGGTTCTACCTTGTTTTGCGAATAAGTATGTCCAAGAGCTGAGGTTATATCGGAAATATAACTGTCGCCGCAAGTACAAATATATTCCGTGTATCCCTCTTCGGTACACGTAGGTTCTACCTTGTTTTGCGAATAAGTATGTCCGAGCGCCGAGACTATGTCGGAAACATATGTATCACCGCACTTACACGTATAGACAGTATAGCCTTGAGTTGTACACGTGGGTTGGATTATCTCCTTGGAATATATATGTCCAATCGGAGAGACGTAATCCGAAATATACGTATCGCCACAATCGCACGTGTAGGTTGTAAATCCTTGATTTTCACACGTAGGCGCCGTAACAGATTGCACGTAAGAATGTCCAAGTGGCTTTACATAATTTGAAACATAATTATCTCCACATGCGCACGTATAGGTCGTAAATCCCTGAGACACACACGACGGGGGAGTATCAACAGCGTCATATTTATGTCCTGTGGGCGGTGTTATATCCGAATTGTAGGTATATCCGCATTCACAGGTGTAAATAGTATAGCCCTGCACAACACAAGTTGCCGCGACCTCCTCTTTTTGGCATTTATGACCTGTCGGAGGGGTAATGCTGCTCTTGTAGCTGTAGTCGCAGTCTTTGCACTTATTTAAAGTATATCCCTCATTTACACAATCGGGAGAAATTGTTGTATAGGACAGGGAACTGTGAGTACATTCTATAGGTTGTGTGTATCCGGGAGAAGTTGTTGGAGCGTCGGTAGGTGATTGAGTGCTACTGTCGGTGGAGGTATCTACCGAACTTTCCTTCTTACATGCTACAAGGGCGAAAAATAATACTAATACTCCAATCAGCAAAAATGCTTTTTTTATGGCAGTCATACTTGACCTCCGTTAATCTCAGCATATAATTTATCGGAAAGATGAACAAGGTCTGCCACAGTAAGCTTTTCGCCGCGAATATCGGGCTTGTGACCGCACTCAATTATAATTTCCGTCAGTCTTTCCTTTGAAATTTCAGAAAATCCTGTCATAAGAGAGTTGGGTAGCGTTTTTCTTCGTTGCTCAAACGCCGCCTTGACTGTACGGAAGAACATTTCTTCACTTATAGGCTTTTGAGGCTTGTCCTTCCAAAGTGTGATTTTGGCAACCGAGGACGTGACCTTCGGGGGAGGCATGAATCTCTCGGCGGGAACGGTAAAGAGAAGCTCCGCATCACCGTAATAGTCAATAGCCGCCGTGATAGCACCGCAGTTTTTGCCGCCCGCGCCCGCGCAAAGTCTCTGCGCGACCTCGGTCTGTACCATAACTGTAATGCTCTCAAAAGGTAATTGACTTTCTATAAGCTTCATCAGAATAGGCGTTGTTATGTAGTATGGAAGATTTGCGCAGACAGCGACCTTTCCTTTTGCAAAATAGGGAGCAAGTATCTCTGAAAGATCTGCCTTCATAACGTCCTCGTTTATAACAGTCACGTTTTTATACCCGTCAAGCGTATATTTTAATACGGGAATAAGCCCCGTATCTATCTCAAGAGCAACTACCTCGCGGTATCTCTCGCAAAGGCATCTCGTCATACAGCCTATGCCGGGACCGATTTCGAGCACGGTAATGTCACTGTCGTCTGGCGAGCAGGCATCGGCTATATCCTCGACAGTCATGAGGTCTGTAAGAAAGTTCTGTCCGAATTCCTTTTTGAAATTCAAGCCAAACATATCCATGACCTGTTTTATTGTTCTGGGATCACATAAATTAAGCATTATTTGTTTTCCTTTTTGAAATCCTTTTTGTAATCTTTTTTGTAGTCCTTGCGGAAGCTGTTTTTATCACTGCTTTTGTAGTCTCGCGCGTTGCTCGACATAGAGCCTTTTTTCTGCTCCTGTACTCGAGTTTTGCCATGCTCTGCGGGGTGTGAATACTTGCTATTGTAATTTTGCTTTTTATCATAGCTCTTGTATGTCAGCGGCTTGCCCTCGTATGGCTTGAAGAATTGATAGAAATAGCAGGGAATCATTCCGTTATAAAGCTTTTTAGTCTTGTCCGCAGGACGTCCGTAGAGCTTTTCAAAATGCTCGCATGAGGTTATAAAATAGATATGCCACGGCTCAAAGGTCTTGAAATGTCTGCCGACCTCGCGGTAAAGCTGCTCGACCTCTGCCATCTCGCCCATACGCTCACCGTAAGGGGGATTGCAGATTATGCTTCCGCGTCTGTCCGAGGGCTTCTCAATTTTACGCGCATCTGCGCAGAATATGTTGATATTTTCCTCAACTCCCGCGCGGAGTGCGTTCTCGTATGTAGTGTCAAGTATATCCTCGTCAATATCCGACGCCCATGCCTCAAATCGGCAGTCTGTTTTGATTTTAGACTTCGCCTCGTCAATTGCCTCCGCCCAAAGCCTTTGCTCAATACGGGGAAAATTTTGCGCCGCAAAAGAGCGATTAAGTCCGGGAGCAATATTCTTTGCTATCATTGCCGCCTCGATAGCGATAGTACCCGAGCCGCAGAAGGGATCCCAAAAGAGAATATCCTCACTCGGACGGGTGGTGAGCGCGATAGATGCCGCAAGTGTTTCACGAATGGGAGCCGCGCCGTATGCGGGACGGTAGCCGCGCTTGTGAAGCGGCGCGCCCGAGGTATCTATCATAAGATATGCCTCGTCCTTTAAAATAAAGAATTCTACCTTGTACTTTACGCCCGTTTCCTCAAACCATGAGATACCGTAAGCGCCTTGAAGTCTGTCGACGATAGCCTTTTTAACTATGCTTTGACAGTCGGGAATAGAGGTCAGCTTACTCTTTATTGAGTGTCCCGTGACGGGGAACTCGTCAAGCCTGCCGATCCATTCCTCCCAGGCAATAGCATTTGTGCCGTCGAAAAGCTCCGAAAAGCTCTCCGCGCGGAAGCTGCCCATGAGAATAAATACTCTCTCGGAAAGTCTCAGGTTTATATTTAATTTCGGTATATCGCTTTCCTCGCCCTCAAAAATAATACGTCCGTCAATGGTCTGTATTCTTTTGAGCCCAAGCGCATCTATCTCCTCACCAAGCTGTTTTTCAAGCCCGAAAAGGCATGTTGCCACAAATTGCATCGATACGTGTCCTTTCGCATAGTCATACATGATAATTATAATATATTTTATAGGGTTTGTCAATGGAAAAATACTATATAGCAGTTCATAAAACAATCACAAATCATTCATTAACTTTTTTAATAAAGTATATACAAATCTACATATTTTTGGGTTATAATGATGATAATGAAGTAAGTTGGAGAAAAATATGAAAAGCTTATTTAATTTCAGCATTTTAATACTATCGCTAATACTGATGTTTACTCTGGTGTCATGCTCAAAAAAAGAAAGCTCCGATAATACAGAAAGCCCAACTATCATCAGTCCTGATATAGAGAAATTGCCCAATACATCCGAAAGCATACAAAAAATAGAGGATGAGCTTGGTGCTGCTTTTGTGTCTGTGGATGATTTCCCCACAGAAGCAATAACATCCGACTATACTCCCGAAGCAGGGGTAACACTTATAAAGCTTGCCGATTCCGGAATTACTATAGATGGCGCGGGGGCAACTTGTGAGGGTTCAGTGCTGACTGTGACAAATCAGGGCACGTATCTTTTAAGTGGAAAGCTCTCGTGCGGAAAAATAATTGTCAATACACAGGATGAAGAAAAGGTAAAGCTTATTCTGAACGGTGTGCACATCATATCCGATAGCTCGGCTGTGTATGTGTTAAGCGCACCTAAAAAGGTGATATTCAACTCAGTTGCAGGTTCGGTAAATATCTTTACTGACGGCACGGACTATATAGTTCCGGATGAAGCGCAGGTTGAGGGCGAAACATACCCAAACGCTTGTATTTATTCTACTGCAGACCTTAAATTCAGCGGCGACGGAGAGATATACGTAAAGTCCAACGCGGGCAAGGGAATAAACACAAAGGACGATATAGAAATTGCCTCGGGCAGTCTTACAGTCGGCGCAGTCGACGACGGAATACGCGGTAATGACTCGGTCGAAATACTCGGCGGCAATATTACGGTTACGTCAGGAGCTGACGGAGTAAAATCCGCAAATTCCGAAACAGCGGGCAAGGGATATATTCTTGTATCTGACGGAAATATAAACATAAATGCCGCAACAGATGCGTTGCAGGCAGAAACAACGCTTACCGTTTCCGGCGGCAAATTTAATCTGCTGTGCGCCGGCGGTTGCGACACTACAGCTATATCGAATGTTGAAAATTCAGCATCATCAGATGCGCGCCGTCCCGGTGGTCCCGGTGGAGGTATGGGCGGAATGATGCCTCCCGGCGGCATGGGCGGCATGCAAGAAGGAAACTCTCAAAAGCCCGATTATTCATGCAAAGCTTTAAAGTCAGCGGGAGATATGCTTATCAGCGGTGGCGAATTTACAATAAGCACACCCGATGATGCAATTCATTCGGATACCGCATTGAAAATAACGGGAGGCAGCTTAAAGATAGCCGCCGGCGACGACGGCATTCATGCCGAGGACAGCCTCACAATAGATAACGGAGAAATAAAAATACTGTCAAGCTACGAGGGCATTGAAGCAGTCGAGATAACCGTAAATGGAGGCAATATTTCCGTAACCTCGCGCGATGACGGCTTTAACGCGTGCGGCGGTACTTCTATGATGGGCGGTCCGGGCGGATGGAATTCCTCGACAGATACAACAAGCTCCGATGAAAATCCGATACTTGCGTTCAAAGGCGGTACAGTCACGGTCGATGCATCGGGCGACGGAGTTGACTCAAACGGAAATATTATTATGACCGGTGGTAAGGTAATAGTCTACGGCCCCACAAATGACGGAAACGGCGCAATAGACTACGGCGACGGAAGCTACGGCATGACTGTCTCCGGTGGAATATTCCTCGCAGTAGGTGCGTCGGGTATGGCAGAAACTGCGCAGGGAGAAGGACAGGGAGTTATCGGCGTGCGAATGGGCAATATAAGCGCAGACAGCACAGTAAAGATCGCAGATAGCAACGGCAACACGATGATTGAATTTACCACACCTAAGTCCATGGCATCCCTCGTGTATTCTTCACCTGATATTGTCAGCGGTGATAACTACACAATATCTGTAAACTCTCAAGAACTCGGCACAATAGCCGCAGAGTGATTGAAAGGGAAAAGGAGACATCCATAAAGGTGTCTCCTTTTTGTCATATATTTTGCGGTCAATTTTATTTTTCGTTGTTAAGCGCATATCCTACGATAGAATAATCGTGTCTGAATAACAAAATTGGTGTTCGATTATTCGTAGGGGAGGGGCTGCGGCTCTTTGCCGCGGCGGAGGGGATTTGCTTGCAAATGAAGGCTTGCTCCTCCCGAAATTTATATCAGATATTATTCAATATAACATCGCCCATTTCCTTACATCCGACCTTTGTGCAGCCATCCTGCATGATGTCGCCCGTGCGGTAACCGTCGTCAAGCGCCTTGTTTACTGCCGCTTCAATTGCATCCGCTTCGTCCATCATATTGAAGGAATAGCGGAGCATCATAGCCGCGGAAAGTATCGTGCCTATGGGGTTTGCGAGGTTCATGCCCGCAATATCGGGGGCTGAGCCGTGGATAGGCTCATACATACCGAGAGTTCCCGAAGAAAGGGAAGCAGAAGGCATCATTCCGATAGAGCCCGTGAGCATTGATGCCTCGTCCGAGAGAATGTCTCCAAACATATTCTCGGTTACGATCACGTCAAACTGCGTGGGATTCTTTATAAGCTGCATAGCCGTATTATCAACTAAAATATCATTATATTCGACATCGGGATATTCTTCTGCGAGACGGTGCATGGTCTTTCTCCAGAGGCGGGAGGTGTCCAGCACGTTTGCCTTATCAACCGAATGAAGCTTTTTGCCGCGCTTCATAGCAGATTCAAAAGCTACACGTCCGATTCTCTCGATCTCATGCTCGGAGTAGGGCATATAGTCGATAGCTACAAGCTCGCCGTCAACCTCCTCAGTCTTGCGCTCACCGAAGTAAACGCCACCCGTAAGCTCACGAACTATCATAAGGTCAATTCCGTTGCCCACGATAGACATTTTAAGGGGCGAAGAATCAGCAAGCTGTGAAAAAAGCTTTGTGGGACGGAGATTTGCAAAGAGTCCAAGCTCTTTTCTGACTGCCAAAAGCGCCTTTTCGGGACGTATAGCAGGGGGGCAATTGTCCCACTTAGGACCGCCGACAGCACCGAGCAGTACGCTGTCCGCTTCCTTACATTTCTGCATACCCTCGTCTGTTATCGGCACGCCGAACTTGTCTATCGAGCAACCGCCGATATCAACGTAAGTGTAATCAAATTTGTGACCGAATTTGTCTGCAATCTTATCAAGTACCTTTATCGCTTCCGCGACTATCTCGGGGCCTATACCGTCGCCCGCGAGGACTGTAATTTTCTTTTCCATGATTTATCCCTCCGAAATTGATGCGAGCAAGCCGCCTTTTGCGATTATTTCCTGAATGAAGGGCGGGAAGGGCTGTGCCTTGTACTGTTCATTCTTCGTGTGATTTGTAATGATACCCGTATCAAAATCAACCTCAACGTCATCGCCCGCCTGAATTTTTGCGCTTGCCTCGGGACATTCAAGAATAGCAAGACCGATGTTTATAGCGTTTCTGTAAAAGATTCTCGCAAATGTCTCTGCAATTACAACAGAAATTCCCGATTCCTTAATAGCGATGGGCGCGTGCTCACGCGACGAGCCGCAACCGAAGTTCGCGCCGCCGACCATAACGTCACCGACCTTTACCTTTGAGGTAAATTCCTTATCAATGTCCTCCATGCAATGGGAGGCAAGCTCCTTATGGTTAGCTGTATTGAGGTAACGCGCGGGAATGATTACGTCCGTGTCAACGTTATCTCCGTATTTATGTACTGTTCCGTGTGCTATCATTGTTTGTTACCTCCTCAAATTTTGTTAGGATCACAAATGTAACCCTTAATTGCGGATGCCGCCGCAGTTGCGGGGCTGGAAAGATATATCTTCGACGTTACGTGTCCCATACGACCTACAAAGTTACGGTTAGTAGTTGCAATAGCAACCTCGTCAGCCGCAAGAATACCCATATAACCGCCAAGGCAGGGACCGCATGTGGGGGTGGACACCGCGCAACCCGCGTTTATAAATATCTCGATATATCCGCGCTTGATACATTCCATATAAATGGACTGCGTTGCGGGGATTATGATACAACGAACACCCTCTGCGATATGCTTACCGCGAAGTATTTCTGCGGCGATCTCCATATCGGAAAGTCTGCCGTTGGTGCAAGAGCCGATAACGCACTGATCGATCTTAATATCCGAAAGCTCACTTGCATTCTTGGTGTTTTCGGGAAGGTGAGGACAGGCAACTGTAGGCTTTATCGCCGACAGGTCAATATCAATGACCTCGTCGTATTCCGCGTCGTCGTCTGCCTTATATACGGTGTAGGGATGAGTCATTCTTTCCTCGTAATACTTGATAGTAACGTCGTCAACCTCAAATATACCGTTCTTCGCGCCCGCCTCAATAGCCATGTTAGCCATGCAGAGACGGTCGTCCATTGAAAGCGTGTGCATACCGTCACCCGTGAATTCCATGGACTTGTAAAGCGCGCCGTCAACGCCGATCTTACCGATTATATAAAGTATAACGTCCTTACCGGAGCAATTCTCGGAGAGCTTACCCGTAAGGTTGAACTTAATAGCCGAGGGAACCTTGAACCAAGCTTCACCCGTAGCCATGCCTGCCGCCATATCGGTCGAGCCGACACCCGTAGAGAATGCGCCGAGCGCGCCGTAAGTGCATGTATGAGAGTCCGCGCCAATGATAACGTCACCGGGGCCGACAAGTCCTTTTTCGGGAAGGAGCGCATGCTCAATTCCCATGTCTCCGACGTCATAGTAGTTCTTTATGCCAAAAGTCTTTGCAAACGTGCGGCACTGCTTTGTCTGTTCAGCCGCCTTGATGTCCTTGTTAGGCACGAAATGGTCCATTACAAGAGAAATCTTGTTCTTATCAAAGACCTCGGAAAAACCGAATTTCTTAAATTCATTTATAGCAACAGGAGAGGTAATATCATTACCAAGCACCATATCCAGCTTTGCCTTGATAAGCTGTCCTGCGCAAACGGACTCAAGTCCCGCGTGCGCGGCAAGTATTTTTTGTGTCATTGTCATTCCCATAATAATGTCCTCCTTATTTTGAAATGCTTCTGTTTATAGCAGAGAAGAGCGCGTTTATACTGGACGCAATAATATCGTCGTGAATTCCAACGCCCCAAACCTTCTTTCCGTTCTCAAGCGTTATACTCATGTATGTCACAGCCTGAGAGGTAGAGCCAACCGAGAGAGCATGCTCCTCATAAGTCAAATCCGAATACTTTATTCCGAGACTGTTCTTTACAGCATTGCTTACAGCGTCAAGACGTCCGTTACCGGTTGCCATAAAGTCTTTCTTTTCTCCGTCTACCTTGACGGTAAGAATAACGTTCATGTCGGGATTGCGCACAAAATGATAATCAACAAGCTCTATGGGTGCATTTATGTTTACGTAAGTATTTGTAAATACCTCAAGCACCTCTGCGGGAGAAAGCTCTGCATGAGCGTGGTCGGAAACACTCTTCACGGTGTAACCAACGTCCTCGCGCATCTTTTGAGGTACAATATAACCGAAGTTATGCTCAAGCAAGTATCCTATGCCGCCCTTGCCGGACTGAGAATTGATACGTATAACATCCGTTTCATACTGACGTCCAACATCGGATGGATCAATCGGAAGATAGGGAACTGTCCATGTGTCAAGATGCTTTTCCTCGCGCCATTTCATACCCTTTGCGATAGCATCCTGGTGCGAGCCGGAGAACGCCGCAAATACAAGCTTACCCGCATACGGCTGACGCTCGTAAACATGCATTCTCGTAACTCTCTCATAAAGCTCACATATCTCGGGCATGTTTGTAAAATCAAGCTCAGGATCAACACCCTGTGAAAACATATTCAGCGCAAGAGTAACTATATCTGCATTACCCGTTCGTTCACCGTTACCGAAAAGCGTACCCTCAATTCTGTCAGCTCCTGCCAAAAGTCCGAGCTCGCAGTCCGCAACAGCGCATCCGCGGTCGTTATGTGGATGAAGGGAAACCTCAACGCAGTCTCTGTACTTGAGGTTATCGCACATGTATTCAACCTGATTTGCGTAAACGTGAGGCATTGAAAGCTCAACGGTTACGGGCAGGTTGATCACAGCCTTTCGATCCGGTGTGGGCTGCCACACGTCAAGAACAGCATTACATATCTCAAGCGCGAATTCAGGCTCTGTGCCCGTAAAGGATTCGGGAGAATACTCGTATCTGAATTTTTCACCCGTTTCCTGTTCTATCTTGTTAAAGAGCTTTGCGCCCTCAACGGCAATATTGATTATTTCTTCCTTGGATTTACGGAACACCTGCTCGCGCTGTGCAAGAGAAGTAGAGTTATAAAGGTGAACTATTGCGTTCTTACAACCCTTGAGCGCTTCAAAGGTCTTACGTATAATATGTTCACGGCTCTGTGTCAGCACCTGAACAGTAACGTCATCCGGAATGAGATCTTGTTCTATAAGTGTGCGAAGAAAGGTATATTCCGTTTCGCTTGCAGCGGGAAATCCTACCTCGATCTCTTTAAATCCCACCTTTACCAGCAGCTTGAAAAACTCAAGCTTTTCCTCAAGGCTCATGGGAATTATAAGCGACTGATTTCCGTCACGCAGGTCAACGGAGCACCATGTGGGTGCTTTTTCAATACAGTTCTTTTTTGCCCATTTCATCTCACCCACAGGCGCAGGGAAAAACTGGCGGGTGTACTTTTGTGTGTTTTTCATTTTGTTACCTCCAAAATGTAACAGTATATTTCAATAAGTTTTCGCGAAAAAACAAAAAAGCCTCCGTTCTCCGCATAAACGGGAGACGAAAGCAAAACTTCCGCGGTACCACTCCGATTGATA
>SVTX01000031.1 GCA_015063545.1 Oscillospiraceae bacterium | reverse complement strand
TTGTCGGGATCGCCGAGGGCGGGATCGTATTCATAACCGCAAGGGCATACGTATTTCATAGGTGTGTACCTCCTGTTTTTGTTATTATTGTCTTGTTTTATGGGTGCTATACGGGAGGAGCAAGCCCCTCCCCTACGGCTATCCGATACATTGTGCTCATCCGATACCGTAAAAATCTTTTTTGAGGGAAGTTTTTGAAAGTTGGGGGAGCGCGAGGGGGAAGAAAACTTTTTTCAAAAAGTTGTCTTTCCCCTCGCATCCATAACCATCAAATTACTTACCAAAATATCTCTCAAGAAGGCCTGCGAATGCTCTGCCGTGTCTTGATAATGATTCAATTTAGTGATTGATATTTTCCGCGGAACCCGCAACGCTTACATTTATAATAAACATTGCGAAGTCCCAATGCTCGTTCAGTGGGTTTTCGGAACAGCCATCCTAACCCTCCACCTACATGTAAACCAAAGCGGAGTCTACCAAACGGTGTGGAAACACCCGTAGCAAAAGGTCTTATTTCCTCTCGCCATGATGTAGCACAACCGCACTTGGGACATTTTAATGGAGCATAATTTGCCATTTCAATTACTTACCAAAATATCTCTCAAGAAGGCCTGCGAATGCCTTGCCGTGTCTTGCTTCGTCGCGAGCCATTTCGTGTACTGTGTCGTGGATAGCGTCGAGGTTAAGCTGCTTTGCCATCTTTGCGAGCTCGAACTTGCCCGCTGTTGCGCCGTTCTCTGCCTCAACTCTTACGCGGAGGTTATCCTCTGTGGATGTGGAAACGCACTCACCGAGAAGCTCTGCAAACTTTGCAGCGTGCTCTGCCTCTTCCCATGCTGCCTTTTCCCAGTAAAGACCGATCTCGGGATAGCCCTCTCTGTGTGCAACTCTTGCCATAGCGAGGTACATACCAACCTCCATGCACTCACCGTTAAAGTTTGCGCGAAGTCCTTCGATAATCTCAGCGGGAGCATCCTTTGCAACGCCTACAACGTGCTCTGCTGCCCAAGTCATTTCTGTCTCTACAACCTCTTCAAACTTCTCACCGGGCTGCTTGCAAAGAGGGCACTTATCGGGGCGCTCCTCAGAAATTACGATCTCACCGCAAACTGTACATCTCCACTTTTTCATAACTTAAATTCTCCTTTTAATTCTTTAAATGTTATTTATAATATCGGCAATATCAGCGTGGCTCACGTTTTTGTCATGAAGCATTCTGATATTTATCATACCGAGATTTTCAATTAATTTTTTGTTTATCACACCAAAAGCAATATGCATCTTGCAATCTGTCTTACAAGGGTTTTTGGAACAGTCGTGATCGCAATCAAGACATTTTGAAATGCGTACCGGCCCGTCTATAAGCTCGATAAGCTCCAAAATTTTTATCTCGTCCCCTGCCCTTGTCAGCTCATATCCGCCCGATACTCCTTTGTAGGAGCGAACGTATCCTGCGGTGTTAAGCTTTCGCAAAACCTTCAGCGCTATCTTCGGTGTGATGCAGGCTTGCTCGGCTATTACCGCCGCGCCCGTTTTCTCACCCAGGCTGTCAAGTATCAAACATATCCTTATGGCGTAATCGGCTTCCTGTGTTACTCTCATTTCGCCGTCCGCCTCTCTTTTTTGAATGTGCACCTCTTTGGTACACATTGATTATAGCACATAGTTTTATGCTTGTCAATAGGTTTTTGAAAAAAATTTTTAAAAAAATTATACCTTTTTCGTATAGTTTTAAAAAGTCTTATATATAAAGGAAAAGAACGGAAACAAGTCCGTTCTTTATACATTTATTATTATAAGGTCTTTTCCGAGTTCTTTAGCATAGTTGACGGTAGAAAGAGTACCTTTGGATTTACCGTCCCAGATGACAAGGACCGTGTCGGCATGCTCTACCATTGTTTTGTTGCGGAGGATCGGCGCGGCGCGGCCGTATCGTTTATATTCGGGGCGGATGATGAGTTTGGGGATATTGTGATTATCGGCATACTGTTCGGCAAGAGTGTCAATGCCCTTGGCTCCGCCGGTGATTATGAGTGTTGTGTTTTCGGGGATATGGGGGGCGAGGTCAAAATTTGTGATGCTCCGAGAGCCTGCGATCATGAGTTTCATGGTTTTTCTCCTTAAATTAAAAAGGTGCGCAGCGAAGCTACGCACCGAAAAACGTATGCTTCATTGCTGCGACGCAAATGAATTTAGTAACTTGAGGAAAGTATACAAAACAGAGCATACATTTTTACCAATAGTAAAAATGTATACTTTCCTCAATAAAAGAAAAATATTCACTTACGTCGCACGATTATTATATCACAAACAATTTTATTTGTAAAGGGGTTATGTTCATTTCTTTTCTGCGTCGAAAATGAAAACTGCTTCCGCTTTGCTCCAGCCCGCATTTCTACGAAATGCTGTACTCAAAGAAACGCCGCTTAAAGTGGAATGGGCTTGGATTTTGAGAACGCCGACCTGCAAGCACGCCGACAACCTCAAAATCTGCAGATCCCCTTCCCCTTTAAGAAATCCCCAACCCCTGCGTGTGCAAACACACGCGGATCAAGGTGAAATAAAAAATCCTACGGAATATCCGTAGGACGCCTTTATAAATAGGTTTTGCACACCCATAAAAACCATCGGGGCGTTTTTGAGGGGTGAGGGGGTGCAGGGGGAGAGGGAAAGCTTTTTTCAAAAAGTTTCCCTCTCCCCCTGCGATCTATTTAATTCAAATTACTGTGCTGCGTCAACGATAGCGGAGAAAGCAGCGGACTTGAGGGACGCGCCGCCGATGAGGCCGCCGTCAACATTCTCCTTGGAGAGGAGCTCTGCTGCGTTCTTGTCGTTCATAGAACCGCCGTACTGAACGATGGTCTGTTCAGCAATCTCTGCACCGAACATTTCAGCAACTGCTGCTCTTACGTAGCCGTTACCCTCGTCTGCCTGATCAGCAGTAGCAGTAACGCCTGTACCGATAGCCCAAACAGGCTCGTAAGCGATGATAACATTCTTCATCTGCTCAGCTGTAACGTTTGTGAGAGCCATCTTTGTTTGGAACTTGAGGAGTGTCTCGGTGTAGCCAAGCTCTCTCTGCTCAAGTGTCTCACCTACGCAAACGATAGCCTTAAGACCTGCATTGAGCGCCGCGAGTGTGCGGAGGTTTACGGTCTGGTCTGTCTCGCCGAAGTACTGACGTCTCTCAGAGTGACCGATAACAACGTACTCAACGCCCGCCTCAACGAGCATCTCAGCGGAGATCTCGCCCGTGTATGCGCCGGACGCCTTAAAGTGAACGTTCTCTGCGCCGATCTTGATGTTAGAGCCCTTTGCAGCCTCAATAGCTGCGGGAATGTCAATGGCGGGAACACAAAGAACAACGTCACAGTTATCCTTACCTGCAACAAGGGGCTTCATCTCAGCGATGAGAGCCTGAGCCTTTGCGGGTGTCATATTCATTTTCCAGTTACCTGCAATTACGTATCTTCTCATTTTAATATACCTCTTATGTATGATTTGTTTTGGGAGGAAAACCCCACTTGTGGTTTTCCTCTTTTCGATTGCTCTGCAATCGAAAATTCACCTTTCGGGCGCTATCTAAGCGTCAGGCTTTTCGCCCTCTGCGGAGGGCGACCAAGGCGCTGCCTTTGGAAACCGCAAGCCTTTGAAAAGGCTTGAGCGAAACTTTTCAAAAATTTAATTATCAAAATCCGCAGAAATTTGTTTCAAGACAAGGCGCCTACCGCACAGCGGGAATCTACGCCTTGTTCATCGCCATACACTCGTGTGCAACGCAGTATTGGGACAAATTTCAAGGATTACTTGTCCTGGAGGCAAGCAATACCGGGAAGCTCAAGTCCCTCAAGGAACTCAAGAGATGCACCGCCGCCTGTGGAGATGTGTGTGATTCTGTCAGCAAAGCCGAGAGTCTCGCAAGCTGCCGCGGAGTCACCGCCGCCAACGATGGAGATGCAATCGGAATCAGCAAGTGCCTGCGCTACAGAGATAGTTCCCTTTGCAAGCGTGGGATTCTCAAATACACCCATAGGACCGTTCCAAACAACAGTCTTTGCGCTCTTTACAGCGTTTGCATAAAGCTCCATGGTCTTGGGACCAATGTCACAGCCCTCTTTATCAGCGGGAATCTTATCAGCATCAACAATAAGTGTGTCAATGGGAGCGTCAATGGGATTGGGGAATGCGTCAACTGTCGTGCAGTCGATGGGGAGAAGAAGGTTTACACCATTCTGCTCTGCCTTCGCCATCATGTCCTTGCAGTACTCGATCTTGTCTGTGTCAAGGAGAGAGTTACCAACACCGTAGCCCTTAGCTGCGAGGAAGGTGTATGCCATACCGCCGCCGATGATAAGTGTGTCAACCTTGGAGAGAAGATTGTTGATTACGTTGAGCTTGTCGGAAACCTTTGCACCGCCAAGAATAGCAACGAAGGGACGCTCGGGATTGGAAAGTGCCTTACCCATAACGCCTATCTCCTTACCGATAAGGTAACCGCAAACTGCGGGGAGATATGCTGCAACACCTGCTGTGGAAGCATGCGCTCTGTGAGCTGTACCGAATGCGTCGTTTACATAGAGTCCGTCCTCGCCGCAGAGGTCTGCCAAAGCCTTTGCAAATTCGGGCTTGTTCTTTTCCTCGCCTGCGTCAAAACGAACGTTCTGGAGAAGCACGCATGTACCGTTCTCCATAGCCGCGATCTTTGCCTTTGCGTCGTCGCCAACTATATCGTTTGCAAATACTACCTTGCCGTCAAGATACTCGTTGAGCTTGTCTGCAACGATCTGAAGGGAGAACTTCTTTTCGTCCTTCTTTGCCTTTTCAAGATACTCTGCCGTTGCTGCTGCCTGCTCGGATTCGGGAAGCTCAGCAACCTTCTTCTGCTCCTTCTTTGTGAGCTTGAAGCCGGGAGTGAACACGTTGTGAGGCTTGCCCATGTGAGACGCAAGAATAACCTTTGCGCCCTTGCCCATAAGGTACTTAATTGTGGGAAGCGCTTCTACGATTCTCTTGTCGGAGGTAATAATGCCGTCTTTCGAGGGTACGTTGAAGTCGCAACGGACAAATACTTTCTGACCGGCTTTGATTTCAACATCTTCAATGGATTTCTTGTTGTAAGTCATTTTGATTTCCACCTTTCAAAATTTATTCTGAAAATTTTTTACCAAATTATAGTATATCACAGTTTTGCCCATTTATCAAGGGTTTGCAACTCTTTTTTTTATTTTATTTGAATTTTATTTTTACGCCAATGTGACGGCTACAGCCCTTTTCCTTACAAACTGTCTATACGTCATCAAGCAACAAACAAAATGTGCCGATGCCGTTATGCTCCAAGTTATCGCGTAGCACAGATACAGCATTTTTATATCACCGGGGAAAAACGGGCACACGGCAAATATCCACACCATGCGCAGCGCGCATGAGCCGATCAGGGATACCATCATAGGCATGATCGCCTTTCCCATTCCTCTGACCGCGCCGCATCCCACTTCCATGAGACCGCACAAGAAATACGCTCCGCATATCATATACATTCTGGTCATTCCCGCCGCGCGTACCGCCGCGCTATTGGGGGCATAAATCATAAGCAGTCTGTCGCCAAACAAACAGCACGCGCCGCCAAGAACTATTCCCGCAACGGTGACCATACACGCATTCTGAATCACTATCTTTTTTATTCTGTCATACTTACCCGCGCCCACGTTTTGCCCTACGAACGTGAGAGTGGAATGATACATCGCATTCATGCAAATATATACAAAGCCTTCAACGTTTGCCGCCGCCGCGTTTCCGTTGACAACGGTAGCTCCGTAAGTATTGATGGTGGACTGCATAAGCACGTTTGAGATGGAAAACAGCATGCTCTGTATTCCAGCCGGAAGTCCGATCTTTATTATCATAAGCAACGTTTTCGGACATATTTTCATATTCCGTACGTCTATCTTGCACTCAATATCCGCGCGGCACATATAAACAAATATCATAGTAGCTGATATGTACTGTGCGACTGTGGTGGCAATTCCCACGCCTACCGCACCCATGCCGAACGCAAGCACCATAACAAGGTTCAAAATCACGTTGCAGATACCCGAAATGGCAAGAATTATAAGCGGTCGCTTGGAGTCTCCCGACGAGCGCAACACCGCCGCAAGAAAGTTGTAAAGAAGCGCCGCAGGAACACCCACAAAATATGCCTTCATATAAGGAACCGCCTCTTTCATAACATCAGCCGGCGTTCCCATTAAGGTAAGCAAAGGACGGGCGGCAAAAAATCCGAATATCGCAAGAACCACTCCGCAACAAAGCGAGGCAATAACAGAAGAATTGATTATTTTTCTGACATTTTCGTATTTTTTTGCTCCGACCGCCTGCGCAGACAAAACACCCGCGCCCGTTGCAATGCCTATAAATAAATTCACTATAAGTGCGATCAACGCGCTGCAAGCTCCTACCGCGCCCATACAGTTTGCTCCACTCTCTGAAAAGCGTCCGACTACTATCATGTCCGACGCATTATACAGCGTCTGAAGCAATCCCGTAGCCATAAGCGGCAGGGCAAATTTTATGAGCTTTCCGAGTATCGGGCCTTCTGTAAAGTCGTTGTTTTTTGATTTTACAGCCACAGCCAAGGCTTCCATCTCCCTTCGTGAACATCTTCCAATAAAATATTATATTACAATAACTAAAAATGTCAAGAGAATAATTCAAGTTTTTTAAATGCATATATAACCAATTAGATTGACAAAGAATTTGATATGTGATATAATTATTGCAGTTTATAAAAGGCGGTATTTTGTATGGTATATTTGTTTTTGGCAAACGGATTTGAAGAAATAGAGGCGCTCTGCCCTCTTGATCTTTTGCGTCGTGCGGGAGTTGAGGTAACTACCGTCGGCGTCGGTGCAGAAACACTTTGCGGCGCTCACAAGATAAAGGTAGCCGCAGATATTCCCGAAATTATGTACCGTGATTCCTCACCCGAAATGATCATTCTGCCCGGAGGTATGCCGGGTGCTGAAAATCTTGACAACTCGCGCATAGTTGATGCGGCTTTGAAAGCCGCAAGCAAAAACGGCGCATTCCTCTGCGCCATCTGCGCCGCCCCCATGGTACTTGGAAAACGCGGAATGCTCAAAGGCAAGAATGCCGTTTGCTTCCCCGGATTTGAAGAATATCTCGACGGCGCGCAAGTCTCCGAGACCGAAACAGTAGTTCGCGACGGTAATATAATCACCGCAAAAGGAATGGGCGCGGCTTTTGAGTTTGGTCTTGCGCTTGTTGAAGCACTCAAGGGAAAGGAAGTTGCCGAGCGTGTAAAATCCTCGGTGTTCGCAAAATAAAATGAGCAAAAAAAATATATTCAAATCAATGCTCAACCACTCCCGAGAACATCGCGAGTCAGCGCTTTTGTGTTCGACGTTTTCGTTGTGCCTGATATGCGCGCTTGCTGACAGGTTTCTGCTCCATCGCTCGGATGAAATTCTCGGCTCATTGGTGTTCGAGATCATAATATTCCTCATACCGCTTTTCGTTTATTTTTCTCTATCGGACAAGAACCTTTCCGCAAGAACGGTAGCAAAGGAAATGAACATATCCAAAATATCCCACAGGCTGATCTTTCTGCCTATATTCGCGGCGATGCTTTTGGTTACGGGAACTCTCCTTTTGGACATGCTGTTCTTCGGAATATACGACATAACGGGTGGTTTTACCCTGTACGGACACCTCACCGCCAATTCAGACGGGAGCCTTGTGTCCACAATTTTAATGATAGTCACCTTCGCGTTATTACCCGCGATATTTGAAGAGGTCATGTTTCGCAAGCTCATGACACGCACTTATGCTAAAAAAGGTCTGTTTTCTGCTATGCTGATATCGGGAATATTCTTCTCTCTCACACCCTTTTCGCTCAGACTTATCCCCTCTTTCTTTCTTGCGGGAATGATATACTGCCTGATATTTATTGTAACGGGCTCGCTTCTGACATCCATAATAGCGCATTTTCTGTTCAACATGTACGGACTGTTTCTGCGCACGAATATAGCAAATTATTTCGTAGCCTCAGCAGACGTTTACGTACTCGTAATATCGACAATAATACTGTTTTTGATCTCCGCGCTTCTCTTTGCGGGAATTCTTTCAAAGCTTTTCGTGGCATACGCAAAGGCAGGCAAAACGCCCCCTTATCTTCCCGACACAAAAAAAGGCTTTTCTGCATCGGTAAAATCGGCGTTTTCAATATTCAAAATACCCGCCAACCTCGCATGCATAATTATTTACGCCGTGTTTATCGTGGTGTTTGCGTTTTTGGGGTGATGGGTTTAAAATTTAATAATTAACAAACAACAATCAAGGCGCTCATGGAGTACATTTCCACGGGCGCTTTTTTCTTGTGCGGCAATTATTTTTTATTGACAACAATTTACTTTTATGATACACATACAACACAAAAGAGCAACCGCGCAAGGTAATCTTGCATGATTGCTCTTTTTCTTATTACATTCGCTGTGCGAAAATGCAACGCGCGAACTCTGTTATGATTTGTTCTTACGAATTTTAAAACTTTCTAGTGTAAAACTCTATCTGCTCTCCGTCAGGGCCTGCTACAAATGCAACGTAGATCGTCATTTTGGACGGACGCGCGTCGTCAAGCTTCATAACGGTAGGTGTCATAACGCTCTTTGCCCCTGCGCGCAACGCTATATCGTATGCGGAATCAACGTTTCTTACCGCAAATGCGACGTGCTGTATTCTTCCCTCTGCGGGGTATCTGTCAGCGCCACCCGCGCATATCTCAAATATATTTCCATCTCCGATGTCAAGCATCATAATGCGGCTCTCTCCCTGTCCCCATTCCGTGACAGTTTTCATGCCAAGCGCGCGGTAAAACTCCACGCTTCTCTCATAATTCGACGCCTTGACGGATGCATGGTGAAAGCTCATTCCGGTTATTTTCTGATTTGCCATGTCCATACCCCTTTACTGCTCGTACGAACGCATAACGTCATACTCAAAATTGCATGCGGTAAGCGCGCCCGCGCCGCCGTCATAACGGGAATTCTTCATGTATACGGCAACGACCTTGTTCTCGGGATCTATCCAGAAATGCGTTCCGTATGCTCCACTCCAGCCGTATGAGCCAACGAAAAGCGACGGATATATGTCCTTAACTATAACTCTTACGCCAAGTCCCCATATCTCGTGGAAAGGCATCACGGTTTCGGGAAGATGGGGAATTCCCATAGAGCGAGCCGCCCATGCGGGTATTATCTGCTTGCCCTCATAGCTTCCTTCATTGAGCAGCATGGTAGCAAATTTTGAATAATCCTCAACGGTAGACGCGATAGCCGCGCCGCCACAGTTATACGTAAGCGGAAAATTTTCAAATACAAATCTGCTTCCAACGTCAGACGAAACACCCTTGCCGTCAACGTAATTATGCATATTTACAAGTCTTCCCCACTGTTCCTCAGTAGGCACACATGTGGTGTCGTTCATGCCGAGAGGCTCAAATATTTCTTTCTTTACAAAGTCACGGTAAGGCATACCCGACGTTACCTCAACGATACGCGCAAGCACGTCAAAACCAAGCATAGGACTGTAGGTCTGTGCCGTGTAGGGTTCAAACGCTATCGCAGCTTTGGAAAAATAATCAACGACCGTCTCAAGGCTCTGCATATCCTCACGTGTCATCTGCGCCCACTGCGCATCCCCCACCTCAAGCGTTCCGATACCGCTGGAATGTGTGAGCAGATGAACTACTCTTACCTTATTCTGCGCCTTGCCTGTACGTACTACCTGCTTGTTTTCATCCAAGTGACCTATATCAAGAGAGGCATATTCGGGCAAAAATTTATCGATGGGATCGAAAAGGTCAATAATACCGCGTCCTATCTGGATAAGTATTGCCGCCGCAGTAATGGGCTTTGTCATTGACGCGAGACGGAACATTGAGTTTGGCGCTAAGGGAGTTTTGGTATCACAGTCGGAATATCCGAAATCGTTTCTGTAAAGCACCTCTCCGTTCTGCATGACCTTGACCGCCGCGCCGCCGACACGTCCGCTTTCAATATCGTCATTTATTCGTTCTTCAATATATTGCTTTAAAAGTTTAGTATTTATCTTTTTCATAGTCTTTACTTAAGAGCTAAATATGCTTTTATTACCTTCCATATTTTCTCGCACGACGCAATATCAAGTCTCTCTGCGGGAGAATGTATGTCGTACATGTTAGGACCTATGGATATAATATCCAACCCCGGTCTTTTTGATGATATTATGCCGCACTCAAGGCCTGCGTGTATGACCTCTACCGCCGGTCTTATTCCAAACAGCTTTTCGTACTCATCAAGATATTCCTCGCGAAGCTTACTGTTTGCGTTAAACTCCCATCCGGGATAACGCGAATAATGTCTGTTCTGAGCGCCGAAAAGATTGGATATCATATCAAGCTCACGGCAGGAATAATCTATCTGCGCTTCAACAGAAGAACGCGAAGACAGTGTGAATATCACTCTGCCGCCTTCTGTCTGCGCGATTCCGAGATTGCGGGAATATTCCACAAGCCCGTCTATATCATTTGAAAATTTAAGTACTCCCGTTTTCACAAGGCTCATAAATCCAAGAATTCTTTGCGTATCCTTAAGCTTAAAGCAAGCCGACACGTTGCACCCCAAAAGACCGACCTCGAAATTCGAATCCGCCGAGCAAAGCTCTTTCTTTATTTTGGCAGTCTCATCAAGCACCGATTTTTCAAAAAGTGTCGCATCCTCGCAAATAACTACCGCCGAGCCCTGTCTGGCAATAGCGTTATCCTTGCCGCCGCCGTTTATATCGCAAAGCCATATCTTCTGCTCGGAAAATACTCTTTGAAGTATTCTCGCCAGCAACACGAGAGCGTTTGCTCTGCCCGAATTTATATCCGCGCCCGAATGGCCGCCCGCAAGACCGCCCACACTTATTTCAAATGCGTCTCTTGGAGACTGCAGGTCCACTTTAACACTGCTGAATACCGCCTCGGTGCGAACTCCGCCCGCGCAACCCGCAGTTACCGTATTATCCTGCTCGCTGTCGAGGTTGATCATTTTTTGCGCGCTGATCTGTGAGCAATCAAAGCCCTTTGCGCCCGCAAGCCCGGTTTCTTCTTCAACGGTGAAAAGACACTCCAATGCAGGATGCTCGTCTCCTTCAAGTATGGCAAGCATCATAGCAACGGCTATTCCGTTATCTCCGCCAAGACTTGTTCCATGCGCTCCAAGCAGTCCGCCCTCGACAAACAGATCAAGCCCGTCTCTCTCAAAATCATGCTCCGTGCCGGGATTTTTCTCACACACCATGTCCATGTGTCCTTGAAGCAAAACACAATCCCTGTGCTCATAACCCGCGCATGCCGCTTTTTTCACAAATACGTTTCCGGTCTTATCAATATAACATTCAAGTCCGAGATTTTTTGCAAAATTCTCTATATATTTCGCAACTCCCGCCTCGTTTCCAGAACCGTGAGGAATAGAACATATATCCTCAAATATTTCAAAAACTCTTTTGGGCTGACAGCCCTCTGTGATATAACTCATACAACCTCTCCGCCGTCATTCTCAACGGCTTTTTTCGTTTTGGATTTTTTGTCGCTCTTCTTGTCTGCCTTCGCAAACTTGAGCGTACCGTCGCTTACCTTGTTGTATATGTCAAATCTCTTAGCTGCTCCGCGTATTACACACTCGTCGGGGTTCTTGGCAACGAACGCCTTTATGCCTAAAACTCTCTCTGCCAGCTTTTCTATGCCTGCGATCATACTTCCCCCTCCGACAAAACAAATGCCGTTGTGGAGAATATCTCCCACAAGCTCAGGGGGCGTTTTTTCTATGACCTCGCAAATAGCATCAAATATCATCTCCATGGGATGCGCCACGGCGCCCAAAAATTCCTTTGAGCTGACCGACACTATTTTGGGCATGCCGCTTTCAATGTCTCTGCCCTTGACGTCCTCTACCTTAGGCTCTCTGTGCTCGTAAACACAGCCTATCTTCTTTTTCAGATATTCCGCCGTTCTGTCACCCACAAGAACGTTGTAATTTTCTTTTATGTAGTCAACTATAGCAAGATCAAAATGATCTCCGCCAACCTTTACCGTCTTTGAAACAACTATTCCTCCAAGCGAAATCACTGATACCTCGGTAGTGCCGCCGCCAATATTGACTATCATGCTTCCCACAGGCGAGTTTATCGGAATATCCGCGCCTATCGCCGCCGCTATCGCTTCCTGTACAAGAAAAGTTTTTCTTGCGCCCGCCTCTGTAGCCGCCTCAAGAATTGCTCTTTCCTCCACCTCGGAAATTCCCGACGGAACGCTTATCATAAGTCTCGGAGAGAACAAAGATTTTCCGCTTGCTCTGTGTATAAAATAGCGAAGCATTTTGAGCGTTACCTCATATTTACTTATAACTCCGTCCGCCAGCGGCCGCACGGCAACAATATTCTCGGGGGATCTGCCGAGCATTTCCTGCGCGCCAAGTCCAACCTTTACGACCTTATATGTATTCTTGTCTATAGCCACGACAGAAGGCTCGTTTATAACTATTCCCTCGTCCTGAACGTACACGACTACGTTTGCCGTTCCAAGATCTATTGCTATGTCCTTACTCAATTTTGCGTCATTAAACACGGGCATTCTCCTTAATCAAATTTGATATTCCTAAATACCGCTTATTTAATTATACATCAAAGCGGGTGTAAAAGTCAATATTTTTGTATGAATATATCTTGGCTGTTTTTGACTTGTTTTGTCAAGTCTTATCAACCATCAAAAAAAGCACTCCTATCTGCCAACACCTGCTGCCCTGCACAGCAAAAAAGCGATTACAGTAATCTGCAATCGCCTATTTGTGTTATTTTTCATAAGTTCTCGCGACGCAACAAAGATAGACCTCAACAGCCCCTGCGCGTTTGAGCAGAGTGATAGCACCCGCCAACGTCTCACCCGTGGTGAACAAGTCATCCACCAACACTATCTTTTTGCCTTTTATCTTCTCTGCTGCCTTGGGGTGAAGCCGGATGGATTGAATCGCATTACTCTTTCTTTGACCTTTACCGAGGTTTTTCTGTTCTTTTCCACCCCGTCTTACAAACAACGAACGAAAATCTCCCTCACATATTCGGCACAAATTTTTCGCCAATCGGTATCCTTGGTCAAATCCGAATTCTCCAATAGCTCTTTTGCGCCTCGGAACATAAGTGAATACACATTCGCAAGGAATGATTCCCTCATCCTTACAATATCGGAGCAAAGAAACAGCAAGCTCTCCCGCAACAAACTCACATATGCGCTTGTCATTTATCTTTTTCATAGCGTATATCATTCTGTTTTGAGTATTCGCTATATTGGGAGAATAAGTCAATAGCTTTGGCACCTTGTACTTTTTCAGCGCAGTCTTCTTGCCGGCGCACAGACACAAATGGGATGGGCACAGGCAATCGGGACAGTTCTCCTTCTTTGCAAAATTCCACGCATCGTAGCACTGAGCGCAAAGACAGTGGCCGCTTCCGAATTTTTCTTCTTCAATCGGCAACAGCTTTCCGCAGCAAACACATTTTGGTGGAAACAGCAAATTCTGTACAGTACTAAAAAATTTCATATCAATATTCTGCCAATCTGTATTTCAGACACGTAAATCGCTTGCTTTGCTTTGCGTTATCAACCATTCTTTCTGCGGTCTGCGCACGCCCGACAAGTATTACCATTTTCTGCGCTCTCGTCACTGCCGTGTAAAAGAGATTTCGTGTCAAAAGCATGGGAGGCGCATTGTAAAGCGGAATAATGACTACCCCGTATTCACTTCCCTGGCTTTTATGAACCGTTACCGCGTACGCATGCTCCAATTCCTCAAGCATCGTAAAATCATACGTCACGTGTCTGTTGTCAAACACTATCTCCATAAATGAATTTGCCACGTCAATACGGATTATTTTTCCAACGTCTCCGTTGAATATACCCATTCCCGTAACGTCGTCCTCGCGACACCATTCAATGTCGTAGTTGTTTTTTATTTGCATAACGCGATCACCAACTCGGAACAAAGTATCTCTGTACTTGTACTCCGCCTTGCCACTCTCTGCCGGATTCAACGCTTGCTGCAACAGCATATTCAAATTATCGGTTCCCGCCTCTCCTCTGCGAGAAGGAGATATGACCTGAATATTTCCGACGATATCCGCGCCGTACGTCCTTGGCAGTCTATTCTTGCAAAGATCAGCCACAGTCAACGCGATATCCTTATCGCTCTCTCTTTTAAGAAAAAAGAAATCATTGTCCTTTACGTCCAGCCGCGGCATTTCTCCTCGGTTGATCCTATGGGCATTTGTAACTATAAGAGATTGCTCTGCCTGACGGAATATCTCATTCAATCGCACCGTAGCAAATCTTTCGGATTCTATAAGGTCTCTGAGCACGTTTCCTGCGCCAACGCTCGGAAGCTGATCCGCATCACCGATAAGTATCACTCTCGCGCCGGGCTTTACTGCGCGCAAAAGCGACGCCATAAGGCTGTTATCCACCATTGACGCCTCATCCACAATTATAACGTGTTCATCTAAAAGATCCGTTTCATTGCGTCTGAAGCACGCCCCGCTGTTTTCCTCACTTCCAAAATCAAACTCAAGAAGTCTGTGAAGCGTCTTTGCCTCGTACGAGGTCGCCTCCGAAAGCTTTTTCGCTGCTCTTCCCGTGGGCGCGGAAAGAGCCACCTTCATATCCATACTGTTAAAAATATCAAGAAGCGCCTTGACTATGGTGGTTTTTCCTGTTCCGGGACCGCCTGTGAGCAGCATAACTCCACTTTCAAGCGCCAGAGCTATTGCCTGCTTTTGCATGCTTGCGTACTCAAATCCGCATTTTCTTTCTTCGTTTTGAATGAATAAGCGTATATCTCCACCCGAAACGGCAGGACACACTTTATCAAGCAAGCAAAGCTTATCCGCGATGTATTTTTCATTATCGTATGACCTTCTGTCATAAAGATAGGTCACACCCTCCGCGGAATACACCTTAATCTTTTTACACTCTATAAGATAATCTATTGCCCCACGAGCAGAATCGCAGTCAACCTCAAGAAGCTTTGACGCAGCCGCCTCAAGCGTCTCGCGAGGCATGCACACGTGACCGTTCTGCGCTGCCTCAGAGGAAAGAAGATATAAAATGCCACTGGATATTCTGGAAGCCGAATCCTTTTCAATACCCAGCTTCATAGCCATTTTGTCAGCTCTCTCGAATCCCACTCCCTCAATCTCGTCGCATATTCTGTACGGGTTTGCTTTAGCTATATCTATTGCCGCCGAACCCCAGCGTTTATATATTCTCACAGTTATAGCCGCGCCGAAAAATTCGCGGAAAAATATCATGGCAGACCTTATTCCGGCTTTAGCCTTAAAATCCTCGCATATGGACTTTGCCTTTTTCAGGCTTATTCCGGGAATGTCCGAAAGCCAATCCGGGTGCTTTTCAAGCACCTCAAGCGTATCGTCTCCGAACTCATCTACTATTTTCTGAGCCGTCTTTTTCCCGATACCTTTTATTGCTCCCGAGGAAAGATAGCGAAGAATAGCCGTTGCGTTTGCGGGCAAAAAGCGCTCATATTGCGACACGGCAAACTGCCTTCCGTAGCGAGCGTTGAGTTTCCACTCACCGTACACCTTGACCGAATCTCCTTCGCTTATATAAGGCATTATTCCCGTTATGGTGATAAGGTCATCATCGTCTGTTCCGAGGTCACATACTGCATATCCGTTTTCTTCATTGTAATAAATAACGTTTTCTATGCTACCCGAAATAACGGTAATATTGTCTTCATTCTCACCAAGCTGCATGGGTGAGCTCATAAAATTATCCATACGCGACCTCCTTTTGTATTATTCTGATGGGTAAGGGGAACTTATAAAAGTTCCCCTATCCTGTCTTATTACAATTATCCAAGTATTTCAGCGCGGAGCTTGTCTGCAAGGTCAGTCTTTTCCCAAGCAACACCAAGGTCCTCTCGTCCCATATGTCCGTATGCCGCAAGCTGACAGTAAATGGGGCGGCGAAGATCAAAATCACGGATTATAGCCGCAGGCCTGAGGTCAACAAGCTTCTCTATTGCCGCGCTGATCTTTGCCTCGTCAACGGTTGCGGTTCCAAATGTATCAACCATTACGGAAACAGGGCGGGCAACACCTATAGCATACGCGACCTGAACTTCGCACTTTTTAGCAAG
Organism: Oscillospiraceae bacterium; assembly: GCA_015063545.1. Classification (GTDB taxonomy): domain Bacteria; phylum Bacillota; class Clostridia; order Oscillospirales; family CAG-272; genus SVTX01. The sequence continues at coordinate 4,550 of SVTX01000031.1, read as the reverse complement.
TCCTGCCGCAACTACGTTCTTTGCGATATATCTTGCCGCATAGGATGCGGAACGGTCAACTTTCGTGGGATCCTTGCCCGAGAAAGCACCGCCGCCGTGACGTGCGTATCCACCGTATGTATCAACTATTATTTTTCTACCCGTAAGTCCCGTATCGCCCGCAGGGCCGCCGATTACAAATCTGCCTGTGGGGTTAACGTAGATCTTCGTAGCCTCGTCCATGAGCGCAGCAGGCACGATGGGCTTTATTACGTTTTCAATAACGTCGGCTCTTATCTGCTCAAGAGTTACGTTTTCACTGTGCTGTGAAGAAACAACGACTGTGTCTACTCTCACGGGAACATCGTCATGATACTCAACTGTTACCTGTGTTTTTCCGTCGGGGCGGAGATAGTCCATAAGCCCGGACTTACGAACGTCAGTCAGCTGCTTTGCAAGCTTGTGAGCGAGAGAGATAGGCAGGGGCATAAGCTCGGGAGTCTCATCGCAAGCATAGCCGAACATAAGTCCCTGGTCACCCGCGCCCGTATCAAGCCCGTCGTTGTCAGTTCCCTCTTTTGCCTCGTATGACTTATCAACACCCATGGCAATATCGGGAGATTGCTCGTGAATAGAGCTTATAACCGCGCAAGAATCACAGTCAAAGCCAAACTTTGCTCTCGTGTAACCAATTTCGCGTACCGTCTCTCTTACGATGGTCTGAATGTCCACGTAAGCCTCTGTTGTGATCTCACCCATAACGCTTACAAGTCCGGTCGTACAAAAAGTTTCACACGCCACTCTGGAGTTGGGATCCTGAGCAAGAATGGCGTCAAGTATCGCGTCGGAAATTTTATCGCTTATTTTGTCGGGATGTCCTTCGGTTACGGACTCCGATGTAAAAAGTACCTTTTTCATTTTTATATAAACCTTTCTTTTTATTCGTCTGACTGTTCACACAAAAGCTGTTCACCCTCGTCTTTTGTCTCTGTTGCGCTCTTTATCTTATCACACATTACGGTGAAGAAGAAAGACGCAATTCCTCCGCCGATAATACAACCGACGTATATCAAGATATTCTGCCAAGATGTTTTGAACGACGGCAGAATCATAAGCGTTGTTGCAAGCACAAATCCCATAACACAATGGGACGCAATTGAGTGTATTTTGTCAAATACAAGCTTCATAACTCTGGACAAAAGCAACAATGTTGCAAGCATCGCAAGTCCCAAGGGCACAATCACGGAAAGCTCCAAGCTCTTTATTCCCGCCGCCATTGCCGTATATATTCCAAAGAACAACAGCAATGTCGATGAACTAAAACCGGGAACAATAAAGCTCAGTCCCCAAACAACACCGCAAACAGCAAATCCCCACGTCGTAGCGGGAATGGTAATCGACCATACGTTCTGGCAGCAGTAGAACAACGCCGCAATAGCCACAAAGCTCGTACAAAGAGCTATGATAGAAAATTTATTTCTTCCGTGTTCCCCACTGTCTCTCCAAAGCTCCGGCACTGTGCCGAGAATAAGTCCGACAAATACACAAAGTACAACCGGCTCATTCCATTTCAGCAACGCCTCGGTAACGCCTGCAAATCCAACAAAGCCAAGCCCTCCGCCAAGACAGACGAACAACAGCATCTTCCAATGATTTTTAATTCCCTTTATCGGCGAGGAAAGAACCTCGATAAGCTGAGTGTAAATTCCAAACGCATAACACAGCGTTCCACCGCTTACACCGGGAAGTATAGCTCCTATGCCTATAATAAAGCCCTGTATCAGCCACATAATAGGCTGGAGCAACTTGTTTTTATTATTTTTCATGATTTTTATTAATTCCTTTTTGTGTGAGTGTGTACCCATCACTCTTTATTATACAACACCGTACGCTGAAAATCAACAGTTTTTTAAAACTTCACACACATTAATGTTCACGGCAGCAAACTATACTCCAAACGAAAAACTACCGCCAAGCACTGCGACAAAAATAATCAGCGATATCGCAGCAAAAAGAATGCCTATTCCCAGTACAGCAAAAGTGGTCTTCAGTGAGCTCTTTTTTAATTCCTCATCCTTCTGATAAGAGCTTGTCGGCAGAACCCCCGCCGCCTTCATCGCCCTTGAAATGGGTTTATAGAGTACCAACACCAGCGCACCGTTCATAATCGCCTTTGCCAAATTAAACGGCAAAAACAGTGTAGGAATCATAGACGCTATTACTCTGCTCGGTTGTCCTGTATATATGGGAGTTACAAGCAAATTCAGCAATAACATTACCGCAGTCATAGATACGACCGCAACGCAAATACCTATTATTGCGCCCTTTATATTCTTTTTATATTTATAAATCAACGCGCAGCTACAGGCAAATACCGCCGTTGACAGAAAATTCATAAGGAATCCCCAAAATCCCGTATCACCCACGGTTATCAATTCAATAAACGCTACGGAAAATGAGATGATAAGTGAATATAACGGTCCAAAAAGCAACCCCGCGATAGTCACTACCGTATCCTTGGCATCAAAAGTCAAAAATCCTACTTTTATCCAAGAAGTTACGAACATCGCAACATATGCGAAAGCGCAAAACAATGCGATCACCGTTATTCTTTGCACCTTTTGAAGTGCACTTAATTTGTTTTTTCGTATTGACATAAAAAAATCCCCTTTCTTGTGGGGGGAGATAAGGTCGGGCGCAATAATAGCCCAAATATCATCTTCTCTCATCCAGACTTTACCCGATATTATCGGACTGTCGGTCAGGGAATCTCACCCTGTCGGCGTTGCTTGAAAAACACAAACAACGTTCGCAGACTTTACTGCCGGTACGGAATTTCACCGATCCCACAAAGATATTATATGTATTCAAATTATGCCTGCGCCTATATAGGCGCAGGCATATTATTGTTCGATTTGCCTTAGCAAACCGTTGTCGACGAAAAATTTTGCAGTTCAAGGCGCCTACCGCACAGCGGTCATCAACGCCTATTGCGTAGCCACATATTTGTGTGCAACGCAGAAATGCGGAATTTTTCTAAAGCCTTGCCGACGAAAAATTTTGTAAGTCGAGGCGCACCGGAAAAAGCAAGGCGCGGACGTAGTTCTCTACGTCAAGCCGCTTTTGAGGAGCAACGAAGAATTACGAGATTTTTCTAAGGCAAATTATTCGATGATTTCGGAAACGACGCCGGAACCAACTGTTCTACCACCCTCACGGATAGCGAAACGAAGTCCCTTCTCACAAGCGATGGGCTTGATGAGCTCAACAGTCATGTTAACGTTATCACCGGGGCGGCACATTTCAACGCCTTCGGGAAGCTCGATAACACCTGTAACGTCAGTTGTTCTGAAGTAGAACTGAGGTCTGTAACCAGCGAAGAAGGGCTTAGAACGTCCGCCTTCCTTCTCTGTAAGAACGTAAACCTGACCAACAAACTTTGTGTGGGGGTTGATAGAACCGGGCTTGCAAAGAACCTGACCTCTTTCGATCTCGTCCTTAGCTACACCACGGAGAAGTGCACCGATGTTGTCACCAGCCTCTGCCTGGGGAAGGAGCTTGTGGAACATTTCAACACCTGTAACGGTTGTGGACTTCTTCTCGTCAGAAAGACCAACGATCTCAACTACGTCGTTAACCTTAACTGTACCTCTCTCAACTCTACCTGTAGCAACTGTACCACGGCCGGAGATGGAGAATACGTCCTCGACAGGCATAAGGAATGCGAGGTCGGACATTCTCTCAGGAGTAGGAATGTAAGAGTCAACTTCGTTCATAAGTTCGAGAATGCAAGCATACTCGGGAGCGTTGATGTCTGTGCTTGTGGACTCAAGAGCGTCACGAGCAGAACCGCGAACGATCGGAATATCGTCGCCGGGGAAGTCGTACTGAGAAAGAAGATCACGGATCTCCATCTCTACGAGATCAAGAAGCTCATCGTCATCAACGAGGTCCTTCTTGTTCATGAATACAACGATTGCGGGAACGCCAACCTGACGAGCGAGAAGAACGTGCTCTCTGGTCTGCTGAAGAGGTCCGTCTGTACCTGCAACAACGAGGATAGCGCCGTCCATCTGAGCTGCACCGGTGATCATGTTCTTAACATAGTCAGCGTGGCCGGGGCAGTCAACGTGAGCGTAGTGACGTGTCTCAGTCTCATACTCAACGTGTCTTGTGTTGATTGTGATACCTCTTGCTCTCTCTTCGGGAGCGTTGTCGATCTGGTCGTATGCCATGAACTCAACGTTACCGTTTGCGAGACCGAGAGTCTTTGTGATAGCTGCAGTAAGAGTTGTCTTACCGTGGTCAACGTGACCGATAGTACCAATGTTTACATGGGGCTTTGTACGTTCAAATGTAGCCTTTGCCATTTTGAAAATCCTCCGTAATTATCTTTTTTGTTTTTTATTTTTGTTTTTTGGTTTTAAAATTATTTGTTACGCGGTATAACTAAAATCAGTTATTTTTTCCACGTACTTTAATGATCTCTTCCTGAATGGACTTAGGCACCTGCTCGAAGTGGCTGGGCTCCATGGAGTAGAGACCGCGTCCCTGTGTCTTGGAACGAAGAT
>SVTX01000030.1 GCA_015063545.1 Oscillospiraceae bacterium | reverse complement strand
CCTGCTGGTAGGGAGCCTGCTGATAGGGCGCCTGCTGAGGAGCCTGCTGGTAAGGAACCTGCTGCTGAGGAGCTGCCTGCTGAGCTGCTGCTTCCTTTACTGCGTTTGCAAAGTGGATCTTTTTATAGTTGCTCTTGTAAACCGAGCTTCCAACAATACCTAAAGCGAAGATGATGAATGCCATTGAGAAGGGGAACATACCGTAAACCATAGTATATCCAAAGAAGGAAACTGACTTTACGTTCATAACGCTGAAGAGAGCGAGATTAATAAATGCTGCAAAGTTGATCCAGAAGTAAAGTCTTATAAAGATAAGACCAAGCTTATGTATAAGAGTATCCTTAACTGCCTTGTCAAATGCCTCGGAGTTAATGAGCGTCTTAACGAGGATGAATGCGCCAAAGAGCAATACAACTATCGCGAAAACAAAGTCGATCTTAAGGAAAGCTGCAGCGGATGTGTAAAGGATGGGAGCAACTACGCCTTCCTGGTCTGTAAATGTAGCCGATTTGGAGAAGTTGTCGATAATGGAGCCGTTGCCTGTTTCCCAAGTTTCAAAGCCTGTGTAAGTAGTTGTTTCCATTTCCTCATCAGTAATGGTATAGCCCATAAAATAGCCGTCCATAGCAAAGAGGGAAAGGTGAAGAATACCAACAATCAAGCATATCACGGCAAGGCCGATTTTGTTTTTCTTTGTGTTCATTTTGATTTTTTCCTTTCAGAAATAAAATTATTATTGTGTTTACCCACATTCACAGTATATCATACAAAAATGCGGATGTCAATAAATTATTTTTAATAAATTGCGGAAAATGTTAAGCGGTATGGGAGAGCCAAAGATTAGCTCTCCCATAAATGTTGTGAACGTTATGCTAAATTATTCGTAAAGCTTACCCATCTTAACGAGTCTTTCGTACTTAGCCTTTGCGTTAGCCTCAGCCTTAGCGAAGAGAGCAGCAGCTCTTTCGGGGTTGGACTGTGCAAGACGAGCGTAACGAGTCTCGTTCTTAATGAAGTCAACGTAGCTTGCGGTAGGCTCCTTGGAGTCTATTGTAAGCTTGTTGGATTCAAGAGTAGGATTGTATCTGAATGTCTGCCAGTAACCGGCCTCAACTGCCTTCTTCATCTCGATCTGGCAGTTCTGCATACCGCCCTTAGCGATACCGTGCATCTCACAGGGAGCGTAACCGATAATAAGCGAAGGACCGTTGTAAGCCTCAGCCTCGGTAAGAGCCTTGAGGAGCTGGTTCTTGTCGTAGCCCATAGAAACCTGAGCAACGTAAACGTAGCCGTAGGACATAGCGATCTCAGCGAGATTCTTCTTGCCGATAGCCTTACCTGCTGCTGCGAACTGAGCAACCTGACCGATGTTAGAAGCCTTGGAAGCCTGTCCGCCGGTGTTGGAGTAAACCTCTGTATCAAATACGAAGATGTTTACGTTCTCACCGGATGCGAGTACGTGGTCAAGACCGCCAAATCCGATATCGTATGCCCAACCGTCGCCGCCGAAGATCCACATGGACTTCTTGTTGAGGTAGTTCTTTTCAGCGAGGATCTTGTCGCGGAGTTCCTGACAACCGCAAGTGCAGTTGCAAGCCTCAAGAGCTGCTATGAGAGCCTTAGATGCCGCTTCGTTAGCTGCACCGTCATCAACTGTGTCAAGGTAAGCCTGAGCAGCTGCCTTAACTTCTTCCTTAGCAGCCTTTTCGCTGAGCTCTGTTACGTAGCCGATAAGTCTGTTTCTGATAGCCTTCTGACCGAGGTACATACCGAGACCGTGCTCAGCGTTGTCCTCAAAGAGGGAGTTAGCCCAAGCGGGACCCTTGCCTGTCTCACGGTTTACCGTGTAAGGCGTGGAGGGAGCAGAGCCGCCCCAGATGGAAGAACAACCTGTTGCGTTGGAGATATACATTCTTTCACCGAAGAGCTGTGTTACGAGTCTTGCGTAAGAAGTCTCTGCACAACCTGCGCAGGAGCCGGAGAATTCAAGCAAAGGCTGCTTGAACTGAGAGCCCTTAACGGTGTTGTTGATGATCTCGGGCTTTTCGGAAACGTTTGCAACCGCATAGTCGAATGCAGCCTGCTGCTCGCTCTGTGTTGCCTGGGGCATCATCTTAAGAGCATACTTGGAGGGATCAGCCTTAACACCTGCTTCAGCTGCCTTCTTGTCAACACCCTGGTTAACGGGACAAGCCTTAACGCAGAGGGTACAACCCATACAGTCAAGGGGAGATACTGCCATAGTGAACTTGTAGTTTGTCTTTATGATGGGCTTAGCCGCGAACTTCGTAACCTCGGGAGCGTTAGCTGCCTCTTCCTCCGTCATAGCGTAAGGACGGATGGTTGCGTGAGGACATACGAAGGAACAGTTGTTACACTGGATACAGTTTTCGGGGATCCATTCGGGAACCATAACTGCAACGCCACGCTTTTCGTATGCTGCGGAGCCCTGGGGGAACTGACCGTCAACGTACTTTTCAAATGCGGAAACGGGGAGGCTGTCACCCTTCATTGCGTTTGTGGGGTTAACTACCTCATTTACGAAATCAACGAGATCAGCGCGCTCGCCTGTTACGAGAGCTGCTGCTGCGTCGGGCTCGCAATTTGCCCACTCAGCGGGAACGTCAACCTTAACAAATGCGTCAGCGCCTGCATCAATAGCGGCATAGTTGAGGTCAACCATAGCCTGTCCCTTCTTGATGTAGGACTTGTACGCCATCTTCTTCATATACTCGATAGCTTCCTGTGCGGGAAGAATCTTTGCGAGTGCGAAGAATGCGGACTGAAGAATGGTATTCTTAACCTTTGCGTTACCGATCTGCTTTATTGCAAGGCTGGTAGCGTCAATGGTGTAGAAGCTTATGTTGTTTTCAGCAAGATACTTCTTAACTGCTGCGGGGAGGTTCTTGTCAAGCTCCTCGATAGTTGTCCACTGGCAGTCGAGAAGGAATGTTCCGCCGGGCTTAACGTCGGAAACCATATCGTACTTCTTGAGGTACGCCTGGTTGTGACAAGCTACGAAGTCTGCCTTGTTGATGTAGTAGGGAGACTTGATGGGGCTGTCACCGAAGCGGAGGTGAGAAATTGTGATACCACCGGTCTTCTTGGAGTCGTACTGGAAGTAAGCCTGGATATACTTGTCGGTGTGGTCACCGATGATCTTGATGGAGTTCTTGTTTGCACCAACGGTACCGTCGCCGCCGAGACCCCAGAACTTGCAAGCGATAGTGCCTGCGGGAGCTGTGTCGGGAGCGGGCTTCTCGTCAAGAGAAAGACCTGTAACGTCGTCAACGATTCCTACGGAGAAGTTAGCCTTGGGAGCGTCCTTGGCAAGGTTCTCGTAAACTGCGAATACGGATGAGGGAGGAGTATCCTTGGAGCCGAGACCGTAACGGCCGCCGACAACCTTGATATCAGTTCTGCCCTGAGTTGCAAGAGCTGTTACTACGTCGAGGTAGAGAGGCTCACCGAGAGAGCCGGGCTCCTTGGTTCTGTCAAGAACTGCGATCTTCTTAACGCTTGCGGGGATAGCTGCTGCGAGCTTGTCTGCGCAGAAGGGTCTGTAAAGACGAACCTTAACAAGACCAACCTTTTCGCCTGCCGCGTTCATATAGTCGATAACTTCCTCGATAACGTCGCAAACAGAGCCCATAGCGATGATAACTCTCTCTGCATCGGGAGCACCGTAGTAGTTGAAGAGCTGGTAGTTAGTACCGATCTTCTCGTTTACCTTGTTCATGTATTCCTCAACAACAGCGGGAAGAGCATCGTAGTACTTGTTGCAAGCTTCTCTGTTCTGGAAGAATATATCTCCGTTCTGTGCTGTACCGCGGAGAGCGGGGTTGTTAGGATTGAGAGCGTGAGCGCGGAATGCAGCAACTGCATCCTTGTCAAGCATTTCCTCAAGGTCAGCATAGTCCCAAACCTCGATCTTCTGGATCTCGTGGGATGTACGGAAACCGTCGAAGAAGCTGAGGAAGGGAACGCGTCCCTTGATAGCGGAGAGGTGAGCTACTGCCGCAAGGTCCATAACCTCCTGGGGGTTGGTCTCTGCGAGCATAGCAAAGCCTGTCTGACGGCAAGCGTAAACGTCGGAATGGTCTCCGAAAATGTTAAGCGCGTGGGAAGCAACGCAACGAGCCGAAACATGGAATACGCCGGGGAGAAGCTCACCTGCGATCTTGTACATGTTGGGGATCATGAGAAGAAGTCCCTGAGACGCTGTGTAAGTTGTTGTGAGAGCACCGGATGCGAGAGAGCCGTGAACGGTACCTGCGGCACCTGCCTCGGATTCCATCTCTACTACGTTAACGGTGGTTCCGAACACGTTCTTCTGTCCTGCTGCTGCCCACTGGTCGGTGAAGTCAGCCATAGGGCTGGAGGGAGTGATCGGGTAGATGCCTGCTACTTCGGTAAATGCATAGCTCGCGTGAGCGGCAGCCTGGTTACCGTCCATAGAAAGCTTTTTTCTTTGGATAGCCATTGGTTTTGTCCTCCTGAATTTATAAAAAATTTTTTAAACGATTTGTGGATGACCTCGCTTTTGGGCAGACCATTCTACCCCAGCATAGTCATACACTATAATGATATCACAAACCGATGCAAATGTAAATAGATTTTTAGAAAAAACGGGAGTTATTTTGCCAAAATTTTCAAGAAACAGGGTATAAATTATATGTAAATCAGAGAAAAAAATCAAAAAAATCAAAAAATGCACATTTAAAAGTTTGTATTGATTTTATTTTGATTTAATGGTATAATGGATATGCAGACAAATTCCGAGGAGGGACATTATCATGAAAAAAATCGTAAAGTTATTGACTACAACCTTGAGTATTGCCGTTGCGGTGTGCATTTTTTCAATTCTTGCTTGCGCGCAGGAGAATTCAAATGACGTTTATTATGCGAGAGACACGGTAGACGGAAACGTCGCATACGTCTATGACAGACTTTCCGAGGAGCTTCTCAAATTCTCTCCTTCGCAGGAAATATCTCTGGACGACAGCAAAAATATAACAGAGCAGGAGCTTGCTCTCGGTGTGAAGCTGTTTTTGAGCGACCACCCCGAATGCTTTTTTGTAAATGGCGGTTATGGGTATTCCACGTTTGAGGACGGAACAGTTGTTTCCGTTTCTCCTAATTTTGACGTATCGGTCTCCGATATACCCTACATGCGAGCTCAGCTTGACGCGGTAGTTGAACAAATACTCGAAGCCATGCCGGACGGTGACAACTATGCAAAGGCGCTTTATTTGCACGATGCGGTTGCAAGTCATACGGAGTACGTAGAAACGGGACTTCACCAGTCTGCTTACGGCGCGCTTGTCAGCGGAAAAGCAATATGCGCAGGATATGCAAGCGCATATCAGCTTCTTTTACAACGCGCCGGAATATGCGCGTGGACTGTTACGGGTATGTCAATAGATCCTTCCGACGGACAACCGGAAGCGCATGCATGGAATATGGTCATGATAGAAGACGGCGTATGTGTTTACAGTGACGTGACTTGGGATGACCAGGGAGAAAAGCTTTACAGAGCATATTTTAACAGAACTTTAGAGCAAATGAAGTCTACTCACGCCGAAGACGCGAGCATATTCACTCTTCCGAGCTGCTCACACTCCGGATACGGATATTTTGAGAAAAATGAAAAAATATTTATGCCCGACGGAACTCCCGAACAGCTTGCAAAATTTTTTGTGACTGCGGAAGATGGAAATAAGGTTGCCAAATTCCTTTACACAGGAAGCGATATAAAGACATGGCTTGATCAAAACAAATCCGAGCTTTATGAGCTTTTGGGCGGAACGGGAGGATTTTCCTACAAGACCTCAACTATCGGCGGAGAGGTACAGCTCATATTCACGGGAGATTTTTCGGAGTTAGGTGATGGGGAAGGTGAACAAACCCCCGACACAGATCCCGAAATTCCGGAATTTGAAACCGACATAGAGGTAGAGAAGCCCACAGAGCCGATTGTTGACATCAAACCCATCGTTCCCGAGGAGGAAGAAGGCAATATTGCTTTCCCGACAGAAAACTCGCCCTCGGACAAAAATGAAAAGCCCGACGATGATGACAGAGAAGCAACAAAGAAGTCCAAGTCATCCGTTGCAATCGGCGGTTGTTCGCTTGCAGTGATAACCCCCTCGATTTTTGCGGTTGTTGCGGCGGGCGCGGCGCTTGTTTTGACAAATAAGAAGTACAAAAAATAACACAACATAAATGAAGGAAAGCTGAAAGCTCGCACATGAATTCTATACTCAAAAAATCTCTGGCGTTTGCTCTCGCGGTACTTATGCTGCCTCTTGTTTCCTGCTCAAACAGACAGACGGAGCAGAAAGCAACAGAAACCGAGACAGAGCAGAGGTTGGTTATTGAGGACGTATTTACGCCCTATACGGATCAGGATAAACAGAGAATAACCTCAAGATTGCTTGGGGTTTTTTCTGCTGCTGTGAAGGTAACCGGCGGAGAGCTTACCGAAGAACAGGTCATGCGCATACAAAAGCGCATAGAAGAAAGCATTATACCGTTTTTGGAGTTTAGCCGAGTCTCTCCCGAACAGGTGGAAAAAGTAATTCCCGAAAAATTTACGTCGGCGGATCTTATGAACGTATATTGGGTGAGTGTGTCGGTAATAGGAAGTGAACAGGCGGGAAGGCTTTTTTATGAGTTTGCAAGCCTTTATCTGGAATCCAAAGCCGCAGAATACAGCAAGCTTTATGCCGATAGCGGCGAGGATATTCATTTGGAATACGCAAAAAGATACGCTCAGCAAAGATGGGAGATGGAAAACAAGCTCGGAGAGGAAAGCTTTGTAGCCGCTTCAAATTTCATTTTCTCGTGTGTATCTTCAATAAAGAAAAACGGCATGAGCGCCGGAATAGGAAATCTCATGCAAGGCGACGTGGCGGGGGCAGTGCTATCCGTGATCCGCAGACAGTCTGCGGAAGCGGCGAGACTTCCGCTTGACAGCGAACAGTGGGGAATAGCCGCCGAAATAATATTTGAGATTATAATCTTCGATGTAAATCCTACGGAATCTATGGGCGAGTTGCAGCTCTCATGCTTTGAAAATATGTCTCACAGAGCAGATGCCGCTAACGCCATAGGACAGAGCATTCCCGACATTTTGTCTCTTTATGCGCAGGTAGCTCACAAAATGACAAGTCAGGAAATGGCGCTGATTCTTTCCAAAAATAAGCTCGAAATGATAAGCGGGATATGCTCAGCTCTTTTGCGCGGAGAAAAGAGATTTATCGAATGGGTGCAGAAGATAGAGCAGATAGAAATTGACGGTGCGGAAGATTACCTTTTGATAGAGGCGGCAGGACTTGCGGATGAGTATGAAAAATATGCCGCAACGCGGCAGGAGGTAACCGCAGAAGAGCTTTTTGAGTTTATACGACAGTGCGCGGACAGGGAAAACAAGGACGCGCAAGCTAAGCTTTTGAGCCGGGTTGAAGACTTTTTGTTCAGCGTAGCGCCGTATTATACGTTCATATTCATGAATGATTTTTGAGAGGGAATAAACATGATAAAAGCCACGGACATACATAAATCCTTTGAAGGAGCAGAAATACTCAAGGGTGTCTCACTTAGCGTAGGGCAAGGGGAATTTCTTTCCATAATGGGTAGAAGCGGAAGCGGAAAGAGCACGCTTTTAAACATTCTTGCGGGAAATCTCCGTCCGGACGCGGGCAGTGTTTTGCTCGAAGGAGAGGATATATTCGGCATGAAAGAAAAAGAGCTTGCCCGTCTCAGAAGGACTAAGCTCGGATTTGTGTACCAGACGCTTAATCTGATACCCACTCTGAGTGCCAAGGACAATATACTTTTACCGCTTTATCTGAACCGCGAGCGCATATCGGATAAAAGCGCGGAGCTTGAAAATATCTCCGAGCTGCTGGACATTAAAAAGCTCTTGGATAAATTTCCCCACGCGCTGTCGGGCGGAGAGAGACAGAGAGTTGCCATAGCGAGAAGTTTGTTACATTCCCCAAGGGTCATAATGCTGGACGAGCCTACGGGAAGCCTTGATCTGAAAAACGCGGAAACAGTCATGCAGCTTTTATCAAAGATAAACCGTGAAATGGGAGTAAGCATAGTCCAGGTGACACACAACCCCGATGCCGCCAAGGTGGGAGACAGGGTAATTCTTTTGAGTGACGGCGAGGTAGTTTCTCAATGAGGGTATTTCTCAAACATATACTCAGAAGCATCAGAAAGCACCCCACGCAACCCTTGCTGATAATAGTGGCAGTTGCTCTTTCGGTCTGTGTCGGAGTTACGGCATTTTGCTTTCGCGACGTGTTTTTAGATAGGGAAAATGAAGTGCAAAGTCAAAAATCGGCAAAAGGCGATATTCTTATCACACTCTCAAAGAATTCCGAGGAGAGAATGCTTTTTTACGATGATGCAAAGGATATTGTCAGGGACAGGGGCAAGGTCCTCGGTGAATTTGCTTTTGTGGCATTCTGCGGCGAAAAGAATGATGCAAGCCTTGTAAGCGTTTCGGCATGCGACCTTGAGGCGGCAGATGAGTATTTTAAATTCAAGTATGCCGAATACGGAAGATTTACGACGGAAAATTTCGAGAGCAGCGCGATCATAACCCAAGACTTTGCAAAAGAGCAGGGAATCGGCGTTGGCGATACGGTAGATCTTTCTCTTTTAAACATTGATACAAGCTACACGGTTCAGGCTGTAATTTCGGATGAGAGCCCGGATATAGGCGCAGACGTAATCGTGGCGATATCGGGCGCGGTCAAGCTTTTGGCACAAAGGTCTCCCATTATAGCAAGCCTTGGGGATGAATTTGAGCCGTACAGCCGTATTATGGTGCGTGTTTATAATACGTCCGAGATAGACGGCGTGTATGATGAACTTGCGCAGTCTGTTGAATTTTCTGACGATTACGTAAACAACACGCGTCGCGATAACGCAAAAAGCATAAAGCTGATAGTTGAAAATGTGGCAGTCACGCTTATGGCGGTGGTGCTTACAATACTTGCGGCTATAGTTATAATTGCTGCGTTGAGCTTTTTGTCATCAAAAAGAGAGACGGAATATGCGCAATTTGCCGCGGCGGGAGCTTCGCCGGTTCATATTGCATCATTGAAGCTTTGCGAAAGCGTTATATATGCCGTGATTGGCGGCGGAATAGGAATTTTACTGTCCCGTCCCGCGTTTAATTTTGTGGCGTCTCTGTTTGATTGGTTTGACGGTTCTGTGAGCGTTGGATGGGAGGGAATGCTGTTCGGCGCAGTATTGGCGTCAGTTCTCATGCCCGGATGCACGCTCTGCGAGATGGCAAGAACAAAAAAGAAGGATCTTGCGGGAAGAATGTCGTTTTCATCCTATCCCGACACAACTTCACACACTGTGCCGCGAAAGGCTGTTGTTGTGTGCTCAGGTATTCTTTTTTCGCTGGTGATATGTCTTATATTTACCGACGTAAGATACAAATACATACCCGCTATAGCCGCGGTTGTTTGCGCTGTGATATCGGCATATTTGGTTATGCCGTCAGTTATCGGCGCTGTTGCATCGGCAATTGAAAAAGCTTGTGCCGCCTCGCGCAGACAGGGAAAAATTTTGACCTTGGCGGCAAAGAGTGTAAAAAACAACAGCTCTCTCAAACGCGTAGGTTGCCTTCTGACAGTTATGCTTTCGTTGATATTGGTGATATATACCTGCTCAAATACCGTAAAAGACCAATATACCGCGTTTGATAACACGGTAAAAGGAGAGATAGTCTCCTATGGAATATCCGACGAAAAAAAAGCCGAGCTTAAAGAAAGCAACTCGGTTGTCGGCGCGGCGGATTTTTATATACATATGACAACGACCGTAAATGGAGAATTTTCCGCGATGACAGTAGCCGTGTCCGGAGACGTGCGTGAATGCATGAAAGAAGACCTTTTGCCGGACACCATTCCGACGGGAGACGGCATTACGGTGTCAAGAGGACTTGCCATGCTTTCGGGAGTGGAAGTCGGAGATACTGTAGAGCTGAAGATCGAAGGCGTTTCGTATAGCGCAAGGGTGTCCGAGATACACGATGCAAAAGCAAACGTGATTTTTGCTGACGCGAAATATTTGGACGTACCCAACACGTTTGGCATATTAAAGCTTGCGCCCGAAGCAGACCAAAAAGAAGTCATATCAAGCCTTGAAGCTGACGGAGTAATTACGGTGCCGTTTGACAAAATAGAACAAGACATAGGAATAGGCACGGCGATTGGTTTTGTTTCCATGCTTGACGTATGCGTTTTGGCGGCATTGTTAATATCTCTTGCGGGATGTATAAATATGCTTGCCGAGCAGATCAAATCAAGACACCGCGAAAGAGAGCTGCTCACACTTTGCGGAATGACAAAGAAGGATATTTTGCTGATGAACATAACGGAGCTTATCTGTCTTGTTGTTACGTCGGCCGTATTTGCGCTCCTTATAGGCGGCGCGATGTGCTTGCTCGTAAATGCGGGCGTTCATTCTTTCGGCTGTGTGCTGTTTTGATGTGAGACAATGGATTTGTGAGGGTAAAATTCTGCCGCAAAATTTGGCAAGTGAGGAGCGATAGCGACGAACGTGTGGATCAGAACTTTTAACTCGGCCTTGCCGAGTTGTGCAGTTCCGAGCCACTTCTAGCTCTGCCAAAAAGAATAGGGATGGTTAGTGTCGTTATCATAGCCAATAACGGCGGGCTCAGAACATTCAACTCAACGCGGGGCGTTGAGTTATGTGGTTTCTCGCGGCTTCTACCATAACTATAAACAAAACAGACGGCATAAAGCCGTCTGTTTTGTTTATGGCAGGGGCAGAAGGGCTCGAACCCACGACCCACGGTTTTGGAGACCGGTACTCTACCAACTGAGCTATACCCCTGTATTTTACAACGTTCCTATTATACCACACCTTTTTGAAATTTGCAATAGGTTTTTTAAAAATTTTTCAAATCCTTGAAATTAAAGCGAAAAATCTCTTATTTTATGTTTTTTCTACAAAAAAGCGGTAGTATGTGCTCGAATTTTTTTGTTTTTGATGGTCGATTTTTTTGTCATTTTTATTGACAACAAAAATAAATTTGTTTATAATTATTACATAAAATCATCTCACGGCACAGACCGTCCTTTCGCTTTACAAGGGCGCGATAAACTTTGGGAGAGTTGTTTTTCGGAGGAGAAAAATATGAACAATCCAAACGTAAGACCCGACACGATGCTCCGCATCACAAACAAAGAGCTTGCAGACAAGTTCATTGAAGAACAAGTTGCGGCGGTTCGCGCGCAAGTTGGCGACAAAAAGGTGCTTCTTGCACTTTCGGGAGGAGTTGACTCGTCCGTGGTTGCCGCGCTGCTTATCAAGGCTATCGGCAAGCAGCTTATCTGTGTTCACGTAAATCACGGTCTCATGCGCAAGGGTGAGAGCGAGCAGGTAATTGAGATTTTCGGCAAGTCGCTTGACGCAAACCTTGTGTACGTTGACGCGACCGACCGTTTCCTTGATCTCTTGGCAGGAGTTTCCGACCCCGAGAGCAAGAGAAAGATAATCGGTAAGGAATTTATCGAGGTGTTTGCCGACGAGGCTCGTAAGCTTGAGGGTGTTGAGTTCTTGGCGCAGGGAACTATCTATCCCGATATTCTTGAATCCGTAAAGCAGGCAGAGGGCAAAAAGGCGGTCAAGTCTCACCACAACGTAGGCGGTCTTCCCGACGATCTCAAGTTTGAGCTTGTAGAGCCCGTAAAGCTTCTCTTTAAGGATGAGGTAAGAGTTGTCGGTGAAGCATTGGGACTTCCTCACGGCATGGTTTACCGTCAGCCGTTCCCCGGCCCCGGCTTGGGAGTAAGATGTCTCGGTGCGATAACCCGTGACAGACTTCACGCGCTCCGCGAGGCAGACGCAATTCTCCGCGAGGAATTTGCAAACAATGGTCTTGCAGAGAAGGTATGGCAGTATTTCGTAGTTATTCCCGACATAAAGAGCGTTGGCGTCAAGGACGACAGCCGCTACGAGGGCTGGCCCGCAATAATCCGCGCGGTCAACACCAAGGACGCAATGACCGCCACCATCGAGGAGATACCCTACGCAGTTCTTCATAAGATCTGCGCAAGAATCACAAGCGAGGTCGAGGGCATTAACCGCGTGCTTTACGACATCACACCCAAGCCCACAGGCACGATCGAGTGGGAATAATACCGCTATAAATTCAAAAAAAGGGGCATCCGATGAGGATGCCCCGAGTTGTTGTAAATGTTATTCCATAACTTCACCAAAGATGATGGGAACAAGGCTATTGATAAGATCGTCTGCGAAATTAGAATAAATGTTTGCTTGAATTCCACCGGTAGACGTAAGATCATTATAGTTGTAGTACAGATCGGTAGAGGTTATAACGCTTGTGTTTATGCTCTGATCTTTGAGAGTATTTGCTACGTCCTGCATACTTGATGCTCCGTAATGATTATCCACCTTATACGTTGCGTCTGTAAGAAGAATATAGAAGACTCTTGCATCCTTACGCGTTTCCATGGTGTTGGCAAGAAGAAGTCCGTCAACTGCTGCTTCCGGCTCATCTCCTCCATATGCAAGAGAAATATTGCCGATAGCAGTTTTATAAGCATTGACATCTGTGTACCAATTGTTTGCTCCGTTCATTACGATAGTGGATTCTTCGTTTGGCTCATATATCGTGAAATCACTGTAAGTTATAGCTGCCCAGCGAGCAGAAACGCCCATGTCGTCTATTGACTGAGCAAGTCTTTGAATGTTATTTTTAACATTATTTATTTCGTCTTCCATAGAACCGGAAATGTCCAAAACAAATACTATATCTGCGGTTCCCTTCATGTAGTCAACTATCTCGACTTGAGTGGAGATCTTATTGGAAAGTCCGTCTGTATAATGGAACATGCCGGACTGAATAGAGCCGGTAATGGTGTATTCCCCGACATTGGCCTTGTCATAAGCCGAGAAATCCCACTGTACTTCGAGCGTGTGAGTTCTGCCGTCAGCTGTGTATACATTTATGTAATCTGGAGCACCAATAGCAGTACTGAGCGTACCGAGAGCAAATTTTCCGAGGTGAGCAACAGAGTCTATATCTACGATAAGTACCTCGTTTTGTATCATGCCGCACATTACGCATACACCATCAACAAATTCGTGAGAGCCGGGAATGAGAACGTCATAAAGTCTGATGGTACCGTTGGAATCCTCGTAGGGCAACTGGCAGGTCTCACACCAATAGTGAGCAATATTGCCGGGCTCTGTGCAGGTTGCTTCCTTCGCTTCAACGAACACCAAAGGGTGTCTGATAACTATTTCAACTTGGATGCTTCCACGAAATACGTCTGTTCCTACTTCAACATAGTCGGGCATTCTCACCTCTGCAAGGCTTTCGCATTCTGAAAATGCTTTATCTCCAACCTTTACAATAGTGTCGGGAAGAAATATGGAAACCAATTCGTCACAACCAAAAAACGCTCTGTCTGCGATTTCTGTTACTGGAAGTCCCTCGTATTCATCGGGAACGATGATGTTTGTGTCCTCACATGTACCGATTCCGGTAACACGATATTCCTCTCGGTCGGTTTTTTCATAAGAGAGACCGAGAGAGAATCCGTTGATAAATTCTGTCTTTGTGTCAC
Source organism: Oscillospiraceae bacterium (assembly GCA_015063545.1). Taxonomy (GTDB): domain Bacteria; phylum Bacillota; class Clostridia; order Oscillospirales; family CAG-272; genus SVTX01. Next base: position 7,427 of record SVTX01000030.1, on the reverse strand, counting down.
CACATACACGGCATACAGTAATTTGAACGCCGTCCTCATATGCTGTAGGTTCTTTAATGACAACACTATCTTTATAGTCATGTCCAAGCTTTTCAACAAACTCTGTCTTTTCATTTGAGCACGACGCGCAAACCGCCTTGTTGTATCCTATAGAGGTACAAGTTGGCGCAATGACCGTTTCCCAATCGCCGTATTCGTGCTCGCAAACATATCCTGTTCCTGTTACTTTTACAGATCCAAAGGAGAGAGGCTCTCCATTTTCAAAGGCGATCATAAGCTCATCTGTTTCACTGATATAAATTTTTGAGATCTTACCGTAATTGTTGGTTTCGCCCGTGCTTGTGTATATTTCAAGCTCATAAGCGGAATTTATGCACAATCCGTTTACGTAACCTCCGAAGGTAATGTCAAGCGGAGCGGTTTCAAACGAAATACCGTTTCCAAACGTTACGAGAAGGGTTTTTTCTTCAGTGACTTTGATCTCGGAGAGTATGTTTATTTCGGGTACGATTTTACCAAGATCTATTACAGAACCGTCAGAAAGAGATACGACAAGATTTCCTGTCTCGCTTAAGGTTATATCTGCTATTCCTATGCCGTTGCTTCCTTTTACAAGGTTAAGAAAATCCTCAAGAGATCCCTGGTATCCAAGAGCTTCTGCCTGTGCATAATATGTCTTTAAAAGCTCAATCTGGGACATTTCAGCGTTGTCCTGAGTTTCAAGTTCTGATTCGGTAGATTTTTCCGCTGTTTCAAAATTGCTTATCTTACCGCATGAAATGAGCGCAGCAGATAGGAGTAATAACGTTGTGCCTAGCACCAACAACTTGAAAATTTTACTTGTGGTTGTTTTCATGATTTGTTCTCCTTAGAGTGATTTGAACTTTTTACAACAAAAATTCAATAACATTATACTTCACATGTTTGGATAAGTCAACACTCACTTGTATATACAAATATGAAAGATTTGTAAATAATGTAAACGAGCAGATAAAAAAGGGGCTAAAAAGCCCCTAAAAACTTATTTTCCTTCTCTGTAGAACGGCATCATAGGACGGTTTGAGTCCTTTTCGTCTGCGGTAAATTCATCCGCTTTGTCGTCGGTCTGCATGCCGCGCTCCTTGTCAGGGATGATTTCGTCCGCTGCGTCTGAAATTATATCTGACGGAGCTTTGTCATCCTTATGATCCGTTGATGTTTTTCCATCGGATCCGTTGCAGGATGCCAGACAGCACAGAGTGAGAATGCACGCCGCAAATGCCGTAACACACGCCATGATCCTATTTTTCATATCTGTCTCCAAAAATTATAGTTTGGGGAGATAGCCCCGTTTATATTTTGCCCGAAAGTACGCACTCTATCCGCATAAAATCACGGAGGTTGAAATATATTTTACCAAAATTACAACTCATAAAAAAGGAGGACACCGTGAAACGCACAGTGCGGATATTTTTTTGTTTTGCGCTGATCTTACAAATAGTAGTCCGACAGCCTTGCGCCGCCGCGGAGAACAATTCCTCCGACGTATATCTCGAATGTCGGAACGATGCTTCCGGGATGATCATCCTAAATATAATTATAGATCCCGCCTGCGCACCGCTTTGCGGGCTGGAGATCGACGTGGCATATAATTCTGAGCTTTTGTATCTGTCGTCATGTGAACGTGGACAGGGAATGCCGGGCATGAATTTTGACTGTTCTCTTAAAGAAGGTAAAATAAGGCTTCTTTTCTGGTCACAGTCAAACTGCAGAGTTGGTGGCAATATAGCCACAGTATGCTTTTTGCCCGTAGATAATGCCGCCAATGGAGAAAAATGCGAGTTTTATTTATCTCTGCCCACGAAAAATTCCGCAATAGCCTATGACGGAGAAAATATAACCGCCAAAGAGCTTGTTTTGTCCGGACTTGAATTCATTTTGTGTGCGGAGGGGCAAGAGAATATCATCCCCCCCGACACCGAAAAAGAGAATGTGTCAAGCGAAACCGACACAACTCCCGTCGGCGAGCCCACAACAGAGCCCGCAGGGGAGGCGGCGACAGATTTTTTGCCGCCGGAACAAGCTGAAAAAGGACAAAATGCCGATCGCGAGACGCCCAATGGGAGGACGCGAAAATTTGGAAATTTTGTCACAGCGATGCTTGTCGCCGTGTCCTGTTTCGAGTTGGTTGAACTGATACCTCTTTTTGTTCCGAATGTGTTTCGGAAGGGATATTTTTAGTTTGTTCTGAATTTCAAAAAATATGATGCAAATGCTCATGTAATTTTTTCCGTGTGTGTTTAAAGTGCCAAATAGCCGTCAAAACTCAAGGTACAAAACACAAAAAAGAGGAAGAATCATGATACCGAGCATCAAAAGAGGGGATATTTTTTACGCCGATCTGAGTCCCGTGATAGGGTCTGAGCAAGGCGGACTGCGTCCTGTTCTGATAATTCAGAACGACGTCGGAAATAAGTACAGCCCAACGGTGATAGCCGCCGCAATTACATCAAAAACGGGAAAAGCAAAGCTTCCGACACATATCGACATATACGCGCAGGCATCGGGGCTTTTGAAGGATTCCGTAATTCTTTTGGAGCAGATAAGAACGCTGGATAAGCGAAGATTAAAAGAAAAAACAGGGCATCTCAGCCCCGCAAAAATGGTCGAGGTAGACAATGCTATAGCCGTAAGCCTAAGTCTTTTGGGAGCCGCTATGCCGGGAGCCGCTGTGCCGGGAGCCGCTGTGCCGGGAGCCGCTGTATCCGAGCCTGCCGCAACGGGAGGAGCGTATTCGGCAGAATTCGGCGGAGAGTTTTTTTCGTCAGCTGCCACTTTGCCAGAGGAGGGCAGAGCAGTATCGGATATAAGCGCGTCTGAGGAGGCAAAACGCGTGTTCTGAAATTAGTTTGAAGATAAAAGTCTGTTTTTGACTAAAAAACGACTGAATAAAACACTTGATTTTTTATGAAATGTGTGTTACAATAAATATGTTATTAAAGTCGAAAGGAAAAAACAGATAAATGGCACTTGTAAATACAAAGGAAATGTTTAAAAAAGCGTACGAGGGCGGATATGCCATCGGAGCTTTTAACATCAATAATATGGAAATAATCCAGGCAATTACCGAGGCTGCCCAGGAAGAACAGTCTCCTGTTATTCTTCAGGTGTCCGCGGGCGCGCGTAAGTATGCAAAGCATGAGTATCTCATGGCGTTGGCAGCGGCAGCAGCAAAGGACAGCGGAATTGACTTTGCTCTTCACCTTGACCATGGCGCAGATTTTGAGATCTGTAAGTCTTGCATTGACGGCGGCTTTACCTCCGTTATGATCGACGGCTCTCATCTCTCGTTTGAGGATAATATCGCCGTTACAAAAAAGGTAGTTGAGTACGCGCACTTGCGCGGTGTATCGGTTGAAGGCGAGCTTGGAGTGCTTGCGGGTGTTGAGGACGACGTATCGGCAGAGCATTCCTCTTATACCCGTCCCGATGAGGTTGAGGAGTTTGTATCCCGCACAGGAGTTGACTCTCTTGCTATTTCCATCGGCACGTCGCACGGCGCGTATAAGTTCACCGCAAAGCAGTGCACAAGAAACGAACACGGCGTTCTTATTCCCCCTCCGCTTCGTTTTGATATTCTTGAGGAGGTAGGCAAGCGCCTTCCGGAATTCCCCATAGTTCTTCATGGCGCGTCCAGCGTAGCGCACGAGTGTGTAGCTGAAATAAACGCTCTTGGCGGTCAGCTTCCCGACGCGGTCGGTATCCCCGAAGAGCAGCTTCGCCGCGCTGCTAAAATGGCAGTATGCAAGATAAACATTGACTCTGACATCCGTCTTGCCATGACGGCGGGAATTCGCCGCGTGCTTGTTGATAAGCCTGACGCGTTTGACCCCAGAGAGTATCTCAAGGTAGGCAGAGCAGAGGTAAAGAAGATGGTTCAGCACAAGATAAGAGATGTGCTGGGTTCATCAAACAGACTTTAAGGAGAACAGGGGGAGCGACAGCTCCCCCATAAAAATTATGAAATACACTCATACATACACAACACGTTGGCACGATACAGACGCAAACCGAGTACTGAGGGCGAGCAGAATACTTGTGTATTTTCAAGAGACGGGAAATATACAGTGCCAAAAATTCGGACTGCCGCTTGACGAGCTTCGCGATGAGCGCGGGGTGGGATTTATCTTGAGTCAAATATCATTCAAGGTTTACAGACCGATACGTGCCTTTGAAAGCATAAACGTCAGCACGTGGTGTAAGGAAGCTAAGGGATATTCGTTTTACAGATATTTTGATATTTGTGTTGATGGAGAGCTTTGCGCTCAGGCGTCAAGCGTATGGGCGCTTGTTGACGTGAACAACAAGACGCTTGTTCGCGCAGACGAAAGTCTTGCGCCCCATTTTCCCTATGATGAGCCTATTGATGCCGAGCTTCTTCCGCCTCGCGCCAGAGTTGGCAGGGACGAAAAAATGCAGCAGGTAGGTCAAAGAAAGATTGCCTATTCGGACATAGATTACAATATGCACATGAATAATACCAATTATCCCGATATGCTGTGTGATTTTATTCCCGACATGGAGGGGAAATACGTATCCGAGATGTCTCTGACGTATCTGAAGGAAGCTCCCCTCGGAGCAGTTCTTGATGTTTTCTGTTCTCAGCGCGAGGATGGAAGATTTGTGTTCAAAACGCAGAATAAAAACGGAGAGACTTGTCTTGAAGCGACAGTTAAGCTTGAGAATATATAAAAGAAATCGCCTCGCTCATTTTTGAGCGAGGCGATTTTATGATCATTTCAGTTTATTAAGCTTTTCAACGTTTGCGATAACTATGAGCTTAGAATTGCTTTGAAGGGGTTCTTCGGGGTTTATATCCGTTTTTATACTGTCGGCGTGACGCACTGCTACCACGTTCATGGAATATTTCTTTCTGAGATTAAGCTCCAAAAGATTTTTTCCTACCCAGTCTTCTTTTACGTCGAGCTCTACCATGGATACTCCCTGTGAAAGCTCTATCAGATCGACGAACCCGGATGAAAGAAGATTTTTAGCGAGACGAATGCCCGATTCGCTTTCGGGGAACACTACTTTGTCCGCGCCAACGCGGCTGAGTATACGCTGATGCATTTCGTTGGCGCACTTTGCGATCACCGTCGTAACGCCCGCCTGTTTGCAAAGCATTGTAGCCATCACACTCGCCTCAAGGTTTTCCGCCATGGCGATAATTACAGTGTCAATATTGGCGATTCCGAGGCGTTCGATAACGTCTGCATCGGTAACGTCTGCGCATTTGCATACCGGGATTTCCGAAATTGCGGAATTTACCTTATCTTCATTTATGTCTACCGCAAGAACGTCTGCTCCTCCTGCAACAAGTTCTTTTGCTACTGCAAGACCGTATCTTCCAAGACCGAATACGGCATAACTCTGATTTATACTCATAATAGCTCCTTTTCTATCCCACGCTTATGTCCTCGGTGGGATTTTTGACTATGTTGTGGCTTTTCTTAGATATATTCAAGGCAAAAGCAAGAGATATCGGACCCACTCTGCCAAGATACATGGTGGCGGAGATGATAAGTTTTCCTGCCGTATTAAGTACGGAGGAAACTCCCCTGGTGAGACCTACCGTTGCAGTTGCGCTCACAGTTTCATAAAGAATATCCAAAGCGGGCGTATTTTTCATGCATGCCGACAAAGCAAGGGATGATATGAACATTATCGCAAAAGATGAGGCAAGTACTGCAACTGCTTTGCGCAAGGCGTTTTTGGAGATATTTCTTCCAAACACGGAGATCTCGTCCTTTCCTTTTACGGTCGATATAGCGGAAGTAATAAGCAGGGCTACGGTAACTGTCTTTATACCGCCTGCCGTTCCTACGGGAGAACCGCCGATGAACATCAAAAGCAAAGAAAGAATAGCCGAGGCATTTGTAAGATTTTCCTGTGGCAGAGTTGCAAAGCCTGCCGTTCTGGTCGTTACCGATTGGAAAAAGCTGACTTGAATTTTATCAAAAAGGGACATGTCGGCTATGGTTTTCGGATTGTCATATTCAAAAATGAATATCAACGCCGCGCCCGCAAATATAAGAATCGCGGTAGCGGTTATTGCTATTTTGCTATGTAGGGTAAGGGATCTGAGACATTTGAGTTTTTTTCTTTTGAATTCAGACAAAACTCTTGCAAGATCCCACCATACTATATATCCTATACCGCCCAGTATTATGAGAATGCACGTTACGGCGTTTATCATAGGGTGGGTTGCGTAGTCGCACAGACTGTTTTCGGATATGATGTCAATTCCCGCGTTGCAGAATGCGGAAACAGAGTTAAAAACAGATATCCAAATACCGGTTGCTCCAAACTGCGGAACAAATACCGTCATGTACAAAAGCGCGCCTGCGCCCTCGACGATAAGCGTTCCTATTATAACCTTTTTGATAAACGAGGTGAGCCCCGAAAGGGTATTGAGGTTAAAGGCATCCTGAATTAGCAATCGGTCTCCGAGCCCCATTTTTTTGCGGATCGCAAGCATAAATCCCGACATTACGGTTATTATGCCAAGTCCACCTATTTGTATAAGTATAAGAATGACCGCCTGACCGAATATGCTCCACGTACTGAACGTGGGAAGAGTTACAAGTCCTGTAACGCAAGTAGAGGTCGTTGCCGTGAAAAGCGCATCGGTAACACCCACGCTTTTGCCCGTTTTTGAACTGATGGGTAAAAGCAAAAGCAGAGTTCCTACGGCTATTGCAAGCGCGAAGCTGAGCATTATTATCTGCGCGGTCGACAGAGAAAATTTTGATTTCCGTTTCATATTCAAACCTTCTTGAATAGATTTATACGCTTATTATATCATTTTTTGAGGGCTGTGTCAATACGTTGGATTTTCTGCGCTCTGTACTGTCACCCCAAGCTTGTCGAGGGGGGCTCCGAACTATTACGGTCAAGATTTCGTAGATCTTTCGACTGAGTTCGCAATATATTTTAACGCAACTACTCATCCGTCTTTTGCCACGCTAACGCTTGCAAAATCCACCTTCCCTCACAATGGAAGGCTAAGCAGGAGTAATCTATTGCCAATTTCTCTATTGACATTTTCCAAAAACCGTGTTAGAATGATAGTGCCAAATCAATTCAATAATAATTTTCGAGTATGGGGTAACTGTACCCATTTGTGTCAAGACTAAGGATTGTAATTCTGATAAAATGCAGATTCTACAATATCTTTGGTTTTGATACTCAAAAATATTGAATTGGTTTGGCGACTATCGGAGTCTGCGTTTTTGTGCGATGGCTTCGGTCGTCGCACTTTTTAATTTTCGAGGTAAACAAAATGAAGATCGCAATTATCGGCTCGCGTGGGCTGCACGTTGAAAATTTCAATGAATATCTTCCCGAAGATGTCACCGAGATAGTTTCGGGCGGCGCTAAAGGTATTG
>SVTX01000029.1 GCA_015063545.1 Oscillospiraceae bacterium | reverse complement strand
CTTGTAGACTACGAGTTTGATAGGTCGGAGGTGTAAGTGCAGTAATGTATTCAGCTGACCGATACTAATAGACCGAGGGCTTGAACCTCTTTCAAGGTACACACCTTGAGGGTTCTTTAAAGTTTGAGTTTCTTTTCTCACTCTGCTTTACCTATTTTCGATTGGAAGTTAACCGACGAATACTTTTTATAAAGTTTTATATAGATCGCAACATCAAAAATGATGTTGTTTTTTGTTTTACAAAGCTGTTTTAAGCTGAACGTAAGGAGAAAATCATGACTTTTGAACAGCGCAAGACGCAGGTCAGATCATATCTTGGTAAAATCGTAGATATTGAAATAGACCGTCCTATAGGGTACGTACATAAAAAAGAAAAATATTCTCTTACATATAATATAAATTACGGATATATTCCGGGTGTGCTTGGTGGAGATGACGAGGAGCTGGATGTTTATTTGCTTGGGGTAGATGTTCCTGTTGAAAGATATACTGTACAAATAATTGGTATTGTTCACCGTCACAACGACGTAGAGGACAAGCTTATCGCTGCTCCGATTGGCGCATCCTTTACAAAGGAGCAAATGAAAGAGGCTGTCAATTTTCAAGAGCAATATTACGACACGGAAATAGAAAACGCATAAAACAGACCTTTTTAAACATATTTTAATTGTATCGGGAGGCTTATATGGCTAAAGAAAACATAAATCCTCATAAAAATCATAGAGAAAGAGTTAAAACAAAATATCTCAACCATGGACTTGACTGCTTTGCAGACCATGAAGTTTTGGAGATGATATTGTTTTATTCTGTTCCGCAAAAGGATACGAATGAAATGGCGCACGAGCTTATAGACAAGTTTGGCAGTCTCAGAGGTGTTTTGGAGGCAAATCCCGATGAGCTTTGCGAGGTGAGTGGCATAAAATCTCATTCCGCTGTATTGCTTGGGCTTATCCGTGATATAAACAGACGTTGCATTTTGTCCGAGGTTCGCTCGGGTGATACCTTTAACACGGTTTCAAAAATTGGAGAATATCTGCTTGGATATTTTTCGGGGCTTACCCATGAGCGTGTCTGTGTTATGCTTTTTGATAACTCAATGAAACTTATAGAATGTGTGAAAGTGGCAGACGGCAGTATTAACGGCGCGAGTGTTGACTATCGTTTGATAGCTCAGATCGCACTGTCCAAAAAAGCAAGTACCGTGGTATTGGCACACAATCATCCGGGCGGTCTTGCGATTCCTTCAAGAGATGACAGGGAAGTGACTCGAGCAGTAGAAGCGGCTTTGTCCGTGGTCGGAGTTCATCTTTTGGAGCACATCATTGTGGGAACGACCAATTTTTTGCCTACCATGATCGGTAAATATTCTTATGTCAGATCTGCTCCTTGCGATATGCAGTTGCCCGAAGGATGTGAAAAAGGATTTTACGATATTTGATAATTATTTGAACAAAAAATAAAATGGAAAAAGCGGTATATACTTTTAGTGGGTATATGCCGCTTTTTTTTGTAAAAATACTTGAAAACAACACATAATTATGATATACTATACAGTAAGGTAATTTAAAATTGGAATTATCGTTAATAATGCAGTCATTTGAATGGGATTCGGAGTTGTCTGACTTTGAATTTTACAAATGGCAGAAAGGCAGAGCTGATAAATGTCAAAAGAAGCGGTATTAAAAGTCAAGGAAGCGGAGCTTCGTGCTACTACCATTGTGGAAGATGCGCACGGTAAGGCTGCGAAAATGGTAAATGATGCGGAAAATTCGGTAGCGAAGTCATGTTTGGAATTTGAACATCAAGTCAAGGCAGATTACAGATCCAGAATAGATGAAGTGAGAAAAAACGCACAGGAACTGATAGATAAAAACAACGCTGATGACGAAAAGAAATATGCCGTATACGAGCAGATAGCTCAAACACACATGAATGAAGCTGTAAGGCTTATTGTGCAGGGGGTTATTTCCGAATGTCAGTAAGTGTAATGAAAAAGCTTACGGTCATTTCCGTTGCCGGTGATGAGGATGCCATTTTAAAACGATTGATTCGTTTAAAATGTGTAGAGGTTCGTTCTGCACAATCAGATGATTACGGCTATATGCTTGATGTTTTGAACTGTGATGCGGACAGATCTGAAATAGAGAAAAAAATCTCGTTACTTGAAAGGGTAATACCGGAGCTTGTCAAAAAAACCGCCCGAAAAGGGAAGTTAGGCGAAAAAAGATTAAAGATCAACAGAGATGAATTTATTCAAAGCGGAAGATATGATGCGGCGATGGAAAGCGCGCGTTCCGCGGCTGATGCGATGGCTAAAATCATTGATTGTAAAGCGCAGATCAAATCTGCGGAGGCGGAGCAGACGTCACTTTTCCCATGGATAAATCATGATATTGAAGCGGATCTTTCGGGTACTGCCTACACAGATATAACATTGGGAAGCTTTCCTGCCGGAACTCTTATTTCTGCAATAGACGAAAGCATAGGCGATATGTTGGGTAGCGCAGAGATTGTAAGTGAGGATGAAAACGGTGTTTATGCCGTTATTATGACTCACAAGCAGGATACAGAGTCAGTGCTGCGAGAATTGACCTTGCTTGGTTTTCTCAGGGTAGTATTCAAGGGCATAAATTTGTCCCCGCGTCAAGCCATTGAGGATATAAAGACGCGAAAAAATGAGCTTGAGAACGAGCTTGAGGTGTTGGAACAGACTCTAAGAGAGTGTTCTGACAACCTTACGGATATTGAGGTGCTGTGGGATATTGAAAGAACCAATCTCGTGGCTGCTCAAAGCAAGCAGAAAATGTCAAAGACGGACAGGTGTACCGTTCTTTCGGGATGGGTGCCGGAGGAGAACTGCGAAAAAGTATCGAATGCGCTTGACAGGCTTTGCTGCGCATACGATATATATGATGCATTGGAAGATGAAGAACCCCCGGTTCATTTGTCAAACAATGGATTTGCTTCTAATTTTGAATGGGTAGTGGGAATGTACTCTTACCCAAAATACGGAAGCTTTGATCCTACGTTTATTATGAGCATATTCTATTTCTTTATATTCGGACTTATGTTTGCGGATGTAGGATACGGATTGCTTTTGACGCTTGGCGGCTTTTTGGGGCCTAAGATTATGGGACTCAAGCCCAACATGAAGCGCAGCTTTAATATGTTTGGCTATTGCGGTATAGCGAGCATTTTGATGGGAGTTGTGTTCGGCGGATGGTTTGGAGATATGCCGTATGCCATAATGGAAAATTTCATGGGAATGACTAATGCCAGAGAAGCTGTTCCGTTCTTCAACGGAATATGGTTTAATCCCATCGACGATCCCATGATGTTTTTGATCGTGTCGCTGGCCGTTGGAGGAGTTCACCTTATCGCGGGCATGGTAGTAAAATTCATAATACTGTGCAAAGAAGGAAAGGTGTTCGACGCCATATTTGATATAGGCTCTTGGTGGGTTATTTTTGCCGGCATAGGAGTGCTTGTTTTGGTTGGCACAATGGCGGGAGCTATTACGATAGGCGTTGGAGTGCTTATGATCGTGCTCACACACGGTAGACACGAAAAGAAGCTTGTTATGAAGATAGGCAAAGGACTGTTGGGACTTTACGATATAACGAGCTATGCGTCCGATTTGCTATCTTATTCAAGAATTTTAGCGCTTGGACTTGCGGCGGCGGTCATAGCGCAGGTAATAAACCTTATAGGAACAATGGCAGGACCTACGGTCGTAGGATTTATAGCCTTGATAATTGCGTGCATTATAGGTCACGGCTTGAACCTCGCCATAAATGTTCTCGGTTCATTCGTTCATACCAGCCGATTGCAGTATCTGGAATTTTTCAATAAATTCTATGAGGACGGCGGTAAGGAATTTGAGGCAATGGAGCCTTCGGAAAAATATACTATTGATTAAATTATATTGACATAAAACTCAAAGGAGAAAAATCATGGAAATACTCACACAGATATTTACAGGAACAAATCTTGCGCTTCTCGGCGCAGCACTTGCAGTAGCTCTTCCCTGTATGGGAAGCGCAAAGGGTGTAAGCCTTGTTGGTGAAGCATCCAGCGGTCTTTTGACAGAAGATCCCTCTAAGTTTGGTAAGGCTCTTGCACTCCAGGCACTTCCTATGACACAGGGTGTTTACGGACTTGTTGCGGCATTCCTTATCCTTTTCCGCATAGGACTTTTCGGCGGTTTTGTTGAGCTTACCGTTTTCCAGGGAACATACTTCCTTATGGCGGCTATTCCTTATGCGCTCGTAGGTCTTTTCTCTGCTGTAAGACAGGGTAGAGTATCCGCATCCGGAATCAACCTTATCGCAAAGCGCGGAGATCAGCTCGGTAAAGCTATCACATCTGCGGCTCTTGTTGAGACATATGCGATCTTTGCACTTCTTATCACACTTTTGATGGTATTTATGTGCCCCTTTACACTCGGAGCTTAATTCTCTGTAAGGAGGATATTTTCAGTGGTAGGACTTGAAAAAATCACCGACAAGATAATTGCCGATGCTAACGCTCGTGCGCAGGCTATAATATCCGATGCAGAGCAGAAATGCGCGGAAATTGAACTTGCGGGTGAGCAAAAAAAGAAGGCTTTTCAGGCTCAGACTGAGGAGGCGGCATTTAAGGAATGTGAAAACATAAAGATGCGCGCTAAATCCGGCATAGCTATGAGCAGACGTGATAAGATACTTTCTTTGCGCGCAAACCTTATAGATGCTGCGTTTGAAAATGCTGTACAGTATATACTCGCTCTTGATGGGGACAGCTACAGACAGATGTTTTCGTCTCTTATGGCTAAGGTCATGTGTGACAGGGTAGAATCTGAACAGGATAGCATGAGACTTTACGGAGAGGATATTTCTTCTCAAAAGTACGAGGTGCTGATGAACAAAAAGGACAAGGACACACACGGCAAGGCAATAATAGAAGGCGCAAGACGCGCTATTGTGGGCAAGCTGTCCACGCAAACATTGGATAAAATAGTTTTGTCGGACAAAAACGCAAATATAGAGGGCGGATTTATAATCAAATGCGGAGACGTCGAGCTCAATTGCTCGATAAGAACGCTGGTAGAAGGCATTCGACCTAAGCTTGAGGCACAGGTCGCAACTGTGTTGTTTGCGATGGATGCATCCGATAAGAATTAAATTAAGAGGTAAATAAACAGTATGGCTTCCAAGATAAATACAACTGAATACATGTATTGCTCGGCTCGTATCAGAGCAGTGGAAACTATGCTCATCTCGTCCGAAAAAATACGGGTGATGCTTGATGGCGCTACGTTTTCGGAGGCAATTTCCAAGCTTGAGGAATACGGCGCAGACCTCATATATTTTGAGAATGGCGAGGTGGACACGGAATCCACTTTGCAGAAGATGTACAATGATGCGTGTGAGCTTGTTTGGAATAATGTTGTTCATGCCGAAAACCTTAATTTTTTGAGATATCCTTACGATTGCAATAATCTCAAGGCATGTATTAAATGCAATATCCGTAACATTTCTCCTGATTCCATGCTTTACGATTGCGGGATGTTTTCACCGGATGAGGCAAAGCTGGCAGTGCAGGGTGAATTTGCAGGATATCCGAAAAATATGTCTGCCGCAATATCTCAGGCGATAGATGCTTACGCAAAAACAAAGAATCCGCAGAACATTGATATTATCCTTGACAGAGCGTGTTATGCGGATATGCTGGAATGCGCTGAAAATTCGGGATGTGAATTTTTCGTCGAGCTTGTACGCACAAAAATAGATTTGACCAATATCATTATGTGCTTGCGTCTTATCCGCATGAAAATGGGAAGAATGGGACGCGCGTTGCTTGACGGCGCTGTACTTTCAGGCGGAACGTATGACTTGAATTTTTTTGCAGAATGCTATGAAGATGGAGAGGATAGGCTGTGCGAGGCGCTTGCGTTCTCAAAGTACAGTAAGTTTATCCTTTGTATTTGCGAAAATCCCGATACGCTTTCGGTTATTGAAAAATATTCGGATGACGTATATATGGAGACCGCAAAATATGCAAAAGCCGTAGCATTCGGTCCTGAGGTGGCGGCAGGGTATCTTATTGCCGTTGAGTATCAAATCAAGAATTTGAGAATAATTCTGGATGCAAAAAGAACAGGCAAGACTTCTGCGCAGACACAAGAAAGATTGAGGTGCTTGTATGTCTAAAATTTGTATTATAGGTGACCGCGACAGCGTTATAGGCTTTATGGCTATCGGTTTTTCGGTGCATGAGGCAGAGGACGTGCAGACGGCATCGGATATTCTTTCAACGCTTGCATCGGACGAAGAAAATGCAATAATATTTATAGTGGAAAATTATGCTATGGCTCTTGAGGAGCAGATAGCAAAATATAAGGACTTTCCCACGCCTGCTATTATTCCGATACCCGGAAAGGACGGAAGCACGGGATACGGCATGGCAAATATAAAACACGCGGCAGAACGCGCCGTTGGAACTGATATTCTTTTTAAAGAATAATTGCGAAAGGTAAAATTTAGAAAATGGTAGAAGGAAAGATACTGAAGGTCTCCGGCCCTCTCGTTATTGCGGAGGGAATGAAGGAAGCGGATATGTTCAATGTGGTTAGGGTTGGAAAGAACCGCCTCATCGGTGAGATAATCGAAATGCACGGAGACAGAGCTTCTATAGAGGTATATGAAGAAACAGCAGGACTTGGCAGAGGCGATATCGTAGTAGATACCGGTTCTCAGCTTTCGGTTGAACTCGGTCCGGGACTTCTTACGAACATATATGACGGAATTCAGCGTCCTCTGGAGGCTATTCGTGAGATAGCCGGCTCAAACATTACCAGAGGAATAGACGTGCCCTCACTTGACCGTAAAAAGGTCTGGCACTTTGAGGCGTTCCACAAGTTTGGCGATGTTCTCAAGGACGGTGACGTTTTGGGAGTGGTGCAGGAAAATGAAATCATTGAGCACAAAATAATGGTTCCTCCCAAGATGGGTGGAAGCATTGTTGAGCTTAAATCCGGAGACTATACGGTTGACGACAGAATAGGAAAGATAAAGCTTCCCGACGGTACCATTGAGGAGCTCAAGCTTATGCAGAAGTGGCCTGTGCGTGTAGCGCGCCCCTACGCAGAAAAGCTTCCTCCCGTAGAGCCTATGATAACGGGACAGAGAGTAATAGATGCGCTTTTCCCAATAGCTAAGGGAGGAACTGCATGCGTCCCCGGTCCCTTCGGCTCGGGTAAGACTGTCGTTCAGCACCAGCTTGCAAAGTGGAGTGACGTTGATATCGTTGTTTACATCGGATGCGGCGAGCGAGGAAATGAGATGACTGACGTTCTCCGTGAATTCCCCGAGCTTATTGACCCCAAAACGGGCAAGTCGCTTATGGAGAGAACGGTGCTTATAGCAAATACGTCGGATATGCCCGTTGCGGCGCGTGAGGCATCGATTTATACGGGTATTACCATCGCGGAATATTACAGAGATATGGGATATTCTGTAGCAGTTATAGCGGATTCCACTTCGCGTTGGGCAGAGGCTCTCCGTGAAATGTCGGGCAGACTTGAAGAAATGCCCGGTGAGGAAGGTTATCCCGCATATCTTACATCCCGTCTTGCTCAGTTCTATGAGAGAGCAGGAAAGGTCGTTTGTCTTGGAAGCGACGGCAGACAGGGTGCGCTTTCGGCAATTGGCGCTGTATCCCCTCAGGGCGGTGATATTTCCGAGCCTGTAACTCAGGCAACGCTTCGTATAGTTAAGGTGTTCTGGGGACTTGATTCATCTTTGGCATACAGACGTCATTTCCCGGCTATAAACTGGCTTAATTCTTACTCGCTCTACCGTGACAGACTTTCTACTTGGTTTGAGGAGAACGTAGACAAAGAATGGATGACGCTTACAGGCAGATGTCTTAAAACTCTTCAAATAGAAGAAAGCCTTCAGGAAATAGTGAAGCTTGTCGGTATGGATGCGCTTTCAAACGAGGACAGACTTACACTTGAGACCGCGCGCTCCATTCGTGAGGATTTCCTTCAGCAAAACGCGTTCGAGGATGGCGACAGTTACACTCAGCTCGACAAGCAGATGGCTCTTATGAAGCTTGTATTCGCTTTTGAAGAAAAGGCGGGCAGGGCAATAGAAAACGGCGCCGATATAGAGGACGTTTCGGCTATCCCCGTGCGTGAAGCTATAGGAAGATTCAAAGCAGTTCCTTACGCGGATTACAAGAACGAATATAACAAGATAATGGACAGAATGACAGCAGAGCTTTCGGCTCTTACAAATAAGTAATAGGAGGTAAACGCAAATGATCAGAGAATACAGAACCATTCAAGAAGTTGCGGGTCCCCTTATGCTTGTACGTCAGGTCGAGGGCGTAAAATACGATGAGCTTGGCGAGATAGAGCTTCCCAACGGTGACATCCGCCGTTGCAGAGTGCTTGAGGTAAACGGATCAAACGTTCTCGTTCAGCTCTTTGAATCCGGCGCGGGAATAAATGTGGCAAATTCCAAGGTGAGATTTTCCGGACACGGAGTGCGTCTTGATGTATCCGAAAACATGCTCGGCAGAGTATTCAACGGCATGGGCGAGCCTATTGACGGAGGCGCGAAGATCATTCCCGAACAATCGCTTGATATAAACGGAACTCCTATAAATCCCGCCGCAAGATATTATCCTTCGGAATTTATCCAGACAGGCGTATCTACCATAGACGGACTTAATACCCTCGTTCGTGGGCAGAAGTTGCCTATCTTTTCGGGATCGGGACTTCCTCACGCAAATCTTGCCGCGCAGATAGCGCGTCAGGCAAAGGTACTTGGTGACGACGAGAAGTTCGCAGTCGTTTTTGCGGCTGTGGGTATTACGTTTGAGGAAGCTGACTTCTTTATCTCCGACTTTAAAAAGACGGGAGCTATCGACCGCACGGTGCTGTTTATGAACCTTGCATCCGACCCCGCAATAGAGAGAATTTCCACGCCCCGTATGGCGCTCACCGCGGCGGAATATCTCGCGTTTGAGTGTGACATGCATGTGCTTGTAATCATAACCGATATAACAAACTACGCAGAGGCTCTCCGTGAGGTCTCGGCGGCGCGTAAGGAAGTTCCCGGACGTCGCGGTTATCCCGGTTATCTTTATACAGACCTTGCGACAATGTATGAGAGAGCAGGTAGAAAAATGGGCTCGGAGGGCTCTATTACCATGATCCCCATTCTTTCCATGCCCGAGGACGACAAAACTCACCCCATTCCCGACCTTACAGGTTATATTACGGAGGGACAGATAATTTTGTCGCGTGAGATGTACAGAAAGGGCTATATGCCCCCCGTTGACGTTCTTCCTTCGCTTTCGCGTCTCAAGGACAAGGGAATAGGCAAGGGCAAAACACGCGAGGATCACGCGGGAGTTATGAACCAGCTCTTCTCGTCTTACGCGAGAGGAAAAGAGGCAAAGGAGCTTATGGTCGTACTTGGCGAGGCGGCTCTCACACCTATGGACAGACTTTACGCAAAGTTTTCCGATGCATTTGAAGCAGAATATATAAATCAAGGCTTTTATGAGAACAGAAGCATTGAGGAGACAATGAATCTCGGTTGGAAGTTGCTTTCGATTCTTCCTAAATCAGAAATGAAGAGAATAAAACCCGAATTTGTTGAAAAATATTGGCCGAAAAATGATTTTTAATATTGATATTTTGAAAGGAGAGTGGTAAGTATGGCACAGCTTCGTGTAAATCCTACCCGAATGGAACTGAAAAAGCTTCAGGCGCGCTATAATACCGCTCGCAGAGGTCACAAGCTCCTCAAGGACAAGCGTGATGAGCTTATGCGTCAATTTTTGGAGATCGTGCGTGACTATAAAGAACTCAGACTTAAAGTGGAAGCGGCACTTTCCGACGTGTACGGAAGCTTTTCTGCGGCAGGCGCTCTTACAGGACCTAAGATGCTTGAAGAAGCTCTTATACTTCCCAAAAAGGAAGGAGAGCTTTACGTAGATAGAAAAAATCTTATGAGTGTTACAGTGCCTACTTTTGACTTTAAGGTCAAAGGAAACGACGCGACGGGTAGCTATAACTACGGTTTTGCTTTTACCTCCGGTGAGCTTGATGCTTCACTCGGTGCGCTTTCAAGTGTTATGGAGGACATGATAAAGCTTGCAGAGAAGGAAAAGACCGCGCAGCTGCTGGCACAGGAAATAGAGCGTACGCGACGTAGAGTAAATGCTCTTGAATATATCATGATGCCACAGTATCTTGAGGCGATAAAGACCATAAAGATGAAGCTTGACGAAAACGAGAGGGGAAATACCACCCGTCTTATGAAGGTCAAGGACATGATGCTAAAGGAGCAGATGGGTTATTTGGAAGAATAAACATAGGTGTCGGCATAATTTGCCGACACCTGTTATTTGTTATTTTATCGATTGCTATTGACAAATATGCACGATAAGTGTTATAATTAGTGAGTAAAAATAACATCAGGGAGAAAAAAATGAAGAAATTTTTTGCAGAATTCAAGAAATTTATAACCCGCGGAAACGTTCTTGACATGTCCGTCGGTGTTATTGTGGGCGGCGCTTTCACCGCTATTGTCAACGGCATGAGTAATTTTATACTCAAGCCTATTATCAACTGGGTACTTATGCTCATTCTCGGTAAGGATTCTTTGAGCGAGGTATTCACGTTCCTTGACAGAGTAGATATGGTAGATGAAACAGGAAAGATAGTTCCTGACCTTGAAAAGTCTATCTACATAGACTGGGGAGCATTTATCAACGCTATTATCAACTTTATTCTTATTGCGCTCGTTCTCTTTATAATTGTTCGCGCTATAAACAGAATGAAGGACAGTGGAGAAGAAAGCAAGAAGGGCAAGCTCACAAAGGAGCAGAAGAAGGAGCTTAAGGCTGCGGGCATAAAGAGACGCAACAAGGCGGCTGTTAAGGCTTACTTTGATGAAAAGGCAAGACTTGAGGCTGAGGCAAAGGCAAAGGCTGACGCCGAGGCGGCTGAGGCAGACAGACTTGCGCGTGAGGCTAATCCCACGGCTGAAGATCTTCTTAAGAAGATAGTAGTTCTTCTCGAAAACAAGTAATTAAATCAATTATAAGTAAGACCGACACGCAACGCGATGTCGGTTTTACTGTGAATATTGAAGATCGGAGAGCATAATGCAATCTTTAAAATACTTATACAGAATAGGCATAGGGCCGTCATCCTCACATACGATAGGTCCGTTCAATGCGGCAAAGAGATTTTTGCTCGAAAACAGAGATGCCGACAGCTTCAAGGTCATTCTTTACGGCTCGCTTGCAAAAACGGGTAAAGGACACATGACTGATAAAGTGGTTTCGGAAGTTTTTTCCGACACGGAATGTGAGCTGGTTTTTGACTATGACACTCCTACGGACTTTCACCCAAACACTATGGAGCTTTTTGCATTTTATCCTGATCGCACTGTTCAGACCAAGGCATATAGTATTGGTGGCGGAGAGGTAATATTTGAGGGCGAGGAGCGTGATGTGCATGCTGAGGTGTATCCTCTTAACTCCTTTACAGAAATTTCCGAGTATTGTCGTGAGCGAGAGATGCGTATATGGCAGTACGTTGAAGAATGTGAGGGAGAACAGATTTGGGATTACCTTTACACCATATGGGGTGTAATGAAGGACGCCATTAAGGTGGGACTTACAAAGGAAGGTGTGCTTCACGGCGGCATAGGAACCCAAAGAAAAGCAAAATATCTTTACAGACAAAGACATATTGACGAGAGCGAGGAAACAAAGACTAACCGCCTTGTGTGTGCATACGCATACGCAGTCAGCGAGCAGAATGCATCCTGCGGAACTATAGTTACTGCTCCTACGTGCGGTGCGTGCGGAGTGCTTCCTGCGGTGCTTATGTTTTTGCAGAAAAAGAGAAACTTTTCAGATGAGCAAATAGTTCACGCGCTTGCAACGGCGGGAATAATAGGCAATCTTATAAAGACTAACGCGTCTATAAGCGGCGCGGAATGCGGCTGTCAGGCAGAGATAGGCACTGCTTGCGCCATGGCATCAGCAGCGGCGGGTGAGCTTTATGAGCTTGACCTTGATCAGATAGAATACGCAGCTGAGATATCCATCGAGCATCATCTTGGTCTTACATGTGATCCGGTTCTCGGACTTGTTCAGATACCCTGCATAGAGCGAAACGCTATCGCTGCGATGCGTGCATTGAACGCAGTAAATCTCGCGGATTTTCTTGCTGATACGCGCATGATCACCTTTGATATGATAGTTGAGACCATGTATGAGACAGGCAAGGATCTCAAGGTGAATTACCGAGAGACATCCGAAGGCGGGCTTGCTAAGAAATACAAATAAAAACAAAAAGAACTTGAGCATGCGCTCAAGTTCTTTTTTTATCGGATCATTTTTTGTTTTCAGAGGGAGCAATATTCTCAAGAGAATATTCCAAACACTGAATAACTACTTTGTTGACCGATGTGTTGTATTCGCCTGCCAACTTTTCAAGTTGGTCCACCACGTGAACGGGGATGCGAAAGGTTTTGTTTACGGATGGATATCCTTTTTCAAGTTCAAGCATTTGAGGTACCTCTTTTGTGTGCTACCATAATTATACAATAAAATTGTGACGAAATAAAGACTTAATTTGTATTATAAATAATAATATAAATATCTTGCAATTATATTGCACGTGTGATATAATAAAAATGGGTTAGTATATACATATGACACATTAAAAGTTGATTTTGAATGTTTTTGATGAATTTGAAAAATCGGCGATTGCGCAAAAGCGCAAGAAAAGGAGATGAAAAAAATGAACGTATATAAAAGACTGAAGAAACGTGTATATGAAATAATAGGTCCTACCACGAAAGGCGACGTCGGATCAACAATTTTTGATATTTCTCTTTGCGCGCTGGTTCTTTTGTCTTGCGTTGCCGTGATAGTTGAACTGTTTGGCAACATTTCTGAGGGTGTGAGACATGCTCTGGAAATATTTGAGTATGTCACGGTTGGGATTTTCATATTTGAATATATTGTCAGACTGTGGGTGTGCGATCTTGAATATCCCGAATGTAAAAACAAGGCACATGCCATATGGGAATTTGTAACGTCATTTGATTCTCTTATTGATATTCTTTCTATCGTATCCGTGCTCTTTAATGAGATCCCCAAGGAGTTTGCGATACTGCGAATGGTAAAGCTTGTAAAGCTCGTGCGACTGGTCAAGATGTCGGATTACATAAAGACGTCGGGCAGATTTGAAAAAGTCATGAGGCGCGCGCAGATACGCACCAACGAGATAATTGACAAGGGAAAAGAGGGAGACGTGATATCCAAGATATACGATATATCTTCCGTTGTGCTGATACTTCTCTCGGTATCGTTTATTTTGATCGAGACCTTTCCTATACCCGCGGCGTTTCATAAAGCAATTTATATTTTTGAGATTATCATTGCTTGTATTTTTGCCGTTGAATATGTACTCCGAGTATGGACAGCACCTATAGATTATCCGGATATACGCCCCGACAAAGCGAGAATGAAATATATTTTTTCGCTGATGTCCCTTATAGACCTGCTTTCCATTGTGCCTGTGTTTGTGGCAAATCTTCCGACTGCCACGGGAATACTTAAGATATTTAAGCTTTGTAAAATATTGAGACTTATAAAGGCGAGCAGATATCTGAGTGGCATAGCAAATTTTGGCCATGCAATACAAAAAAAGAAAAAGCAGATAGTTATGTCGCTGATAGCTATAACCGTTATGATAATGATATGCTCGGTTCTTATGTATTCCTTTGAGCATAAGGCTCAGCCCGAGGTATTCCAAAACGGTTTTAGCGGAGTAGTGTACAGTATTCAAACCATGGTGGACACAGATTCGGATGTTTCCCCCGTAACACCTATAGGACAGGCACTTTCCACCGTGATGCTTTTACTTGGAGGCTGTATGATAGGTGTACCCATAGCTATAATTGCCACGGGGTTTGAGGATATGATAGCAGAGCAAGCGGGTGACGAAGAAGATACGGAAATATACGAGACGCTGAGAATGTACGACGGAATGAGCGACGATGACAAGATAAGATTCAGAAAAATACTTGATACGGAAAGGATGGACGGTACGGATGCTGAAACACGATCCGATTGAAGATACTCCCGAATTTCAGGCAATCAAGGACGAGCTTGAAGAAAAGATAATTGCCAAGATAGGCGATAACAGCGGCATGGGATACTGTTATCTGTATTGGAGCACAAAGCGAGAGATACTTAAAAAGGATTACGGTATAGACTGGAAATCTCCCGCTATTATGAACCCCCGTGTAAGATTTGACTAAAATAAAAAAAGAGGTGGTCAGATGTCAAAATCAAAAAAGCTCCGCAGACTTGTAAAGCAAGCGAAAATGGGCAAGCCTCACGCGATTTATCAACTCGGTATTTGCTATCAGCTTGGGCGCTGTTTTCCTTGCGATATGAATAAAGCTGCCGATCTGATCACAGCCGCGGCAGAGAGGGAATATGCTCCCGCGGTTGAATGGCTAAAGGATTATTATTTTGATGACGATGCCTATATTCAGGCAAATGTATAAGTATAAAGCTAAGAAACGGTAAACAAAGAAGGATGTGAATGCTATGGCTGATAAATTTTTCAATGCAAAAAAAGCAAAAGAAATGAAGGAGCTTGAAAAAACTCTGGAATGCTTTATAAGTCCCGAAATGAGCACAGACACAAAAATAAAGGTGCTTGAGAATTCCTTCTGGCGCGCGCACCATGCGGGATACTGCGATTATATGGCAGGTCAGCGCATGGCGGGTGTTGACGACGGGCAGGTGTATCAGCACGACCTTGACTGCAAGTATAAATATGAGGTCGAGCGTCTGCTTGAGATATTGCATGAATTCAAGAGCGACGTTTATGCCGAGGACTGGCAGAGAGCGGAGGAATTGCTTGAGACGGACAGCAAGGCGGCGTTTGAGGCATGGCTTGAGTTGTTCCGCCGCGGCTATGCACGCGCATCAAATACGGTCGGATGGTGCTACCGTACCGGAAGCGGCGTAGATGCCAACCTTGACAAGGCAATAGAATATTACAAGCTCTCCGTTGACGGCGGATACGCGTACGCATACAATGGTCTTTACTGGACGCTCAAGGAGGCCGGCAGACAGGATGAGGCAATAAACGCCCTGCTTTGCGGTGCCGGGCTTGACGATGCCGCGTGTTTTGAGGCACTCGCGGCAGAGTGCGGTGACGGAAACGCCTTCGGCGGAAACTCCCGCGTGGCGGCTTA
This sequence comes from Oscillospiraceae bacterium, assembly GCA_015063545.1. Lineage (GTDB taxonomy): Bacteria > Bacillota > Clostridia > Oscillospirales > CAG-272 > SVTX01. The sequence continues at coordinate 7,199 of SVTX01000029.1, read as the reverse complement.
TCTTGCCACTCGCGCGTACGAGCTTGACGAGGAATGCGGCTCAATGCTTGGCTACTATTACGTTACGGGCAGATTTTTCCCCGTGGTGTATTCCTATGCAAAATATTGCTTTGAGCAGAGCAACTTCACACGCGAGGGCCTTGAGGCAATCAATATTGAATTGCCTGAGTTTTGGGACGCCGTTGAGCCCGTAAAGCCACAATATCCCGATTTCGGACTGACGCTTGATACCTGCGAGGGAGCTGTTGACCCTGAGGAACTCGTGCGAAGGGCAGAGGAATTGATGTTTGCCGACCAGCCCGACAACGAGGCGGCAAAGCCGTATATTCGCGAGGCTGTAGCGGCGGGCATGTCCCGCGCGATGTACTATTCCTACTTTTTGGATATAGAGGGCTGCGAGGATATGCTGATAAATGGCGCTAACAAATACGGCGACCTTGACTGCATCGACCTGCTTGCAAAAACCTTTTCGGACTTTGCGACCTACAAGATAGGAAATATTTATCTTACGAATGCAATAAGATACTGGAACATGAGAAAAAGGCTTCACAGCAGCGTTCCGATGGCCAAGGGTACTGCGGAGGCGTACGAAAGATACTCCGATCGGCTTGACAGAATGCTCGGTCGCAAGGAGCAGGATATTGACCGCGATGCAAACGCGATAAAGCTTACCTTTGACGGCTCTTTTGAGAGAGTCAAGGTGGATTTCAGCTCGCTTGAGGGACTTCGCGCGCCACTTGACTGCGAGCGGGTAAACGCTATCTCTACCGAAAAGCTCCGTGGGCTTTCGGACAAACTCGGCTTTACCGTGGTTATGTACTGTGATGAACGAGGAATGATGAAGCATCTGAACGAAAATGTCATGGCGGCGGACCTTTCGGGCTACGAGGTCATATTTGGAGACGTTATTATCTGCGGCTTCAAGGACGATTATGCTCCTCTTTACAAGGATGAGCTGGACGAGGTCTGGGAGCTCCTTGAGGCGTTTCAATAAAAACTCGGATTTTTCAGAGAGGAATGGATATAAATATGAATATTATTTGGCTTATAAGAGAATTTTGCTCTGTCGAGGGCGGATTTGAGAATATGTTTGACAAAGAAAAAACATATCAAATACTTATTGATAAAGCAGACGACAAAAAGGAGGCAGAGCAGTTTGCCACTCTGATTTACGGTATGGCAAGAGGAACGCTCCTTGATTTGATACACGACGTGTATAATTACGAGGAATACGCAGTGGATATCCGAAGAATTCTTGAAAACGGAGGCATGAGCAGTGCAGAGGCAAAGCGCACGCTCGAAATATTCTACGAGGCGTTCGGCTTTCCCGGATACAGACGTTCCGATCCATCGAAGATGGGGGTTATCGTCACGGAGGACGGTAACTTTATGACCGAGTACAAGGGTGAGGTCAGAGATGGCAAAGAGCACGGTGTTGGCGTCAGAACCTGCTACTACGAAGGAAAATGGTGCAATTACGACGAGTGTGTGTGGGTTGACGGTGTCATGTACGGATACGATAATGCCAAGGAAATGGAATTTGGAATGTTTGAGGACAAGAAGATAGGTTTTGTTGTAAACGATTACCTTATCGGCAACACCAGAATTATTCCCGCGGGAGATAACGAGCCGTTTGACGATACGGGCAAAAGGCTCAATATCAAATAACATACGGAGGGATCATTATGAATGACAATAAAGCGGATCAGTTTGATCTGAATGCTCTTGCACAGGACGTGGTAAACCGTCCCACGCCCGATTCCTGCAAGGAAATTGCACAGCTTTTGTCCGGCTTGCCGCTTTGGAGCTCCTTTATCAACACGTCGCCCAAGCCCGAACAAAAGCGAGCGCTTGAATTGTTAAAGGAAAAGTCTGTCTCTCCTACAGCAGAGGAAATTTTATATATGGCCGAGATATGCTGCGGTAAATATCACCGTATCCGCAGAGACAGCGATTTCAGCTGTCTTAATCTGGACAAGGCGAAGGAGCTTTACGGACAGTACCTTGAGCTGACGGGCAGTGAAGAGGTAAAGTACATTCTTGATAACTTTGATGAGTTCGAAAAGCTGTGTTGCAAATCGGTTTCGCGCAGACAACGCAAGGACGATCTCAATCCTTATATTGATGATTCGCCTCTGTCAACCTCCCGCGATCCCGATTCGTCAGAATGGAAAAAATGAGTGTAAAGGAGTATTTGCTATGAAAAATATATTTAAGATCATATCCTTGTTTCTTGTGATCGCTATGACTGCGTCTATGCTTGCGGCATGCGCTTCTGGCGGAGTGAATGACAGCGCTGATGAAGGAAAAGATAAAGATCCAACCTCGCAGACACCGACAGAAAACTATGAAGATCCCGTAGAGCCTATGGACGTTTTGGGCGCATGTGAGGGAAAAAGTTATAAAAATGAATATTTTGATATATCGTTGAACCTTCCGGCGCATTGGTACTTTGAATCGGCGGAAAAAATTTCGGAAATTCCGCTTACCGTTTTCTCGGCAAGAACCGACGAGCAGCTACTTTCCTCGGAATTTTCGGTAGAATGTCGTGCGGTGAATGATGCTAATGATGACGTAATCGAGATTACGGTTGAAAAGAAAAAGGAAGGTGTCAGCGATCCTTGGTACTCTATCAGCGAGTATTTCAAAAACAAGCCCAAGGGCTGGAACACCACCCGAACAAGCAACCGCAATCCTACCATAGGCGGCAAATCGTATGAAAGCGACGAATACATCAACTTTGAGGGTGGTGAAGGCACGTACAGAGTTGCGTACTATTACACTATGGTGGGCGATTACATTCTTTGCATCACGATGATAAACGACGGATTTTATATTGGTGATGACCACGCCAATGGCAGAATGCTTGATTGGTTTGGAAGTGCAAAGAATTACTCCACATCCATGTATGCCGAGGGCGGCGGATATTATCTCAACGATATTATGTCCCCCAGCTCTGAGGGGAATATGAACTATCAAAATTACATCAGAAATGAGTCTTTCTGTATAGCGGGAAATACGTATTATGACGGAATACCGCTCGATAACGGAAATTCATCCGGTGTGGGCAAGACAAACGATACAGTTTTCTATCTTGACGGCAAGACCTATACCGAGTTCAGCTTTACGGTCGGTTCGAAGGATTCTGAGCTGCACCCCGGCCTTTCTCCGGACGAATACGCGGCGTTTGAAATACTGCTTGACGGAGAGCAGGTTTTTGAGGAGCGCCATTATCACTTTGAAAAAGCCAAAACACACAAGGTGGATATTACGGGTGCCAAAAAAATGGTCATTCGCATCCGCGACAACTGGAACGTGACAAGTCTTTATATTGCGGATCCCGTACTTTCCGTTGAACCCCGAAATATTGACGACACTGTTCAACCCGTGAAAGGCACAGTGGATTTCCTTGACGCAGCTATGCTGTTTTGCCAAGGACAGCGCACCAATCTGATCGACGGTTCGGGCAAGGATACGTTCAACGTAGCGGGCAAGGACTACAATAAGGGCATCATTCTTACGGACGGCTGGGGAGGCACGGACAGAACTTATTTCAACCTTGGCGGCAAGTACGAGCAGTTTAACTTCTCGGTTGGTATTATCAAGGATTCGTATTATCCTAACAGCGGTTGGCTCAATATTTATCTTGACGGCGTTAAGATCCTTGACGTTGAGCTTGAATATGATCATCCTACAGAGAGCTATTCTCTTGACGTTTCGGGTGGACATATTCTGTGCATTGAGAATGCGGCAAACCCCTACAGCACCTTGCACCAAGGCGACTATGCGCTTTATAATATGACGCTTGGCGAGCCCGTGATTGAAGCACCCGACAAGGTAGAGCCCGGCTCCTATAAGCTGATCAGCGAGATCAGTCTGCCATTCTCTTCAAAGGGCGCACAGGTTTTTGACGGCTCAACCAAATACAGAGGGCATTACCTTGGTGACATCTTCTATAACGAGGGCGTTTCGCTGCTATCTATGTACAGCTTTATCGGTTCTCCCCTTGACGCGGCAACGCCGGCAAAGGCAACCTTCAAGCTCGGCAAAAACTTCAAGTATCTGACCTTTACCGTGGGACGCGTTGACAGAAGCCACGTCAAGGATGACGTTCTGGTCGTATACGGTGACGGCGTAGAGCTTGCACGCTACCCTCTCACCGCAACCGCCTTCCCCAAGAGCTACGAGCTGAATATCGAGGGCGTTGACGTGCTTCAGTTCAGCCTGCTCGGTATGCCGGCACTGACACGCGGAACCTATATGGTGGCTGATATTGGCGTACATACTCACGAGATCGGCGAGCTTGATTTCAACAAGCCCGAACAAGAGCCTTTCCCCGACACCGTTGACCTTATGGAACGCTTTAAGCCCTACGAGTATATGAGCGCCGAGGGCAACGGACACGACGCGATCCGTTATTTCAACGGCATTTACGATGGAAACGATAACAGAAAATTCTTCACGATCGACGGTGTAAACCATACGCGCGGTTTTGTGCTTTCTACCTGCGTATACTTGTCCTTGGATGCCGGTGGACTTATTGGTGCCGGATCCTTTGGTGTTGCGGGATTTGTCGGTGGAGCGCTTGCGCTCATGGCTATCGCTGCTTCAAGTGAGGTCAGCCAGGCATCCTTTGCTTGCTTCAATCTTCAAAAGCAGTATAAAACGATGACCTTCAACGTCGGCGTCCTTGACAATGACAAAGGATCCGACGGCAGAAAGCAGCCTTATGACACGCTCTACGTGATTGCGGACGACAAGATAGTTGGCGAATACAAATTGACTTCTGATATGGAAACTACAGAGATCACCGTGGACGTTGCAAACTGCGAGCGTCTTACCTTCTGGCTCGACCATAACAGCAACTCGCCCTCTTACGGTATCTTTGATGCAACTCTTACAAAATAAAAGGCGGTGACGGTATGTATTATTTAATGGTAAAATTCAATTTCCCGGATTACGCATTGCAGTATGTTCCTGTGGACGGGGAAAAGCATGTTGCGGGCTATAGCTTTTGGATAAGCTGTAAGGACAACGGCGACGGCACGTTTACGGTTCATTCCTATTCCAGCGAAAGAAAAGATCCCAATAACAAGGAATCAGAGATAGTACCTGTGGAATATGAGCGCGTGGTCAGAGTGGGCGAGGAATGCAGAGGAGAATATTCCTATCAAAAATGGTCCTATCTCGAGGGATGCTATAATTCGCATTATGCATTCAGCGCAACGGTCGTTACCGAAAAGACCGAGCCCGAGCGAGAAGATAAAATCCACTATTCCATATCATAACGTCGCATAAAATAGCAGAGGTTGAAAAATGAGTAATATAAACGAAAAATGGTCGAAATACATCCTCCGCCTTGAGCGCGAAACGCACGAATATACCTATGGCAGCTGGTATGACCACTATTGGAACGAGGTCTATGACGTCTTTGAAGGGGCAGACCAAACAAGCCGCGGTGAAAGAATCAGAATTGATGAATTGACCGAGAACGAGATCAAATTCACCTTCTTTGATGAAGAGGCGCAGAGGGGCATCGAGGGTGTCATTTCTCTTGAAAATCCCCGCGCGTGTCTGCGCGGAAGGAGTGAACAGGGCGGCAGAAATGAGTACGCTTGGTCGCGCAGCGATCACGTGGTTTTGATGCTTGAGAAAAAAGTCGGAGAAGCATAAAAGGAAGGAGTGCCGGACAGATATGGCAATTGGAATCAAGGTAAAAAAATCCCCCGCGAATTACGACCTCGGAGTGTCGAAGTTTTTTGGAACACCTACTGTTCCGCTTGCATGGGACGGGGATTTCTACGATGATGAAATTTTTTTCTGTCAGATAAGGCTTTCCGATATAGCCGATCTGGACAGGGAAGGACGTCTGCCTCATACGGGATATCTTTATATTTTCCTTGAAACAGAGGACGGCAACTATCATCTGAAGCCCGACGTTCGTTACTATGACGGCGAGCCCGAGCTTGCTATTGACGATTTCAATGCCGCTGTGGAGGACTACGAAAGATACACGGATGCATATTTGATGGAGTTTTTCCAAGTGGATGATAACGAGATATGTACGAGGCTCTTTGGTATTCCGAGTGATTGGAACTACGTAGACGAGCCACCGAAGCTCCTTATGCAGTACGACCCCCTCGATAACGAAATGGACTTCCTTGACACACTTGACGGCTTTCTTTACTTCTTCTTCGGCGAAGATGAAAAAGATTTTGAAAAAATTACTCTGATGGAGGAATATACATAATGAAAAAGTTTTTCAAATTAACGGCATTATTGCTTTGCACAGTAATTCTCGCATCAGCATTTGTGGGATGCGGATCGTTTGGCGGCGGCGGTGGTGATGATCACGAAGAACCTACAGAACCGACTGAGCCTGAGTTTAACCCCCCATATCTTGAAAACTACTACGTAAACAAGCACACCCCAGTCGGCACCGATTGCAATATGGAGATCTATAAGTACGAGAAACCCGTCGATGATCCGTGCTATGGCGGTTATTATCACAGTGATCTGTGGATGGGTGGTAATATTTATCACGGCGGATTCAAATTCTGGGGAGATTCCAGCGGTAAGAAGCCTGCGCAGGTTGATCTTCCTCTGGATGGGCTCTATGAGAATATCAGCTTTGTCATAGGTGGCGAAATTGGAACCATTACCCAGCAAGTACATGATGACGGCAGTATTACGTATCCTTATGATGACAGTCAGTATAAATGCTCGCCTCCTACCTTGATCGGCAAAGCCAGAGAAATGGTTGCAGGCGTTCAATTCTGGGTAGACGATAAATTGGTAGAAGAGGTCTTATTCTCAACCTATCAGGTGCCGGTCAGATATACCTACAACGTATCGGGGGCTGAGAAATTCAGCATTAAGACGGTAGCAGGGGATATGGACGTCACGATACCTGTTATGGAGCTGACCGTATGGGAGGGCGAGGCGCAGGTAACAGGTCCTGTAACGGAGCCCGCAGGCAGTGAGCCCGTTCAGCTCATCAAGGATCTGAAGCCCTATATGATCCCCGCCGGTACGAATGCGGAGTATTATCCCAACGTTGACGAGTCCTCCAAGGGCAGAGAATACATCAATATGGCAGGTATCCGATACGAGAACGTGATCTCAACCTACGTGTCGCAGGGACTTGTGACCGACCGCGAAGAGCCCGTGTTCTTCAACCTTGAGGGCAAATACAAGTA
>SVTX01000028.1 GCA_015063545.1 Oscillospiraceae bacterium | reverse complement strand
AACCGCCTTCGCCGCAATTATGTGCATAAGAGGACCGCCCTGAATGCCGGGGAATATTGCCTTGTTTATCTTCTTTGCGATCTCCTCATCGTTACAGAGGATAAGACCGCCTCTGGGACCACGAAGAGTCTTGTGTGTCGTTGTTGTAACTACGTCTGCGTAGGGAACAGGCGAAGGATGTTCACCCGCAGCAACGAGACCTGCGATGTGAGCCATGTCTACCATGAGATATGCGCCGTTGTCGTGAGCAATTTGCGCCATTCTCTCAAAATCAATAATTCTGGGGTAAGCAGATGCGCCGGCAACGATCATGCGAGGCTTTACTTCTTTGACCTGTTCTTCAAGCTTGTCGTAGTTGATAACGTGTGTTTCATCATCTATTCCATAGGGAACAAAGTTATAATAAAGACCTGAAATGTTAACGGGGCTTCCATGTGTAAGATGTCCGCCGTGTGCAAGGCTCATTCCCATAACAGTATCGCCGTGATTAAGAAGCGCAACGTAAACCGCCGTATTTGCCTGAGAGCCGCTGTGAGGCTGAACGTTTGCATACTGCGCTCCGAATATTTCCTTTGCACGTGCGATAGCAATATCCTCGGCAATATCAACACACTGGCAACCGCCATAATATCTTTTGCCGGAGTATCCCTCTGCATACTTGTTTGTCATGATGCTTCCCGCAGCGAGAAGTACTGCTTCGGAAACAAAGTTTTCTGATGCAATAAGTTCAATGCCGCATCTTTCGCGATCATATTCTGCCTGTATTGCGTTTGCTACGTCTGCGTCAAGGGCGCGGAGCTTGGAAATCTGTTCGTTAATCATTTTTTGTCCCTTTCTGTCATGCAAAATTGATTAGATTTCTCCATCATATGCCATTATATCACATTTGTCTGAAAATTAAAAGCCTTAAAATAAACAAAAAACAAAAAATATATCAAAAATATTGTATATATCATTGACAAATTAGGAGTTTCGTGCTATAATAACCCTATACGTTGTTTGTGTAAACATTGTTGTTTGCTTAGGGCAACAATCTATCTAAAAAACGCACCAAATCAATTCGGAGGAATGCAGTATGGAAATAGCTATTATAGCTCACGACACAAAAAAAGAAATTATTACACAGTTCTGTATTGCTTATTGCGGCATACTCAGCAAGCACAATATATGCGCTACAGGTATTACTGCCAAATACATCTCCGAAGCAACAGGATTAAATATCGAAAAACTGTTCAGCGGCGAAGGTGGAGAGCAACAGATCACATCAAGAGTATCCTACAACGAGATCGACGTTCTCATTTACTTCAGAGATACTCGCTCGTCCGCAGAGTATTCCGATCACGATGAGATAGAAAAAGAGCTTCTCCTCATGTGCGACAGATATAACGTTCCCGTAGCGACCAATATCGCAACGGCAGAGGTCATCATCATGGCGCTTGACAGAGGAGACCTTGACTGGAGAGAACTCGTCAATCCCAATTCCGCTTATAACATGAATAAGCGCAAATAAAGAATTCATGTAGCAAAAAACACGCCCCAAAGATAAGGCATACACAGAGAGGAAGCGATTGGTGAAAGCTTCTTATGACTGCTTTGAAGGTACCGCTTTTGCTTGCAAATTAAACATCAATTAAGTAAAAAGCTCGGGTGGAACCGTGCGTATAACGCACCCCGGACACGTTTGTGTCGGGGTGCGTTTATTTTTTGAGGACTTTGTTTTATGAGAATAACGAAAGATTACAAAATAGTGATACCGTCGAAGGTGTTGGATGCGGAAAAATATGCCGCAAAAGAGTTGAAGGCATATCTTGAAAAGATAAGTCCCGAATGTGTGCTTGAAATTATTAACGATTCGGTTTCGGCATCCACGCCCGAAATAGTTATTGGAAACTCAAATCGAACTTGCTATACAGAAACACACATCGAAGGACTTTACGATGCCTTTCACGTATACGAAAAAAACGGGAACATCTACATTTTTGGAGAGAATGCGAGAGCCGTAATATACGCCGTGTACCGACTGCTTGAGACACTCGGGTGCAGATTTTTTTCAGCGGATACTGAGAGCATTCCAAGTCTTGCAAATATTGAGCTTGAGGACGGACTTGATATTTTTGAGGGCTCGCCGTTTGAATACAGAGATATTTACTGGGGCTGTGCGTTTGATACGACGTGGAGCCTAAAAAATCGACTTAACGGAGCGTGCAAAAATACCCGCGATATGGGCAGAAATATTCCCGAAACGCTTGGAGGCGGATTGAACTATGCAGGACCGTATTTCGTGCATACCTTCTCTCAGCTTATACCGCCCGATGAGTATTTTGATACACATCCCGAATATTTTTCCAAGATAGACGGGGAAAGGACCGCAAAGCATTTGTACTCACAGCTTTGCATGACAAATCCCGATGTGATTTCACTTTCGGCTAAAAAAGCATGCCAATGGCTCAGGGAAAATCCTGAACGCAAAATGGTATCAATATCACAGAACGATAGCTTTGTTTTGAACAGCTACTGTCAATGCGAAGAATGCAGTAAAATTATTGAGCGCGAGGGAGCCCCGTCGGGTGCGTTGATATATTTCGTAAACGCGGTGGCAGAGAAAATTGAGGCGGAATTTCCGGATGTTATCGTTGACACGTTGGCATACCAATATTCCGTTAAACCTCCAAAGTATATAAAACCGCGCAAAAACGTATGCGTGCGGCTATGCACCGGCGGCTGCGGCACCCACCCCATAGAGACTTGCGAAAATAATGCATCTATCAAGGGGGCATTTGACACGTGGAGTGAAGTGTGCGCTAATCTTTACGTCTGGGATTATACCACAAATTTTGCACAGTATCTTACCCCATACCCAAACCTGAAGGCTATACCGCAAAATATAAAGTTCTTTAAAAATCACAATGTCAAGGGTTTGTTTGTTCAAGGGCAATTTCAAGAAGCGGTCAACGGCGAGTTTGGAGAATTGCGCTCGTATCTGCTCTCGCGCCTTCTGTGGAATACAGCCGCGGATGTGGAGCGTGAGGCTCAGGAATTTATAGATGCGTATTACGGAAATGCCGCGCCGTATGTTTCTGAATATCTGAAATTCATACACAAAAAGGGAACAGAAACACACATGGGGTGTGCGTTTTCCTGCAAGGAAAAGTGGGACGATCTTATAGATGAAAATGAGCTTGGATATCTTGATAAGCTTTGGCTGGATGCTATAAACGCTTGTGAGGACGAAAAGACTCGTCTGCACACCGTGCGCTCGTCAATGTGTCACGAATGGTTTAAATTTGATGCAAAGCGCGGAATATACGCCGATGCAGAGAATTTTGAAAGACTGCGTGAAAACTTTTATAAAAAATGCCGCGAGATTGGCATTGAAAGGCTCAGTGAGGGTGTGGGAATTCCTGCGCCGCAGCTGACATGAACAGAAAAGCAAATAAAAAAATAATACATCAAACATAAAGAGAGGAAAACACAATGAAAATCAATTTTGGTTCACAGATCTATGAATCAGCAGCTCCCGTAACGGTATATGACGCCGCCAAGGAAGCATTTGGAATGGTAGAGAGAAGCGTTCTTGCCGCAAACGTTAACGGCAATACGGTTGCTCTTAACTACACTATTGAGAATGACGCTGACGTTCAGCTTCTCACCTTTGCCGACAAGGACGGCGCACACGTATTCAGACATACAGCGGCTCACATTCTTGCCCAGGCAGTAAAAAGACTTTATCCCCAGACCAAGCTCACAATAGGTCCCGCGCTTGATGACGGCTTCTATTATGACTTTGACAGCGACGTACCCTTTACCCCCGACGTTCTCAAGGCTCTTGAGGCTGAGATGAAGAAGATAGTTAAGGAAAATCTTAAAATAGAAAGATTTGAGCTTCCCAGAGACGAGGCTGTCGCATTTATGACCGAAAGAGAAGAGCCTTACAAGGTGCAGCTCATAAACGAGCTTCCCGAGGGCTCGATCATCAGCTTCTACCGTCAAGGAGAGTTCGTTGACCTCTGCGCAGGTCCTCACCTCTTCTCAACTGGCGCCGTCAAGGCGTTCAAGCTTACACAGTGCACCGGTGCATACTGGAAGGGCGACCAGAATAATAAGCAGCTGCAGAGAATTTACGGTCTTGCATTCCCCTCAAAGGACGAGCTTAACGCATACGTTACAGCACTTGAAGAAGCAAGAAAGCGCGACCACAACAAGATAGGCCGTGAGCTTGAATATTTTACGACTGTTGACAGCATCGGTCAGGGACTTCCCATTCTCATGCCCAAGGGCGCGCGCGTTATTCAGACACTTCAGCGCTGGATTGAGGATGAGGAACAGAAGAGAGGATACCTTCTCACAAAGACTCCTCTCATGGCAAAACGTGACCTTTACAGAATTTCGGGACACTGGGATCACTACCGTGACGGAATGTTCATTCTCGGCGATGCCGACGATGAGACCAAAGAATGCTTTGCGCTCCGTCCCATGACTTGTCCCTTCCAGTATCAGGTATTCCTCAATAAAAAGCGTTCTTACAGAGACCTCCCCATGAGACTTGGCGAGACATCTACACTTTTCAGAAACGAGGAAAGCGGCGAGATGCACGGTCTTATCCGTGTACGTCAGTTCACAATTTCCGAGGGACACCTCATTCTCCGTCCTGAGCAGCTTGAGGAAGAATTCCGCGGTTGTCTTGAGCTTGCAAAGTACGTGCTTGACACGGTCGGTATGCTTGAGAACTGCACGTTCCGTTTCTCTCAGTGGGATCCCGCAAGAGCAGGTATAAAGTATGAAGGCACTCCCGAACAGTGGGAGCACGCACAGTCCGTAATGAAGGATATTCTTGACAACCTCGGTGTTGAATATGAGATAGGTATAGACGAGGCTGCATTCTACGGACCTAAGCTCGACATTCAGTACAAGAACGTATTCGGCAAGGAAGACACTATCGTTACTATTCAGATAGACATGCTTCTTGCTCAGAAGTTCGGCATGGAATACGTTGATTCCGATAACACAATGAAAACTCCCTATATCATTCACCGTACGTCTCTCGGTTGCTATGAGAGAACACTCGCATACCTTATTGAAAGATATGCCGGCGCACTTCCCACGTGGATGGCTCCCGTTCAGGTCAGAATGCTTCCCATCGGTGACGAGCAGGTTGCTTACTGCGACGAGATTGCAAACAAGCTCACAGCTCTCGGCGTAAGAGTTGAGGTTGACCGCCGCAACGAAACTATCGGCTACAAGCTTCGTAACGCTCAGCTCGAAAAGCTGCCTTATATGGTAGTTGTGGGCGCCAAGGAAGTTGAATCCGGCACAGTTGCAGTCCGTTCACGCCGTGAGGGTGAGAAGGGCGCTATGAGCGTTGACGCATTCATCGCAGAGCTTATGACCGAGATTGCGGAGAAGAGAAGATAAACAGATAAAATATGTACAACTACACAACGGCGCATAGTGCCTATTGACGAGGTGTTTTATGAGTAATGATTCAAAAAATGAAGTTTCCATTGGATTTCATAAAGCAATACACTTTGCTATTATACCATGGATTATTGTTTCAAGTTTCATATCGCTTATTATCAGTTTTGAACAAAATGGTGAATATGCCTTTCTTGATCTTATATCCTTTATAGGACCTTCGATACTTGGTGTAATATGCTTTATCGGTTTTTTTGGGTGGAAACAATATGCTTGGTACACTATACACGCTTTGATATGGTTTTTATTAATCAACAATAGCGTAGTGTTTCTAGTATATCTAATAGCATTACCCGATGCAATTGCCAGTGTCACACCGCCACTTGTTTATGGTATTTTGGGTATCACTATTGTAAGAAAGTATTACATCAGACTAAAGCCAAGGTTTTTCCCTGAAATGTATCAACCCGAAATGCAGCAACCGCAAATCATTACAAGCAGTGTAATTAGTGATCAAATTAACGTAGATTCAATTAATTATCCTGCTGGATCTGCTATGAACTATAGACCAAGCGGCACTATCTGTTTTTGTCGCAAATGCGGAGAAAGGGCAATGAATCAAGCCTCGTTCTGCACTAGATGTGGTACCAAATTGGACTGGAGGACATAACTCGCGTATGAACACAATTATTTGTAACAAATGCAACAATCCAATTCCTGATGACAGCGAATTTTGCCCTTTTTGTGGCGCAAGAATTGAAAAAGAAAATATTGATTTAAATGGTTTTCAATCAATACCGATTAGTATTGATTCCGCATTAAAAAGAGCTTTCTTGTTCCTTGAGGATGGCTTGTTTGATCGAGCAGATAACTATCTTGAAATGGTTTTAGATCAGGAACCCGAAAACGCTATGGCATACGTTGGAAAACTTATGATCGAATTGCGTGTTACGCAAATGGAGCACCTTGCTAATTGCACACAATCGTTTGATGATAGCGGCAACTACAAAAAAGCTCTCCGTTTTGCCGATGATGAACTAAAAACCACGCTCCAAGAATATGTAAATCAAATCCATGCCAGAGAAATAGAACAAGAAAAACAAAGACAATATGAATATGCTTGTTATCTCATGTCGTGTGACACAGTTGATGCATGTAATCAAGCAATAACAATATTTTCTTCTATGCGTGATTGGCGGGATTCCAATAATCAGATAGATGTGTGTACACTTAAAATTCAGGATATAGAAAAAAGAACTGAAGAACAAAGAATTAAAGCAGCGCAAATAGCGGAGGCAGCCAGATTAGAAGAGGAACGTTTATCTGAACAAAACCGTATCCAAATGGCCAAGAGACAAAAACGGAACAAAATAGTCACAATAGTTATATGTGTAGTAGTTGTTTTATGTTTGACCTTTGTTGTCCTTCTTAATTGTTACATCATTCCCGACAACAAATATTCAGATGCTATTGACCTGATGAATGCAGGAGAATATCATAAGGCTATAGAGGTATTTAGCTCCATAAACGGATATAAAGACAGTAATGCGCAAATTCAAAACTGCCAGAATGCCATCAATATAATCTCATACAACAAAGCAATTGAGTTAATGAACTCAGGAAACTATAGTCAAGCTATGGAAGCATTTGAAGCACTAAATGGATACAAAGACAGTGAAACCCACATCCAAACATGCCAAAATGCTATTAATGAAATCTCATACAATAAAGCAATTGAGTTGATGAACTCTGGAAACTACAGTCAGGCTATAGAAGCATTTAAAAAATTGAATAGATATAAAGACGCTACAGAACGAAAAATGGAATGCTATCTTCATGTGGGAAGGTTTATTGAGTATGTAGAGTATTACAATCCAACAGAAATAATTATTCCAGAAGGAGTAACAAGCATTGAATCAGGGGCGTTTAAAAACTGCTCCAATCTCAAAACAATCGTTGTTCCTAACAGTGTTGAAAACATAGGCAATAGTGCCTTTTATGGTTGTAGTAAACTTGCACATGTAACAATCGGCAAAGGTGTTACAAGCATAGGCGAGGATGCCTTTGAAAACTGCCATTATCTTACTCACGTCACATTTATGAATCCAACAGGATGGTATAAATATTACGAAACCCCGAGAGATAAGTGGAAAGTTACAGTAGATCTGTCAGATGAAGAAGTGGCCGCAAACGAATTGTGTGAATACACATTCTATGCTTGGATTCGGGAATAAATGTTTACAAAAATAATATTAAATAATATTTACAAATCCATAAAAAAGTAGTATAATATTCGTAGAATACGATTTAAGGAGTTTTTAGACATGGGTTATCCTGTTTACAAAAGAGTTCTTATAAAGATTTCGGGCGAGGCGCTCGCTCATGATAACAAAAACGGCGATCTTTACGATTTTGCCTTTATGGACAAGGTCGCATCCGTTATTAAAAAGTGCGCCGACGAGGGCGTTCAGGTAGCCGTTATAGTAGGCGCTGGAAACATCTGGAGAGGCGCAAAGGGAACTGCCATATCAAGATGCCGCGGTGACCACATGGGCATGCTTGCTACGGTGATAAACGCTCTTGCGCTTCAGGATACTTTTCTTCGTGCAGGAATTGATGCAAAGGTTCTTTCCTCTGTGGAGATGAACACGTTTGCAGATTTCTACACTCAAAGAGATGCAAATGACATGCTCAATGCAGGGAAAGTAGTTATCCTCGCAGGCGGCTCGGGCGTTCCGTTCTTCTCGACCGATACTCCCGCCGTGGTTCGCGCGGCAGAGATTGGTGCTGATGCTGTGCTTATGGCAAAGAACGTTGACGGTCTCTATACTGCTGATCCTAAGGTTGATCCTACGGCGCAGAAGATAGAGGACATTACTTACTCCGAGATACTCGAAAAGAATCTCCGCGCGTTCGATATGACCGCAGTTTCATTCTGCAACGACAACGATATAACATCGTTTGCCTTCGCGCTTTCCAATCCCGACAACATCTATGATATTATCATGGGCAAGAAAACGGGCACAAAAATGCATAAATAATTTCAACATAAATACGAGAAAGGAAATTTATCATGGGATACAATACAAAAGACATTGAGTCAAAAATGCAAAAATCCATCGCTTCCTACGAGGAAAATCTCGCTTCTATCAGAGCAAGCCAGGCAAACCCCGCAGTTCTTAACAGAGTAACGTTTGACTATTGGGGCGCCCCCACAGAGATCACGGCTATGGCAGGTATTTCTGTTGCAGATGCCAAGACACTTGTTATCACGCCTTACGATGCAAGCACACTTAAGGCAATCGAAAAGGCAATTCTTACATCTGATATCGGTATCACACCCGCAAATGACGGTAAGGTGATCCGCCTCGTATTCCCTCAGCTTACAGAGGAACGCCGCCGTGACCTTGCAAAGCAGGTTCAGAGGATGGGTGAGGATGCAAAGGTAGCTATAAGAAACCTCAGAAGAACAGCAAACGACGAGATCAAAAAGCAGAAGAAGGACAATCTTCTTACCGAGGATGACGTAGAAAAAGCTGAAAAGGCAGTTCAGGATCTTACTGACAAATACATCAAGAATATTGATACACTTACCGCAAAGAAGGAAAAGGATATTCTTACCGTTTGATCCGGGTGCGCATACACTCTGACAAACGCATTAATTGACAGCGGGAGAGCATACTCCCGCTGTAATTTTCATACGAGAGGAAACTTAACTCTTATGGCGAATACCCATCAAACCAATAATGAGCTCAAGCAAGCTATCATTGATAGCAAGCTCAGACACATAGCCTTTATAATGGACGGAAACGGCCGTTGGGCGCAAAAGCAAAACAAGCCGCGTGAATACGGTCATAAACACGGCACGGAGACCTTTAAGCGGGTTATAGAGCATTGTCACGATCTTGGAATCAAGTGCGTTACGGTATATGCTTTTTCCACTGAAAACTGGAAAAGGCCAAAAAAAGAAGTGGATTCAATAATGAAGCTTCTGGAGACATATCTTGACGAAAAGTATCCCGATGAGGCATGCGTAAAATTTATAGGCGATATGACACCTCTGAGTGATAAACTCAAGAAAAAAATAAAGAAAGCCGAAAGAGAGACCGAAGGCCGCCCCTTAAGAGTAAATATTGCTCTCAATTACGGTTCCAGGTCAGAAATAACCAATGCGTGCAATCTTCTGATACAAGAGGGGAAGACCTTCGTGAGCGAAGAGGACATTTCCTCCCATCTGTATACGTCAGGATCTCCCGAACTTGATCTTATAGTTAGAACCGGAGGAGATATTCGTATATCCAATTTTCTTTTGTGGCAGGCGGCTTATGCAGAATTTTATTTTACAGACACTCTTTGGCCGGATCTGACCGATAACGATATCAATGAAGCCGTAGCGTCGTTCTGTTCAAGAAAAAGACGTTTCGGCGGTCTTGACACGGAAAAAAGTAAATCATCAAACGGAGTAGAACAATGATTAAAAGAATTATTACTGCCATAGTGGCTCTTTGCATTTTTGTACCGGTGCTCATATTCTCCGACACAATGATATTCCCGATAGTAATGTCGGTTTGCGCGGTTATAGGATGCTATGAGATGTTTTCTTGCATCGGACTGAAAAAGAATATTATTCTCGCTCTTCCAATATATATTGCGGCAGCTTGTATGCCTGTATTCAAAAGAATACTCCCCTCGGCCGACTTTGTAAAACTTGCCCTATGCATAACGGGCGTGGTAATAGTCTATATGCTTGGTGTTGCGGTGTTCAATTGCAAAAAGATATCCGTCACGGACACAGGCCTTGCTTTTACTGCTTGCTTTTACATAATTGCCGCATTTGTGGGTATCGTATATCTGCGTGATAATATCCTTTACGGAAAACATATTTATCTTCTTACGTTTCTGTGCGCATGGATGACCGATACTTTTGCGTATTTTACCGGCAGACTGCTTGGAAAACATAAGCTTATTCCCGATGTTAGTCCCAAGAAAACTGTGGAAGGTGCCATAGGCGGAGTTGTGTTTTGCGTTATTACAACGGTGATATTCGGTCTTATAATTGTAAAATTCTTTAATCCCGACGGCAACATCTCCGCAAACTATCCCGTTCTTGCGATAAGCGGAATATTTATATCTGTAGTCTCACAGATCGGAGACCTTACAATGTCACTTATAAAGAGACACTATGGCATTAAGGATTACGGAAAGCTTTTCCCCGGACACGGCGGCATTCTCGACAGATTTGATTCCGTTATGGCGGTGTCCGTCGTTATGACGCTTATCTGTACTTACTTTAATCTTTTAAATTAAAAGAGGTATTTTCTTTTGGAAAATTATAATTATCCTGATATGATAATCCTCGGATCTACGGGATCCGTGGGTGAACAGGCGGCTGACGTTGCCCTGAAGTTAGGCGTCAACATAAATGCTATCTCCGCAAACGTCAACACAAAACGTGTTGAGGAGCAAGCAAGAAAACTCAAGGTCAAAGCTTGCGCCATGTCCGACATTGAAGCAGCCGCAGATCTTAAAGTGCAACTTGCAGATACAGGCATCAAGGTATATGCCGGCACTGACGGTATATGCGAGATGATAAATGAGACCTCAACAAATAATCCCGCAGGGCAGGTGGTTGAAAATTCCATCGTGGGAGAGGCGGGGCTTTTGCCGACAGTCGCAACTCTTAAAGCGGGCAAAAAGCTTGCGCTTGCAAACAAAGAATCTCTGGTCGCGGGCGGTGAAGTGGTAATGAAACTCGCAAAGGCATCGGGTAAAGAAATTTTACCTGTAGATAGCGAGCATTGCGCTATTTTTCAATGCTTGAGATCAGGCAACAAAAAAGAGATAAAGAAAATAATACTGACTGCTTCGGGCGGCCCGTTTTTCGGATACTCGCAAAAGCAACTTAATAATATTACTGTAGCCGATGCACTGGCTCACCCCACGTGGAAAATGGGAGCAAAGATAACTATAGACAGCTCCACATTGATGAACAAGGGTTTTGAGGCAATTGAGGCGGTGCACCTGTTCGGAGTCTCTCCCGAAAAGATACAAGTCGTTGTTCACAGAGAGAGCATAATTCATTCGGCTGTGGAGTATATTGATAACAGCGTTATAGCTCAGATGTCCGTTCCGGATATGAGACATTGCGTACAGTATGCTCTTACTCACCCCAACCGTTTTGAAGGTCCCACTGAGGAACTTGATCTCTTCAAAATAGGCAATCTGACGTTTGCAAAGCCCGACTTGGAAACGTTTCCGCTTCTAAAGCTCGCATTTGATGCAATAAACGTCGGAGGCGCAGTTCCCGCCGCGTTGAATGCTGCGAATGAAGTAGCGGTTGATGCTTTTTTAAATGGCAGAATCAGTTATCCTCAAATTGCCAAAACTGTGTGCAATACCGTACAGTCCATGTCATACGCAAAGGATGTACACGATCTTGACGGCATATTTGAGATATCGGCAGAAGCCAGAAAAATCACACACGCACAAACAAACTGATCTTAAGGTGGTATATTTGAAATGACTTTTTTGTACCTTTTGCTTACTCTTTTGCTTTTAAGCATAATGGTAGTCATTCATGAGTTGGGACATTTTCTCTTTGCAAAGCTTTTCAAGGTAACTGTATTGGAATTCTCCATAGGCATGGGACCTGCTATCTACACCACGCGAAAAAAGAAAAAAGAGAAAAAAGATCTCCCATTTGAGCTTTCCGATTCTTTTAATGCGGAAACCTACTCCCCATATGAACAAACCGAAAAGGTAAATGACGAACAACCCCAAAATGCAAACTGCGAAGAAGAACCTGAAAATGTCGAACCCGAAAACGGAAAAACCGTTTTCAGCATTCGCGCGCTCCCAATAGGCGGATTTGTCAGCATGGCAGGAGAAGACCAAGCGTCTACAGACAAAAATGCTTTCTGCAATAAAAAGGTATGGCAACGCCTTATAATAACTCTTGCAGGACCCATAATGAACCTTTTGCTTGGCTTTTTGTGTGTTTGCATACTCGTAGGCATTGACGGTTCAGCCGACAGACTTCCTTCCAACACCATATCGTACGAAGGAGTTGAAACATCCATCTCCGACAAATGCGCAGAACCCCTTATAAGTGGCGACAAGGTGATAAAGGTCAATAATGTACGTATTCACACGGGAAATGAGCTTGATTATGAAATAATCAACCAGGGATACGAGCCCGTTGATCTTACCGTAATTAGAAACGGTGAAAAAATAGTTTTACACGACGTAGTTTTCCCGACGGAAGAAACTCAAGGTGTAACTATAGGAAATATAGACTTCCGCGTATATCGGGATGAGGCGAATTTTAAAAACATCGTAAAACATGCTCTGTTCCGTTCGGTAAGCATGGTGAAAATGATAGTAGACAGCTTTATTGACCTTATTGGAGGGCGATATGGCATGGAAGCACTTTCAGGACCTGTCGGGGTTTCGGGAGTGGTCGGTCAAGCCGCCAAAGGCGGAATATATCCGTTCCTTTATTTGTTCGCGTTTATAACTATAAACCTTGGCGTATTCAACCTCATACCTTTTCCCGCGCTTGACGGAGGAAGAACTGTCTTTCTCGCATATGAAGGAATTTTCCGCAGACCTGTCAAAAAAGAAGTTGAGCAAGCCATTAATACCGTAGGCCTTATGCTTTTAATGGGCCTTGCGGTGTTTATATTGATCAAAGACATATTCGTAATGTTTTAATATACAAAGGCGTGAGATGCAAAAATTTCACGCCTGCGTGTGTATTTAAAAAGGACTAAAAAAGGGATAAAAAATGAGATATAACGACATAAGACGAAAGACAAGAGAAGTTAATATAGGCAAAATCAGTATCGGTGCTCAGAACAAGATCGCCATTCAGTCCATGACCAACACCGACACTATGGACGCCGAAAAAACTCTTGCCCAAATAAAAGAGCTTGCCTGCGCGGGCTGTGACATAGTACGTATTACCGTACCCAACGAGGAAGCGGCAAAAACTATTCTTCACATAAAAGAAAGCGGAATTGACACTCCGATAGTGGCAGATATACATTTTGACTTTCGTGCCGCAATCAAAGCGGCCGAATACGGAGTGGACAAAATAAGAATCAATCCCGGAAACATCGGAGATGACGATCGCGTTCGCGAGGTTGCCAAAATTTGCCGTCAAAAGAACATTCCCATTCGCATAGGAGTAAATAGCGGTTCCGTTGAAAAGCATATTCTTGCAAAACATGGCGGTCCGACTCCCGCGGCTCTTTGCGAGAGTGCATTTTATCATGCATCTTTGCTGGAAAAATTTGATTTTTACAACACTGTGCTTTCCATCAAAGCCTCAAGCGTATATGAAATGATACATGCCAATAAACTTATTGCCGAAAGATGTGACTATCCCATACATCTCGGCGTTACCGAGGCAGGAAACGAAAAAATGGGCGCAATCAAAAGCGCCGCGGGTATAGGAGCTCTTTTATGCGAAGGAATAGGAGATACCTTCAGAGTGTCACTTACAGCAGATCCCGTAAAAGAAATTTCTGCCGCAAGAGATATTCTCAACGCATTAAGTGTTGAAGGACAATGCGGAATGAACATCGTAAGCTGTCCCACGTGTGGGCGTACAAAAATAGACCTGATCTCACTCAGCCAAAGATTTGAAGCGGCTGCAAAAGAGGGGGGACTTTTAGACCTTCCTATAAAAGTAGCGCTCATGGGATGCATCGTTAACGGTCCCGGAGAAGCAAAAGAAGCAGACATAGGTATTGCCGGAGGCGTCGGCGAGGCTCTGCTGATATCTCACGGTGAAATTCTCCAGAAAATCAAAGAAGAAGATATTATAAGCACACTGATTAAAAAAATAAAAGAGATTAAAAAAGAAAGAATGTAAAAATGGCAAAAACATTTTTAGAAATATTCAATAAGTACAAGCCCCGCGGAGATATAGCCGAGCTTCTTGAAGCGGCGAGTGATATTCGCATCCAAGCCGACAAAGAAAACCGTATGCTTCAGGCTCACGTATCTTTTCCGTTTACAATAAAAAAGGATACCCTGTATCTTATACAAAAGCAAATAGAACAAGCGTATGAGCTAAACCGAGTAACTCTGTTTCCTCATTATCCCGCTGATCTTTTTGATGAAAGCTACGTTCCCGAGCTTATGTGTGAGACCGAAAACATCGGAATAGTGGCAAAAGGCTTTTTCAGTAAATACAGATACAACCTTGAAAACTCTACACTTACCGTGGAAATACCGTTCTCAATAGACGGAGTTTCGTTGCTTATAGACGCAAGAACACCCGAAATAATGCAGGGAATAATAAGATCTGAATTCGGTCTGAATATAAAGGTAAATATCATTCATTCCGATGATATGAGCTTTCTTATGAGCAACAATTCCCTGGAGCAAGCTATCAAGGAATACGACGAGCAGATGGGCAAAGCGGCGCTTCTATATGAATCCCGCCGAGCTGAAGAACGCACATTGTCGGAACAAACAGCGGCTCAGGATGTGCTGCCAAGAATTGATTCTATTTTCAAGGCAGACCACACACCAATAATTGAAAACGGCACGTGTAAAATCGGACACGCAAAATTTGACATTTCTCAGCCCGAGTATTTCTACGGCGATGCATTTACTATTCAGCCCATATCTATCGCCTCTATCTCAAAACCTCAAAGAAATATTACGGTAATAGGTACTGTTTCCGATTTCACCAAAGAGCTGAACAGGGCAGGAGATAAGTATAATATTACCTTTGCGATTTTTGACGGTAGCGCATCAATAGAGGTAAAATGCTTCTCACTTACACCCGAAGATGCCGATCTCATCTCAGAGGGAATAAAAAACGGCTCTACAGTGGCACTTTACGGATATGCGAAAAAAGAGACGCGCAAAGACAGGACAGAGGGTACTGATTTTCAGTTTTTCTTCAGCCATGCGGCAAAAATAAAGAAGATACCTCGCAAAGATAATGCCCCTGTAAAGCGTGTTGAGTTGCATTTGCACACCAACATGTCCTTTATGGATGCGCTTATACATCCGGATGAGGCAGTCAAGCAAGCCAAAGAATGGGGACATCCCGCTATAGCCATCACCGATCACGGAAATGTTCAGGGATATCAGCAAGCAATGCTGACAAGCGAAAAAACAGGCCAGAAGGTCATTTACGGAATGGAGGCATATTTCGTAAATAACACCGCTTCGGCTATATTTGGAAAATTCAATGAATCATTTGATGCGGAAGCTATTGTTTTTGATATTGAAACAACAGGTCTTTCCGTGCAGAATGACAGAATCACCGAAATCGGCGCGGTTAAGATCAAAAACGGTGAAATAATTGACACATTTGATATATTTGTCAATCCCGAGATGGAAATATCACAGGAAATCACAGAGCTTACCTCTATCACGAATGAAATGGTCAAGGATGCGCCCAAATGCGATGAAGCATTGAGGATGTTCTTTGACTTCATAAACAAGACAAGTCCCGAACATAAGCCCTTGCTTATAGCTCATAACGCAACTTTTGATACAGGATTCATCCGCGCGGCGGCGCAGAGATACGGTATGCCGTTTGACTATCCTTATCTGGATACGCTTCCTCTTTCGAGATTTCTCAATCCCGATCTTAAAAAGCATAAGCTTGATATAGTGGCAAAGCACTACAATCTGGAAGAATTCCACCACCACAGAGCATGTGATGATGCGGGCATACTGGCGCAGATTTATTTTAAAATGTCTCAGCAAATGAAAGAGCGAGACATTAGCAATTTTACCGCGCTTTCTCGCGACATGAATGCAAATGCGGATCCCTTGAAGGGCGATACATATCACCAAATAATTCTCGTAAAAAACAAAGTCGGTCTTAAAAATCTTTATAAGCTGGTATCTTACAGTAATCTCAAATACTTTAAGAAAAGGCCCCGTATTCCCAAAACGGAGCTTGAGGCTCACAGGGAAGGACTGATCATAGGCTCGGCATGTGAGGCGGGAGAACTGTTCAGAGCAATTTTGGAAAACAAGCCTGAGTCCGAGATAGAGGAAATAGTTAACTTCTACGATTATCTCGAAATTCAGCCCCTCTCCAACAACAGATTCCTTATCGCAGACGGAAAAGCAAAGGATGAGGAAGATCTGCGCAATTTCAACCGTAAAATAGTTGAGCTGGGTGAAAGATACAACAAGCCTGTTGTGGCAACATGTGACGCGCATTTCATGAACGAAGAAGATGAGATATACCGTCAAATACTGCTCGCAGGACAAAAATATTCGGATTACGATACCGAAAGTAAATTATATTTCCGAACAACCGATGAAATGCTTGAAGAGTTCTCTTATCTTGGAGAAAATAAAGCATATGAAGTCGTGGTTACCAACACAAATCTGATCAACGACATGATAGATTCGGATATTCGTCCTTTCCCGAAGGGAACGTTCACACCAAACATGGACGGAGCAGAGGAAGACCTTCAACGTATTTGCTATGAACGCGCAAAATCAATGTACGGAGATCCTCTCCCCGATATAGTCGCAAACAGGCTCGACAAGGAACTTACTTCTATTATAAAGAATGGATTTGCCGTGCTTTACATGATTGCGCAAAAGCTTGTTTGGTACAGTGAAAGCCAAGGATATCTTGTAGGATCGCGAGGCTCGGTAGGATCATCTTTCGTAGCATCTATGGCAGGAATTTCAGAGGTAAACCCTTTGCCGGCTCATTATTGGTGTCCTAACTGTCAATATAATGACTTTTCCAATCCCGACGGAGCGGGCTCCGGTTTTGACCTTCCCGACAAAATGTGTCCCGTCTGCGGAACAAAGCTCAAGGCCGACGGTCATAACATTCCGTTTGAAACATTCCTTGGATTCTATGGAGAAAAATCTCCGGATATAGACCTTAACTTCTCAGGCGAGGTACAGGGACGCGTTCATAAATATACCGAAGAATTGTTCGGAGCAGAAAACGTATTCCGTGCGGGAACAATCGGTACTCTCGCAGACAAGACCGCCTACGGATATATTCAAAAATATCTCGAAGATAAGGGGGTCAGCCTGTCGCGTGCAGAGGTAAACAGAATGGTCTCCTGCTGTGTGGGAGTTAAGCGAAGCACCGGTCAGCATCCCGGTGGAATAGTTGTTGTCCCAAAGGAATATGAAATCTACGATTTCTGTCCCGTTCAGCATCCTGCGGATGATCCGACATCTGATATAGTTACAACTCATTTCACATTTGAATATCTTCACGATACGCTTCTTAAGCTTGATGAGCTTGGACACGATATTCCAACAAAGTACAAGTATCTTGAAAAGTATTCGAATACAAGCGTCATGGACGTTCCCATGAATGACCGCGCGGTGTACGATTTGTTTTTGTCGACAAAACCTCTCGGAATTGAACCGGAAGATATTGACTGTAACATTGGAACGTTCGGTCTGCCGGAATTCGGTACTCGATTCGTAATCAAAATGGTAGAGGAAGCAAAACCCAGATCGTTTGCAGACCTATTGCAGATATCAGGACTGTCTCACGGCACAGACGTATGGACAGGAAATGCCCAAGACCTTATCAATCAAGGTGTTTGCGATATTTCCCACGTTATCGGATGCCGAGACAACATCATGAATGACTTGATAGCTTACGGTGTTGAAAGCCCGCTTTCATTTAAAATTATGGAGGCAGTACGAAAGGGAAAAGGACTTACTCCCGAATGGGAAGCGGCGATGAAAGCCGCAAACGTTCCCGATTGGTATATCGGTTCGTGTAAAAAGATAAAATACATGTTCCCGAAAGCTCATGCGGCTGCATACGTTATGTCGGCTATACGACTTGGCTGGTACAAAGTTCATAAACCTCTGGCATTCTACTGTGCTATGCTCACCGTAGCTCCCGGTGGTTTTGATGCCGCAATAGTTATGGGCGGCAAACGCAAGGTCGTGGAAACAATACGCGATATTGACAGACGCGTCAAGGAAAAAAAGGAAGTTTCTCAAAAAGAAATACAAAGCCTTCCTGTACTTCAGCTTGTAAACGAAATATATGCCAGAGGCATCAAATTCCTGCCGATCAATATCAAAAAATCCGATGCATCAGCGTTTGAACCCGAAGACGGCAAGATAAGAATGCCGTTCTCGGCACTCGGGGGTCTCGGTGAAAATGCCGCCGCCAATATAGTTGCCGCGAGAAATGAAGAACCGTTCTTCTCGGTAGAAGACCTTCAGATACGTGCAAAACTTACAAAATCAGTTATAGAGGTACTTCGTACAAACGGAGTACTTGAAGGACTTGATGAAACCGATCAGCTTTCATTTTTCTGATTATCAATAAAAACAACCTGTGTTTTAAACACAGGTTGTTTTTATTTGTTGATTTATTTTTTCTTCTTGGAAAGAACAAATCCTGCCGCGATTGCGCTCACAAAACCTACAAGGGAAACACTGATAGTGACGCCGCAACCCGACTTCGAAATTTCTTCCGGCTTAGCAGTTGCTTCCTGCTTAGCGGTATCTTCTTCTGCTGCACCGGCACCGGAACCATCCTCTGTATTACCGTCGTTTGTTGTTCCAAGCATCGGAATTGACAGTATGTTTTCTTGACCGCAATTTTCACATACACTCTTTGAAAATCCGATACTTTCCTCAGTTGCGGGTGTTACGACCTCGGGATCGCCAAAGCTATGTCCCGAAACGGGAATGGTCGTACCGAGCACAAGCACTTTTTCACAATCTACACATATCTTGTCTCCGCTATAACCAATTTCCGTACAACTCGGTTTAACACCGGAAAGAATAGTATTTTCATGGGTGCAAGGCTTTGATGGATCTGGATCATCTGTAGGATCATCTACAGGGGGATCTATGGGATCGTCTGTGGGATCATCTACAGGGGGGGGATCTGTGGGATCGTCTGTAGGATCATCTACAGGGGGATCTATGGGATCATCTGTGGGATCATCTACAGGGGGTTCTACAGGCGTATCCGTAGGGTCATCGGGATCAACAGGGGGCTCTTCAATGCCAACAGCTACGCACATAACGTATATCTGACCTCCGCCATCAACATTCTTGGAAGCCATTTCAATGGTGCCATTGTAGTTCTTTACATAACCGTATGCCGTAATTGTGTCTCCGACTTCAAATCCGCTTATTCCGCTTGACATGTTAATGGTATAAATCAAGAAATCCGACTCTCCGTCAGTTACATAAACGTTTTTATAATAGTCACCCGTTTGTCCGATAGACTTAACCACGCCTCTGACATAGAAGGGATTGTCTGAGCTTTCACCCTGCGCAAGATGTGAATTAGCAGCAAGCACCTGAGTAGGTGTCAATGGAGATTCAAGAGTTCCGCATCCCACGTCAACAGACGGCTCGTCAGGCTTTTCGGTAGGCTTTTCAGTAGGTGTAGTGGGTTTATCGGTGGGTGTAGAGGAAGAACCGTTCATAGCATTTCCGGAAGGAGTTACCATATCATCGGGAACTTCCTTACCAAAGAGCATCCACGCATATTCGGGATAGTCAATGAAAACGTTTCTGTTACCCTGAATACTCTGAACTACCTCATTTCTACCCATTTCCCACGTGTCAACCGGATCAAGTTCACACCATTCAAGAAGTACGTCTACACTTTGGAATACGTTTGTAATATTGGAACATTCAGAATATTGACCACCCCATCTTACGTAAACGTAAAGACATATTCTTGCTACATCACCTTTTACGTTGTCAAGGGGCTCGTAATATGAACCTTTGTAACCGCCGTTAAGTCCACTCATATTTCCCGTAATAGGGCTATTGGAAGACACGTTTCCGTACTTGAGGTTTCCTCTTTGAGAATTAGTTCTGCTTTCCGATGGGCGAATATGGTGCAGATCTGCTCCGGCATTTTCCGTATCAAATCCGCCAAGGCTCTTGGGCCAAACGTGTTCACGGTTCCAACCACTGCCGCCGCTGTATTCGGAATGACTTGAAGAATAAGAAGTATACAGTGTTACGATAGAAGTGCCGTTGCCATTTTCACAATCCGTAATATTTGCATAATCACGGCAATTCGCATAAGAAGTTATTTTTTTATGCGTACTGGACATCAGGGTACGGAGGGAAGAAAGAAGCGATGATGCAGACAAATCATCCAGCGCATCATACGTATAACTACCCGTATAATATGAACCCGCGCTTGTGCCGCTAAGTGTTGTACACACTACGTGTCTTTGACCGGAATTCGCGGACTTGGAATAAGACGAGGGCTG
Source organism: Oscillospiraceae bacterium (assembly GCA_015063545.1). Taxonomy (GTDB): domain Bacteria; phylum Bacillota; class Clostridia; order Oscillospirales; family CAG-272; genus SVTX01. The sequence continues at coordinate 2,533 of SVTX01000028.1, read as the reverse complement.
AGTGGACGCGGCAAAAACAGGAACAATACTTCCTACGATAAGCAAGATACAAATCAATGCCGCAATGGTTGACCTGATTAAATTTTTCTTCAATCCTTTCATTTTGACCTCCGAAATTGTTGTTTATATAATGAAAAAGCATTAACGGCGAACAGACAAACGCTATCCGCCGTTGAAACCGAATATTCCTTACATGTCTGATAGCCTATAAAACTCATAAGGGAATACCCATGTCAAATTAGGATACCTTGAACTGCTCGGGATTAAAGCCGCTTTCGTAAAATGCGGCAGAATTTACAACTACCATGCGTGGAATAACCATATTTTCAAGTGAAACGCAGTACGCAAAGGCATACTCGTCAATATACCGCAAGCTTTTGGGAAGCTTTACCGATTTCAAGTTAACACAGGCATTGAACATGCTGTTATTCAACTCGCAAAGCTTTGCGGGGAGAGCAACACTCTCAAGCTTTTTGCATCCCTCAAACACCCCAACTCCCATATAGAACAAACTATCGGGAAGGGTAATATCTTCAATGCCCGTACAATATGAAAATGCCTTGTCCTCCACAGATTCAAGACGTCGAGAAAGCTCTATACGGTGCAATTGCTTACATCCCATAAATGCTCTTTCTTCAATGAATACAACACCGGGAGCAATAATTCTTTCCAAATCGGAGCACCATGAGAAGGAGTAAGCTCCTATCGTATTGACAGTGTAGGGAAGATTTACGGACTTTATTCCATCACATCTGAAAAATGCTTTTTCCGCAACACCGACTACGATCTTTCCATTAGGAAGCCTGTCCGGCACAACTATTTCGCTGTCATCACAGTATCCTATTCCGTTGACAATAACCGTCGTGGGACTGTCATAAATATACTCAAGTCCGCTTGAAAAATGAAGATTCAACCCAAACACGCTCCTTTCATTGTTTTTAACCAAAAACTGCTTCGGTACAGTCATTTTACACCTCTTTCGATTTTTTGTCAAGTCCAACTTTGTAAATATTTATATATTAATATAAAACGGGGGAGAAAGGTACAAGCTTTAATCGGTAAATATTATTCGGTCAAGGAAATAAATATTACAATAAATTTTGTTTTATTAACCTTGCGTTAATTTTTGACTGTTATAATCGTATTGTATATTTATGTTAAAAAAGAGGTTATCGTAGTGAAAACATCTATCAAAGTCAAAAAGTTATCTGAAAATGCTGTCATTCCCACGTACGGAAGTCAATTTTCGGCAGGCGCGGATCTTTATGCGTTGAGCGCGGAAACTATTGCTCCCGGACAGACAAAGCTTATTCATACCGGAATTTCCCTTGAGATACCCGAAGGACTTGTGGGGCTGATATTTGCGCGCAGTGGGCTTGCAACCAAGCGCGGCCTTGCGCCCGCCAACAAGGTTGGTGTGATCGACAGCGATTACAGAGGAGAGATCATGGTAGCACTCTACAATCAAAGCTCCGCAGAACAAACTGTTGAATGTGGAGAACGAGTGGCCCAAATTTCGTTTTTACCTTATTATACAGCAGATTTTATAACAAGCGATGAGCTTGAACAGACGGCTCGCGGCGAAGGCGGATTCGGCTCAACGGGCACAAAATAATAAAATACGAAAGGAAAAAATTATGACAAAAATTGATATTTTCTCCGGATTTCTCGGAGCAGGCAAGACAACCCTTATAAAAAAGCTCATAGAAGAGGCATACAAAGGCGAAAAGCTCGTACTTATTGAAAATGAATTCGGTGAAATAGGCATTGACGGCGGATTTCTCGCGGAAGCGGGTGTGCAGATAAACGAAATGAATTCCGGCTGCATATGTTGCTCACTTGTCGGCGATTTTTCCGAGGCTCTCAAAAAGGTAATCAGCGAATATCATCCCGACAGAATTCTTATCGAGCCCTCGGGAGTTGGAAAGCTCTCCGATGTTATCAAGGCAGTAAAGAATTCCGACACTGACGGAGCAATGCTTGGCGGATTCACCACGGTAGTAGATATAACAAAATGCAAAATGTACATGAAAAACTTCGGTGAATTTTTCAACGATCAGGTAGAAAATGCAGGTTGCATAATTTTCAGCCATACAGACAAGGCAAGCGAAGTCAAGATCAATGAGGCTGTAACTCTTATCCGAGAGCATAACCCCCATGCCGTAATTGTCACAACACCCTGGGGACAGCTTTCAGGCGCGCAGATACTTGAAGCTATGGAGCGCAAGGACACGCTTGAAGCAGATATCCACAAATTAGAGCATGAGCATCATCATCAAGATGAATGCTGCCACCATGAACATCATGAGCATCACCACGACCATGACGAGTGCTGCCACCATGAACATCATGAGCATCACCACGAGCATGACGAGTGCTGCCATCATGAACATCATGAGCATCACCACGACCATGACGAATGCTGCCACCATGAACATCATGATCATCACCACGACCATGACGAGTGTTGCCACCATGAACATCATGAGCACCACTACGATGAGCATGGAAACAACACTCGTCATGGTCGTGG
>SVTX01000027.1 GCA_015063545.1 Oscillospiraceae bacterium | reverse complement strand
ACAACCGTTTTCAAGTTACCCTCCGGTATATTGGAAATGGCTATAGTCGGTATAGTAGCATGTTCTATGGGGCAACCATCGAACGCAGAAGAGCCTATGCTCGTGACACTGTCGGGGATTACTATATTCGTAAGGCTACTGCAATTACGGAACGCATAATCGCCTATACTCGTTACACTGTCACCGATTACAACACTCGTAAGGCTACTACACCCGCTGAATGCATCATCGCCTATGCTCGTTACGCTATCGGGAATCTCTATGCTCGCAAGGCTATCGCAATCACGGAATGCATAATCACCTATGCTCGTGACAGTCCAGCCTTCGGGTGATGTTAACGGTATCACAATATCAGTATCAGTACAGTCTCCAATTCCACTGACATAGCAGGTGCCATCGCCATTGGAAGTAAACTCAAGCCCTTCGCTTATCTTTGGATGGTCACAAACGGAACAAACGTTATTTACATATGTATGACCAAGCGCATCTGTCTGAACTGTTTCAATCGTATTTCCACACTCACAAACAAGCTTTTTCTCACCTTTTTCGGTACAGGTCGCGTCCTTAACCACAACCCACTTGTTGCCCTCGCAAACGTGGGGCTCGCTAGGCTTCTCGGAAGGAGTTTCAGATGGCTTCTCTGAGGGTTTCTCCGAAGGTTGTTCGGAAGGTTTCTCAGAAGGTTTTTCTGAAGGCTTCTCGGAAGGAGTTTCAGATGGCTTCTCTGAGGGTTTCTCCGAAGGTTGTTCAGAGGGCTTCTCCGTCGGCTTTTCCGTGGGTTTCTCGGTAGGCTCTGTCGGAGTGCCATCACCTACGGTGGGTTTTTCCGTGGGATCATCATTCGGCTTTTCCGTCGGAGCCGTTGTTGTTTTCTCAGTCGTTTTCTCACCGCTATCACACGCTGCAAGCACCGAAAAGCTCATGGAAAGCACAAGGATCAGTGCAAGAATTTTGAAAATGGTGTTTTTCATTTTAGCTTCCTCCTAAAAATGACTACAAAAAAGTGCACCAACCGAGGTTGGTGCACAAAAATACACGCTCGGTTGCCGCGACGCAATAAAACACACAAATATGTAATGACTACACAAGTATGCAAATAGGAGCATGCATTTTTACATGAGTAAAAATGCACACTTGTGCAGTCAAAAGTATTTTATTCCGTCGCACGTTTATTTTAACATATATTTTTGATTTTGTAAATATATTTTTTAAAAATGTATATACACTAGCTAATATCTTATGTATAATTTTCAAAAAAGGGGCAAGAATATTTGTACAATGCTATAAAACCGGAGGGGAACTATGCAACAGACAAAAACGCGAGAAGCGGAAATGCTTGAGAAAATATACAAGAACATGAAAATGGGCTCGGATTCCATGATAAATCTCATGCCCGCGGCAAAGGACGATGAGTTCAAGAGCCTTATGACCGCGCAGCTTGACGGCTACGAGAAGTTTGCCTCGCAGGCGCGCGAGAGACTTCTTAACGTCGGCGGCGAGCCCAAGGAAGAGAACGTCATGACCAAAATGTGGGCAAGCGTCGGCATGAAGATGAACACCATGATGGATTCCACAACTTCACATCTTGCCGAGATGATAGTTGAGGGCTCTACAATGGGAATGACCGACACCATAAAGCTTTTGCGCGAATACGAAAACACCGACGTATCCGAGACGGCAATAAAGCTTTCCAAGGACATTATAAGGTTTGAGGAAAAGAACATTGAGATCATGAAAAAGCATCTCTAAAACAAAAAACGAGAGGGAGCCGTGAGCCCCTCTCGTTTTCGCCGTTTATATGTGCGGTTAGAATTTGCAAAAAAACGGCTCCCCTGTGTAAGGGGAGCTGTCGCACAGCGACTGAGGGGTTGTTTTTTTTAGATTTGTCTGTTGTCCAATCCCTCCGTCATTTCTTGCGGAAATGACATCTCCCTTTGCACAAGGGAGGCTTATATTGACTGTTATTCAATGTCCGAGAAGGAATCCAGCACCTCGGTGTTTATCTCGTCTGCGCCGAATTCGGTCTGATTTGCTTTTTTGGCTTTTTTCTGCGCTTCGGCATCCTGCTTTTTTTGTTCGTATTCAGCCTTGAGACTTGCTATTTCTGTTTCCATTCTCGCTATTTTTTCTATGGATCTGGAAAGTCCTTCCGTAAGCTCAGCGTCGCGTGAATCATCTGTTGCCGTGAGCTTTGTATAGGTGATTTTTCCAAGTCGTGAAAATTCGACCTCTCTGTCCGAAGACAGCTTTGCCATTTTCAGCTTTATGGTGGCAAGATCTGCGATCTCCTCGGTCTTTTTTCCGGCTTTATCGGCGAAGTTGCTTACGCTTTTCTTTATATCATTCCAATTCATAGTTATCTCACCTTTCAAACAAGTAAATCCATTATATATCTTTTGGCGCGTTTTGTCAAGTGTTGCTTTTGACGTATGGAGCTTGGAATGTCCGGACACAATAAGAGTAATGATTACGTAATTCGAGAGGTCACGGTTATGAACATGGACAAAAAAACATACAAAAAATTCGCAGACGCGCATGCGCCGTCATCTCCCATTCTGAAAAATTGCATTTGGGCATTTTTCTCGGGAGGACTTATATGCGGGCTTGGGCAAATTTTTATATGGATGTACTCGTATTTTGGATTTGATCAGAAAAAATCCGTATCGCTTACGTCGGTGACTATCATTTTTATAGCGGTGCTGCTGACAGGGCTTGGACTTTTTGAAAAAATAGCCAAGCATACGGGGGCGGGAACGCTTGTTCCGATATCGGGATTTGCCAACGCAGTGGCGTCAAGCGCGATAGATTCAAAGTCCGAGGGGCTTGTTCTCGGAGTGGGAGCAAAAATATTCACGGTCGCGGGTCCTGTTCTGCTTTATGGAACGCTGTCAGGCATTATCTGGGGAATAGTTTATTATATATCGAGCTTTTTTTGATTATTTTATTACCGACAGGGCGGCCTTCAGGGCTGCCTTTTTGTCTGCACAGACCGTTAAAATGCAGTAGTTTCCCGATACGCTCACACAGCCGTTTTCCGTATATGATGAATATTGAGTATCCGCCCAAGAGGCTTTAAGAGTATCAAGCCGTCTGCAAAGCATTTTTGCTGTGTCGGATGCCGATTGCGCGCTTTGACACAGAAAAACCGCAAATTCGCACGGATGATGAGCGCTTGAAAGAAATATGGCAAATTCTACCCATTCCGATTGCTCTATGGGCGCAGAGCCGCCGCCGTACAGTGAGGCGAGCAGGGACTGAGGGGTATATTGTTTTTCGCCCTCGGCGGCGGTTGAAAGATAAATTTTACCGCTTGGCAAAGACGGTTCGGTATGCACCATGGCACTCAGTACATCCTCGGCACTCGCTGTGCTTTCAGCGCACGACGACGCACATAAAATACACCCAATCAGCGATAGACAAACAATTACGGAGAAAAATTTCAGTTTCATTTTCACCTCCCGTTTTTGTAAAGTATATGTTGCAGAAAATGAAAAAATGAGACCGACGGGAGCAGATACCGTCGGTCATACTATTTCTTGTTTAAGATTGTGAAATTCGGGGGTGTCGAAAAAATCCGCAAGGGTAATTCCAAAGCCGTCGCAAAGCATTTTTATAGTGACGATCCCGGGATTTGCGCTTTTTCCGTAAAGTATGTTTTTAATAGTGAAAGGTGCGACCGCCGACTCAAGAGCCAGCTTGTGAATAGACATCTTTTTTTCACCGCATAGATGCAGTATTCGGTTTTTTACAGCCGTGTAGGTATTCATAAGCATCTCCTTAATTTAAAATTTGCAGTTTAACTATACATGTCTTATATTGACAAAGTGGGCTATATATGGTACAAGATGGACTATATATAGCCTAAAGTATATACATTAGCACACTACGGAGGTTCAATATGAGAAAAAGATTATTAAAGTGGGGATTGTCAGCGGTTTTGATGGTTGTGATGGTGGTTATGATAATGCCATTGAGCACTGTTAATGTTGGCGCGGATTCTGTATTTATTCAGCAGAATATTTTGCAAGTAAATGCGAATGATAGTAACGATTATATATCTGGCGATTGGTATAGCTTAACTAATGGAGCGGGTAATATACGCGATCTTTTATTGATTTATTTGTGGTATTTTGTGCCCTTGATTATGTTCATTGCTCGGTATATGCTTTCCAGAAGTATAACTCGCATGAGCTGATGAGGGAAGGTGAGCTTTGAGACTGAAAGGCGGAGATCTGCGGTGTTTTTGACTGCGTCGCACAGTCCGTGTGACGAGCCTATAACAAGGCAGATTTCGTTTGAGACTGAAAATGCATGTTCTATTTTTGAGGCAAGCTCCTCGGATGAGAACTGTTTTCCTTCTACGCACAGAGCTATTTTGTAGGCTCGATCGCTCATGTGAGAAAGAATGATTTTTCCTTCCTCGTCAAGAGCGCGTTTAATATCGCCCTGAGATGGCTCGGCGGGGAGTTTTGACTCCTTTATGTTGACATTTTCGATCTTGCAAAATCCCGAAAGCCTTTTTTCGTATTCGGCAACGGCATCACAAAGATATTTTTCCTTGAGTGTGCCGACCGTTATGATTTTGATAGTTGCCATCAGTCATTCTCCTTTTTGCACCAGAGATTGAAGAACTCATCGTTATAGGTCTTGTTTTCAGCATCGCCGCCCACAAGCCATACGCTACTGTACTGTGAAGCTACGCGCAGATTGATCTTATCATCTCCGAGGGCGGAGAGGACCTCGTTGTATGCTACGTCGGGAGTATTGTTTTCTTCCGACAGGTGAGCCAGAAGTATGTCCTGCGCGCCATGCTCCTTCAGATAAGTCGCCAGCTCTGCGCACTCCCTGTTTGAAAGATGTCCGAATCTTGAGGAGATGCGCTCCTTGAGCTCATAAGGATAAGGCCCGAAAAGAAGCATCTCGGTGTCGTGGTTGGATTCGATTATGACGGATCTGCATCCGCGAAGTCCGTCTTTTATTCGATCTGTGACGTGACCTATATCCGTGGCATAACCGATAGATATATCTTCAAAATCTATTCGGTAACCCACGGAAGCGCGGCTGTCGTGCGGTGTAGGAAATGCGGTTATTTCAACATCCCCAAGCGTTACGGTGAAGTCCGGCTTGTCGTGTATGTAAAGTCTTGAGCACAGAAGCTCGTCGCAAAGTCCTTGAAATCTCTTTGCGGATTCAAGCATCATGTGTATCGGGGTATTGTGTTTATGCGAAAAGGTCTGAAGCGCGCCGATATGGTCTGTATGCTCATGAGTTATAAATATTGCGTCAAGACTGTGTGGATCAACTCCTATTTCCTTGAGTGCCGAGCACAATGATTTGGCGCTTTTGCCGGCATCTATGAGGAGCTTTTTTGAGCCGATCTCTATGTACGTGGAGTTGCCCTTTGAGCCGGAATAAAGATTGCAGATTTTGTAGTTGTTCATATCCGCCACCTTATCTTATGAACAGCCCTTCAAGAAATCCCGTCCACACGAACAGATAAAGTACATCCGCGATGAAAGTGATAATAAGGGGGAATATAACAAATATCATCCAACGGGATTTTGCAAAGTGCTGTTTGGGCTTTTCCACGTATTCGAGCTTTTGCTCCTCGCTCCAATCATCGGGAAGCATGTCTACTGTAACATCCTTGCGTGTAAATGCGTAATTGTAGCATATGTATACTACGGCAAACACAGCAAGGGCAGTCATATAAATTCCTACAACGGCATAACCGACCGCAGGAATGGGTACAGCAGATGCTCCGAAATATACAAACATGGCAAGCAGGGTATATCCGATTATGCGAAGCATTTCCTTCTTCGCTTTTTCGGATAACTGCTTTTGTGGCCTTTTTTGAGGTGGATTGTTTTGGAACTTCATTTGTTACTCCGGATATTACAGAATTTTAGTTGCTCCTATGGGGCGTATGCGCAAAACAAGGCAAGCACCTTCTCCAAAGCAAGCATCCATAGTTTTTTTGAATGTTTCTACGTCATTTTTGTGTACAAACGCTTGAATAGTGCCCGCAAATCCGCCACCGTGAACACGCCATGCGGCATTTTTCTCGGATAGAAGCTTATCGGCAATACACAATGCCAAAGAGAGTCCTTGCTCGGTGAGATTCTTGGATGTATAAACATTCTGCAGATAGCAGAATGAGGATCTGCCGGATGCCTTTACGTTTTCAAAGAACGTGCTTACATCTCCGTTTTTGAGGGCTTGCTTTTGCGCAGAGACACGCTTATTCTCCTCGAAAAAGTGAAGGGAACGGAGAATAGCTCTGTCACCTACTGCCTCGCGGAGAGATACGATATTGTCTATGATAGTATTTTCGTCCAGCTCGCGGAGAACTTCTTTGCCGAAAAATGCAGCGACGGCTTTCATTTCGGCGGGAACGGAGGTATAATCGTCGGTAAGGTCTGCGTGGTTACCGCCCGTATTCACTATACAAAGATTAAATCCTTGCGCCGAAATATCAAAATCAATAGGCTCGATAATGGGGGCAGATGTGTCCTCGAAATCAATGGCAACGATACCGCCCACAGCGCAAGCAACCTGATCCATAAGACCGCAAGGCTTGCCGAAAAATTTATTTTCTGCGTATTGAGATATTTTAGCAATTTCAACTACGTCTATTTTGCCATCGTTGTAAAAGTGATTGATTATAGTGCCAATCATATCCTCAAACGCCGCGGATGAGGATATTCCCGAACCACCGGGTACGTCGGACGTAGTATACGCGATAAATCCGCCTACCTTGTGACCTTGAGCAAGCATTCCGTTGCACATGCCCGCGATAATAGAGCAGGATCTGCCGTAGAGATCAGGGCAGGGTTGAGTAAAGTTGTCTATATCAACGCAATCAGCTCTGTGACCTGAGCTTTTTACGCGGATAATACGGTCATCTGTCTTTGCCGCTATCGCAATTATATCAAGGTCGATAGATGCGGCTATAACGTATCCGCGGTTGTGGTCGGTATGATTTCCCGAAAGCTCGCTCCTTCCGGAAACAGAGAAAAGGTTTACATCGTGTTCATCGCCGTAGAGTGCAATAAACTCGTTTATTGCTTTTAGATATCTTTCTCTTTGAGCAAGTGTTTTCCGTTCGCCGTAGAGCTTTATGAGTTGCGTGTCAAGACCGCCGTCCTGTATGGTTTTAATCAGCTGTTTGATTTTCATGGCTTGCCTATTAAAGAGTTTTTATCTTGTTGAGACAGTCTTCACATATTCTTTTGCCGCAGAAATAGATTATTTTGTCGGCATTGTTGCAGAATGTGCAAGAGGGTTGGTATTTCTGGAGGATTATTCTGTTTTCTTCCGTGAATATCTCAAGAGAATCCTTTTCTCCGATATCCATGGTCTGTCTGATGCTTATGGGAAGAACTATTCTTCCAAGCTCATCTACTTTTCTTACTACGCCTGTTGATTTCATCTTTTTATCTCCCTTTTTGAGTTTTTATAAGGTACAGTGTCATTTTAGCACGAAAAAAACACACTGTCAATAGTAAAAATTGGAAATTTATGTATTGTTTACATTTGAATTGTAATTTTTTGGAAACGGTTGCCGAAAACTGTCGGATTATCAAAAATTAGGTCTCGGAGTTTAAAAAATCCGTTTGCAGTCAACAATGTTTGTAGGATTGGCACTATTGACAAAGAGGGAACAATAGTGTATAATTAACGTACAAGTGTAATTTTCGGGATATTCCACTCAAATCCCGTTGGATATATTATGTAAGGCTTGATATTTACGAAAATGCTTCCCACAGACTCTTGCGGAACGAAGGCGAGAGGTGTGCGCGGAGCTTTGTCCTTGTGCTTTTCGTAAATTTGAGTTTTAAGTTGATGAAAGGAAGGTATTAATGGCAACAAAAAAGAGACATACGGGCAGTGGACACCCCGTATCCGATAATAAAACTGTAGCAGGCCCAAAGATATTGGAAAGGGGAACCAAGTCCGATAGCGCAACGAAAAGTACGACACCGGAGAAGAAAAAGAACACATCCGGCAAGAAAGGGGCATCCGGCTTGCAAAAAAAGCCCATAGAGCTTACGTATCACAGAGCGCCGTCCCAGAACGTGCCAGGAAAGAAAATGACGGCGGATGAGTGGATGGAAAAGTATTTTTCTTCGGAAAATGATTTTGCAGCCGATGATAGCTATGTGGTTGAAAAGGCTCCGACTGCTGATGTAAAAAAACACGCCGGACCTGCAAAAAAATCAACATCGGGTTCGGGAAAGTCTAAGAAAAAGGTCCAAGGCCATACAGCCGTTGACAAAAGCGGCAAAGCAGCAAGTGAGCAAACAGCAGACGCAAATACAATGGAGACATTACCCAAAACCGATGCAAAGAAAAATGCATCGTCGGGCAAAAAGGCACATTCAAGCGCGCCTACAAATGCTGCGCCAAGAGCAAAGTCAAACACGCAAAAGGGGCACACGCCTCGCTACGATGAGCAGGAGATCCCCGGTCAGAAACTCAAAATCATTCCTTTGGGCGGTCTTAGCGAGATAGGTAAAAATATGACCGTCATAGAATATGGCGACGATATCATTGTTATTGACTGCGGTCTGGGATTCCCCGAGGAGGACATGCCGGGTATAGATCTCGTAATTCCCGATGTGACGTATCTGGAGGAAAACAAGGAGAAGATCCGAGGCATATTCCTGACACACGGACACGAGGATCACATAGGCGCTATTCCATACGTTTTGCGCCAGATAGATCTCCCTATATACGGAACTAATCTTACGCTCGGTATTGTCAAAAACAAACTCAAGGAGGTTACACTTCCGTATCAGCCTAAGCTTAACTGCGTAAAGGCGGGAGATACAATCAAGGTCGGCAGGCTTTCGGTGGAGTTCATCCATGTAAACCATTCTATTGCCGATGCATGTGCGCTTGCTATAAGAACACCCGTTGGTATGATAGTGCATTCGGGTGACTTCAAACTTGATTTGTCTCCCATAGACGGCGAAATAATGGATATTACGCGATTTGGCGAGCTTGGCAAGGAGGGAGTATTGCTCCTTATGTGCGAATCCACAAACGCAGAACGTCCGGGTACTACACCGTCCGAGAAAAAGGTAGGAGCATCGCTTGAGTATATATTCACAGTTCAGAAGGACAAGAGAATAGTGATATCAACGTTCTCCTCCAACGTTCACAGGGTTCAGCAGATAATAGACGTTGCGGCAAGACACGGCAGGAAGGTTGCTATCACGGGACGAAGCATGCTCAATATCGTCGGCGCGGCGGTGGAGCTTGGATATATGCATGTCCCCGAGGGCGTTTTGATAGACGTGGCGGAAATGAGAAAATACAGCCCTCATGAGGTCGCTCTCGTGACGACGGGAAGCCAGGGAGAGCCTATGAGCGCGCTTTACAGAATGGCGTTCGGTGAGCACAGAGAAGTAAGACTTGGCGCGGGAGACGTAGTGGTGCTTTCGTCATCGTCTATTCCCGGCAACGAAAAACTCATAAACCGTATTGTCAACGAACTGTGTAAGCTCGGCGCTCAGGTAATACGCGACGCCGCTGTTGAGGTGCACGTTTCGGGACACGCATGTCAAGAGGAGATCAAGCTTCTCTACGCACTGACAAAGCCAAAATATTTTATGCCCGTGCACGGAGAATACAAGCACATGGCGGCAAACCGTGAGCTTGCAATGTATATGGGTATGGATCCGAGAAATATTTTTATTTCGGATATCGGCAAGGTGCTTGAAATAGACAAGAAATCCGCCAAATGGGGCGGCACGGTCGCTTCGGGCAAGGTGCTTATCGACGGTAGCGGAGTAGGAGACGTAGGAAATATCGTGCTTCGCGACAGAATTTTGCTTTCGCAGGACGGAGTTATCATAGTGGTAGCTACTGTCAGCGCAGACGGCGGATATATCATGTCCGGTCCGGATATCGTAACACGCGGATTCGTTTATGTCCGTGAATCCGAGGACCTCATGGAAGAAATGAAAAATATAGCCCAGAAGTCTATGATGTCCTGTCTTGGCGGAAAATACCATGATTGGTTCCGTATCAAGACCAAGGTCAAGGACGACCTCTCAAAGTATATTTACACAAAGACAAAGCGCAAGCCTATGATCATTCCGATGATCATGAATGTGTAAAAAATTTTCGCAGTATTCATAAACTATTCAACCTTTCGTCACTGTATGGAGGTATAATATATAGTTGATTGTAGAATTTTAGCGAAATTCTTTCATTTTCAATTTAATTTAACCAAAAAAACTTAGAAAAGGCGGAACCTAAAATGGGAAAGGGTAACAGAAACAAGCTTCAAAGAGCGCAGGCAGAGTACGATAATCCCGAAAAGTACCTCACGCGCGTTGAAAAAGAAAAAATGAAACAGGACACAACCAAGGGTAAGATAATTGCTGCAGTATGTATAATTCTTGTAGCGGCTATCTTGCTTGTATTGGTTCTCTCTGCTCTCAACAGCTTTGGTGTATTCCTCAGAATGTCCAAGGTTATGAAGCAGGAGGGTGGTCACTATAAGGTAGATGAGGCGATGATGAGTTTCTTCTTTAACGAGAACATCATGAGCTTCTATAATCAGTACGGATCTTACATGAGCATGTTGAGTGTGGATTTTTCAAAGGATCTCAGAACTCAGCAGTACGGACAGGATCCTCAAAAGTATGAGAAGATGTTCCTCGGGGAATTTAGCGGAACATGGTATGATTTCTTCGAGCAGCAGACAAAGGATCAGGTACAGATGTATCTTGTTTATGCAAATGCCGCTTATGATATGGGCATTGAGCTTACAAAGGAAGACAAGGAAGAGATCAAAGAGGTTATCAAGAACCTTGAAGATTACATGGAAACCCTCGGTGCAAAGTATGAGGATTTCTACGGTGAAGGCGTCGGCAAGGGCGTTGTTAAGGATTGTTACGAGATCGTTTATCTTGCTCAAAAATTCTCCGAGGCAAAGGCTAATGAATTCAGAGATGCTCTTGCAAAGGATGATGATGATGTAGAGAAGTATCCTTCACTTCATAAGGAAGACTTCTACACCGCAGACGTACTTAAGTATCAGATAAAGCTTGATTCCAAGAATTTTGATACCGATGCAAAGTACGATGAGGCTGTAAAGAGCGCAAAGGAAAGAGCCGAGAAGATCGCGAAGGCGACAACTCCCGAAGAGTTCTTTGAGCTTATAAAGGCTGATCTCGTATTTATCGAGGAGCAGAAGAAGGCTGAGGAGGAAGCAAAGAAGGAGCAGGATACCAATAATCAGGTTGGTCCTTCCGTTACTCCCAAGGCGGGCGATGCAACAGAGGGTGCAACCGAAAAGGCAACAGAGAAGCCTACAACCAAGCCTACGGAAAAGCCCACAGAGAAGCCCACAGAAGCTCCCAAGATTGAGGATTACAGAGACACGGTTGAGTACACGTCCGACGGCGGCAAGCTTGAGGATTGGCTCTTTGGTATCGTTGAAGAGGGAACAGGCAAGCCTGCAGAGAAGAACGATACTCTTGTAGATACTGCTACCGAGAAATATACGGAAAAGTCCACCGAAAAGGCAACAGAGAAGCCCAGTGCCAAGGCATCCGAGAGCGCAACAGAAAAGCCTACAGAGACAAGCAAGCCCAAGGAAAAGGAAAAGACCACGGTTTCTGTATACTTTGTTGAAAGAGCAATGGACCTCGATTACGATCTTACGAGAAATCTCGGATATATTTTGACGTCCGATCAGGCAACAGCCGAAAAGATCCTTAAGGAATTCAAGAGAGGCAGCATGAGCGCAGATGCCCTTAAAGATTTGGGAGACAAGTATAACGATGATCTTCCCGAAGGTTCGACGATCACCATAGGGTGTGATTCGATAAAACAAGTTAATCCGGGATATTTCCGAGACAACAATTTTGGAGCTATTGAGGATTGGCTTGAGACAGATGGAAGGGCAAAGGGAGACGTTTCCGACGTTATCAAGGTAGAGCAGAAGTCGGGTCAAACGACCACAACCTACTACGCTATCTGCTATTTCGAAGGCTTTGATAAGACCGTATGGTATGCTCAGGCTACGAACGCTGTTATTAACGAGAGATTTGAAATATGGTACAAGGGAACTGACGGCAACGGCGGTATTCTTGCAGAGAAGCCCGTAACTTACAAGGCAAAGAATTTGTTTGTAACAAACGTTCCCGCGCTTTTGGCGCAGCTTAATACATCAACAACGAAGTAAAATATACTCAAGTTGAAATATGGGGTTGTCACACGGTGTGTTTCAACCCCATTAAATTCTCTGTCACCTGTAGGAGACAGAGCATAAAATCATAGTAAAGTATTTTGAACGGAGAAATTTTATGGTTTTGAACGTAAAGCAGACAACAGTAGCATACCGATGTCCCGAATGCGGCTCGGGAGTTCTCAGCCCTGTGGGTGTATTTTCACTTTCCGGCGATATGGTGAAGCTCAAGTGTTCGTGTAAGAATAGCGACATGAGCATTGTACACCGAAAAGACAATAATACCGTCAGACTGACGGTGCCGTGTATTTTTTGCTCTAAGCCACATACATTTACAGTAAATACGTCGCTGTTTTTCTCCAAGGAGCTGTTTGTTTTGCCCTGTCCGTATTCCGATATAAACATCGGATTTGTGGGGGAGGAAAATGCAGTCAAATCCGAGCTTGCGAGAACTGAGCTTGAACTTCTTGACATGCTTGAGGAAAGCGGAATACAGGATTTCAAGGGCATGCGCGGAGATGACGATGTAATTACCGACTCGCAGATAGTAGATATCGTAACGTTTGTTGTGAGAGATCTTGATGCGGAGGGAAAAATATTCTGCACATGTCATCCAAACGGGCGGGAGCCGCTTCCTGACGGTGTAGAGCAGAGAGAGGACTGCACTTATGACGTTGAGTTTACAAATGACGGCATAAAGGTGACGTGTACAGAATGCGGTGACAGCGCGCTCATTCCAACGGATTCGCTTCTTACGGCACATGCGTTCCTCAATTCCGAAAAGCTTGTTCTTGGCAAGAATAATTAAGAAAATGCGCTTTCAAGAAAAAATCTTGAAAGCGCATTTTTTATATTTTGTAAAACTGTGATAGAGTAGGATCTTCCTCTTCTTCCTTGAGGTTTATTTCTGGAGGTATATTTGTAATTTGGATGTTCGAATTAGAATCGTTTGTATTATCAACGTTGCCATATCTCTGAGGAATGTCATCAATATGTGATGTGTGTTCTTGGATAACAATGTTTGAGTCAGTCTTTTCTTTCTCCGTTGGTGTTACATGTTTTCTTAATGTAATGGCAGTATCTACAATTTCACCAAAGCCATAGAGCATTAATGCACTTAACCACGCAATTACAGGAGACAATGCTATAACAAACAATCCGCATCCAAATAGGATTCCCCTTGAATAGTTGATAGATAGTATAATCAATGATAAGCCCAAAATAATGAATGAAATCATGATAATGATGAACGATATACATGCTAACGTTTTCATTTTCTTGCCAATATTAGAAAATAAATTGTGAATGAAATTCATAGTTTTCCTCCGCACAAGTTGTTATATTAAATTATATCATGCTTTTTGATGTGATGTCAAGTGAAAAATATAATTTCGACATGTTATATCACCAATCGTCAATTTCCGCATAATATAGTAGTGAGGACGGCAAACGACACCGTTCGCTATTATATTACATTTTACAAGGAGGTTCTTTATGAACAACTGTCTTTGCGGAATTTTCAACGATAACTGGGTTTGGCTTATTATCATAGCACTTCTTATCCTTTGTTGCTGCTGCAACTGATTGCCGACTAAAAATTTTAACAAAAAACGCCCTCGCACAGCGAGGGCGTTTTGCGTTGTAACTTTTACTTACATTTGTACAGGGAGTCCCGTTCTGTCGGACTCAAATGCCGCTTCCATTATTTTCATTACCTGCATCATTTGAGAATGAGTAACTATCTGTTCTGCCTCACCGTCAATGGCGGCAACAAAGTTGCGGTAGAAATCATGTACGTCAGCGGCGGGCTGTGGAATAAAATGCTCCTCAATGGTGCTCTTGTCACGGGGCGCCATGGTTTTTGTAATGCCCGCTGCGGTCTTTACGGGAACGACGTCCTTCATTTCCCAATTCGTACAGTAGACCGCACGGCAATCCTTACCCCAGTCGGGGATCTGCGCGCTGCCGTTTGTGCCGTACATGGTGAAACGTGGCATGGATATAAAGTGAGAAGTTCCTACCTCGATGTGCGCAGTAAGATCATCTTCAAAATAAAGTTCAAGAGTAAATCCGTCGTCGACCTCGGGATTTGTGATATGGTCACAACGGCAATATACCGAGGTGAGCTTCTTATCCGTGACTATCTGCATTACCTGGTCAATAAGATGAACGCCCCAGTCAAGTATCATGCCGCCTCCGTGTTCTTTTTCCTTTCTCCAGTCGCCGGGGATGCCGTGGCTTCCGTGAACATACGAGCGAATGCTGAACACGTCACCGAGCTTTCCACTGTTATACATATCGCGCATGACGAGAAATTCTCCGTCCCAACGTCTGTTTTGGTGAACTGTGAAGCGTCGGTCGTATTTGTTTGCCGCGTCTATCATTTCCTGAAGATCGGAGCAGGAAAGCGTAACGGGCTTTTCGCTTATAACGTGCTTGCCTGCCGCGAGTGCGCGGATAGCTATTTCCTTATGAACGTCATTCGGTGTCGCAATTACAACAAAGTCAACGTCACTGTCCGCAAGCAACTCTGCCTCGGATGCGTACGCGCGTATTCCATGCTCTGCCGCTACTGCGTGTCTGTCGGGATTTATATCGTAAACACCTGAGAGATTCACGAAACGGTTGCCGAGTATTCCGTTTGCGTGCCAGCCGCCCATGCCTCCAAAACCTATAATTGCACAATTTTTCATATATACCTTTCCTTTCAAAATTGGACAAGATCTAATACTATACGCTTTCATTATAAGACATAAAATGCTAAAATACAAGACGAAATCGAACAAAAGAAGGACAAATATTGCTATATTGTCTCATATAAAAGTTTCATATAAAAAAATTCTTCAAACCTATTGAGAATTTTGAAAAAGTATTATATAATATCTCTGTATATGTTTTGATCAACCCCGAAAGGAAAATGATAAATGTCACAGTCAGACAGAATGAAAAAAATAAGGAATTTTTCCATAATAGCCCATATTGACCACGGCAAGTCAACCCTTGCGGACAGAATACTTGAATCCACCTCCGCGGTATCAAAGCGCGATATGGAGGAGCAGATTCTTGACAATATGGACCTTGAGCGCGAGAGAGGAATTACGATAAAGGCTCGTGCCGTAAAGCTTGACTATACTGCACCCGACGGCGAGCAGTACGTTCTCAATCTCATAGATACTCCCGGTCACGTGGACTTTAACTACGAGGTGTCCCGTTCGCTCAACGCGTGCGATGGCGCGCTTCTCGTGGTTGACGCAACGCAGGGCATTGAGGCGCAGACACTTGCAAACGCGTATCTTGCGGTCGACGCAGATCTTGAAATAATTCCCGTAATCAATAAGATAGACCTGCCCTCTGCCGACATTGAGAGGGTAAGGGCGGCGGTCGAAGACGAGATAGGCATACCTGCCGACGGCTGTCCCGCTGTTTCCGCAAAGACGGGACTTAACATTCAGGACGTGCTTGACGCGATAGTCCGTGATATTCCCGCGCCGACGGGTGACGAGAATTCGCCCCTCAAGGCTCTTATTTTTGACTCATATTACGACAGCTATCTTGGCGTCGTGGTAAATATCAGAGTATTTGACGGCTCGCTCCGTGCGGGTGACAAAATCCGTCTCATGAGCACGGGCAGAGAATTTGAGATAGTCGAGGTTGGCACGATGGAGGCGTTCGGTCTTTGCAGGTGTGAGTCTCTTTCTGCGGGCGAGGTTGGATATTTCACCGCGTCCATAAAGAGCGTGGGAGACACACGCGTGGGTGATACCGTAACTCTCGCAAACAACCCCGCAGACGAGGCGCTTCCCGGATTCCAGTCGGTTCAGCCCATGGTCTTCGCGGGAATTTACCCCGCCGACGGAGCAAAGTATCCCGACCTTCGCGACGCCCTTGAAAAGCTTCAGCTTAACGACGCAGCGCTCGTCTTTGAGCCTGAAACTTCAGTCGCTCTCGGCTTTGGATTCCGTTGCGGATTCCTTGGTCTTCTTCACATGGAAATAATTGAGGAAAGACTTGAGCGCGAGTTCAATCTTGACCTTATCACCACCGCGCCGGGCGTTATCTACGAGATTAAGTTGCGTACAGGCGAGACGATAAACATTGACAATCCCTCAAACTATCCCACGGCGGACGAGATAGAGGAGGCAAGAGAGCCTATCGTTAAGGCGAATATCATTACTCCCACCGAGTACGTCGGTGGACTTATGGATCTTTGCCAGGACAGACGCGGAATTTTCATTGATATGAAATATATTGATTCAAGCCGTGTGGAGCTTCATTACGATCTCCCCCTCAACGAGATTATTTACGATTTTTTCGATGCGCTCAAGAGCCGCTCGCGCGGTTACGCGTCGCTTGACTATGAATTGAAGGGCTATCAGGCATCAAAGCTCGTAAAGCTCGACTTTATGCTCAACGGTGAGCAGGTGGATGCGCTTTCCTTTATAGTGCATGAGGAAAAGGCATACGGCAGAGCGAGAAGAATTGCGGAAAAGCTCAAGGAAAACATACCGCGCCAGCTCTTTGAGGTGCCGATCCAGGCGGCTATCGGCTCGCGTATAATTGCGCGTGAGACGGTAAAGGCCATGCGTAAGGACGTGCTTGCGAAGTGCTACGGCGGTGATATTACACGTAAGAAAAAGCTGCTTGAAAAGCAGAAGGAAGGTAAGAAGAAGATGCGTCAGCTTGGCTCTGTTCAGGTTACCCCCGAAGCGTTTATGGCAGTGCTTAAGCTCGGCGATGACAACTGACAGACTTGGGGTATATATCCATATCCCGTTTTGCGCATCAAAATGCTATTACTGTGATTTTTGCTCAACGGCGGCTGCTAAACGCGAAAAAATTGACTCGTACGTGGATGCGCTATTGAACGAAATAAGAGCTTTTGCGAAAATTCAGAAGCAAAAAAGACGGGTTGACACACTGTATTTTGGCGGCGGCACGCCGACGCTTTTGTCACTTGAAAATTTCGGTGATATTCTCAGGTGTGTCGGGGATTGCTTTGATTTATTACCCGATGCGGAGATAACTGCCGAGGCAAATCCCAAGATAGCAGACCTTGAAAAGCTTTTGGGTATGCGAGATATTGGCATAAACAGGCTCAGTATCGGTATGCAGTCGGTACACGACGGCGAATTAAAGGCTCTCGGAAGGATACACAAATTTAAGGATTTTGAGGACTTTTATGCCGACGCACGTCGAGCGGGATTTGACAACATTTCGGCGGACTTGATGTACGGGATCCCCGAGCAAAGTATGGAGAGCTTTGAAGCGTCTCTTAAAGTGTTGACGGCGTTTTCTCCCGAGCATATCTCATCCTATTGCCTCAAGATCGAGGAAGGAACAAGATTTTACCACAAGCGAGAGTCACTTGTGTTGCCCGACGAGGACACAGTCTGCGATATGTACGAAAGAATGAGTGATATTCTGCGTAAATCGGGATATACTAAATATGAAATAAGCAATTTTTCAAAGCCGGGATGTGAGTCGCGCCACAATCTTAAATATTGGATGTGTGACGAGTATATCGGGTTTGGATCCGGCGCGCATTCCTTTGTTTCAGGTAAAAGATTTGCCAATTCTCGGAATATCGACGCTTATATTGTGACAAAAGGTCTCGGTACGCGCGAGGACGAGGAGAATATCTCTCCATCCATGGCAGAGAACGAATATATCATGCTCGGAATGAGGCTTGCGCGCGGAGTGGATATTTTACAATATGAAGCGCGTTTTGGAAAGAACTTTGATGAAGAATTCGGGAAAAAGCTAAAAAAATTTTGTCCCGAATTTGTGATTTTGAGTGAAAATAATTGCAGATTTACCGAAAAAGGTATGCTTGTGAGTAACTATATTCTCTCTGAAATCCTTGATTTTTCTTGATTTTTAAAGCAAAGTGTCCATAAAACACTTTAACACACTAAATTTTAAATATATTTTGCACAAAGGTATTGACAAATCCCGAAATATGTGCTATAATACAAGTGGATAAAGGGTGAGCCGAAAAGATTCGCGAGACGGAACGCTTTGAAAAGGGGATGTGCTGGTGCGAAAGTCTCTTTCAAAGTAGAAGCGCAAAGAGTCTTACGACGGCAGGGGAATAGATTCCCGACAGCACCAAATAATCCGAAAGGAGATTTACACCAATGAACGAACAAGAATTTGAAAGTGAATTTTATACATTGACCGACGAGGATGGCAACGAAACTGAATTCGAGGTTATCGGAAGCGCCGAGATTAACGGCATAGAGTATTTTGCAATGGTTCCGTCTGATTCGGCAGCAAGTGACGACGGTATGATAGAATATGTTCTTCTCAAAAAGGAGAAAGATGAGAGTGGAGAAGAAATGTTCGTAACTATCGACGATGACGATGAGTTTGACAAGGTAGCAGACTATTTTGACGATATGTTTGACTCCGAGGAAGACTACGACGCTTGATAAAAAAGTATAGGATTCACTTAAAACGTACAAAATAAAAATACGGTCAAAAGGGAATTCGACCAATGGAAAATTAAATCCATCCAAACTTAAATTTAATAAAAATCCTGCTTAGTTTGTGATATCCGACAGATTGAGACCCACAGCTGATTAAAGGAGCCCGAAATAAATTCGCGGAGTGGTTTGCAGACCTCCTCGCCCCATGCGGTTGACTTGTCCCGATGGAGAACGAGATGTTGGGAGCAGTTAAGCTTCGGATAGGGCGCCGCCCTGAAAAACAGGGTTCCATTTCTACGGTTACACGGCTCGGTGGGTTACATATCCTCGGTATGCAGGATTTTCAAAATCTATTTACATAGAAAACAAATTTTGAATTACAATTGAATATTATTCAGTACGGACGCAATAAGCGTCCGTACTTTTTTTGACGGGCGGCAGTTTGTGCAGTGTAAAAAGATCCGTCCGTACAAAAAATGTGCAAATATTTTAATTAACGCTCTTGACATAATCCGATTAATTAGTTATAATGTATATATAGTATTTTCAAAACAAGAGGTATGACATGAAAAAAATAGTTTCGATCGTTCTGGCTTTGATTACTGTTTTGGCTCTTACAGTATGCATTTGCGCATGCTCCAAGGAGGAAGAAAAGCCTCATGCGCATGATTTCTCGTCTAAGAGTATAGCTGAGAAATATCTGAAGACCGCGGGCACGTGCGGTCAGGCATCGACATATTACTATAGTTGCTACTGTGGAGAAAAGGGTAGTGAGACATTTGAGGTCAAGAATGTAGCTCATGAGCTTAAGACTACATATTCCGAGGATGATTTGAACGGCAATGTATATCACGTTGCAGTATCCAAGTGTGAGAAGTGTGATTACTCTGAAACCACAAGAGAAATACATGTATTTAGCAATAAGAAGTGTGACTGCGGAGCAAAGAAGACCTCCAAGTTCACTGCAGGTCTTTATAACTCCGAGACAGGAGAGCTTGTATATGGATGGGATGCCCTTATGAAGGCAGACGTTGGAATTCTTGATGCTTCCGGAAAGATTGTGGCAGGCAAAGAGCTTCTGCTTGACGGCGACCTTGTTCTTCCCGATGATTCCAAGGCATATTCAAATATTGCAACTATGGCATTCAGAGGATGTGCAAATCTTAACAAGGTGGCTATTCCCGCACACATCACTGATATTCCCGAGAGCGCGTTTGAAGGATGTACTTCTCTTGAATATGTTAAGATCCCCGTAGGTGTAGTTTCTGTAGGAAACAATGCCTTCTCCGGTTGTGCTGCTCTTAAGAGCGTTAATATTCCTAATTCCGTTAAGAACATTGGCGGATATGCTTTCGCAAACTGCACGGGTGTCAATAATATTTCTGTTGGTGAGGGCGTTACCGTTCTTAATCCCGGCGTGTTCTCAGGACTTGTAAACCTCCAGAGCATAACGCTTACAAAGGCGATCACCGCTATCAGAGAAAATGCTTTTTATAACTGCTCTTACTATACAACTGTAAAGTTTGGCGGTACAAAGGCTGAATGGGACGCTGTTACAAAGGATCAGCGTTGGGCAGGTCAGACTGCTAACTGCACTGTAGTAACTACAGACTAATATACAAATAAATCATTGAAAAAGAGAGCGCGTTGCGCTCTCTTTTTTGCTTTTGTTGCATAAAATGTACATGAGATTTTCGAAGAAGGAGAGGAAGATATGCGGTTTTACAATGTGTTTTTGAAAATATTATGCTGTGTTGCTTGTGTTGCTGTGATGCTTATGTTTCTGTGTTCGTTTGAAGAAAACAGCATTATAACAGAAGATAGCCTGTACGATAGTATTTTAATAGGTATGTTAAGTATGGAAGAAATTATTGATGTTTCAAGGCACAGTCCGGAATCTGCGCTACTGCAGCGTGAGTTTACTGCGGTTTTAAAAAACAACCCCGAACTTTACTATGTGAGTACAAAATTTTCTTATGATGCTGTGGGAGGTAAGATCATAAGGCTTTATCCGTCGTACAGTATGAATGAAACACAGCGTGAGCTTGCAAGAGAGGTTTGCAACGCAGAAATACAGAGGGCGCTGTTGCTCATAGACGAAAATGCTTGTGATATGGAGAAAGCACTGTTATTACATGATTATTTGTGCTTGAATTTTTCTTATGATGAAAGCTTATCTTCGGATAATATGTATTCCTTTTTTGACAAGAAACAGGGGACGTGTCAAGGCTACACTTATACATATATGGCGCTTTTGCGCGCAGCCGGAATTGAGTGCACGTTTGTTGCATCCGACAGCATGATGCATATATGGAATATCGCCAAAATAGACGGCGAATGGTATCATGTTGATGTCACGTGGGACGATTACCCGGAGATGTTTGCATCTGTGGAGTATGACAGTTTTCTTAAAAGCGATGACGCTATTAGAAAAACATCTCATAGGGATTGGTTTGGTAAGGAAGAGATCGGTTGCAATTCATATAAGTATGACAACATGAGTTTTATATCACCGTTAAAGAGCTTTATCGGCACGGGAGACGTAAACTGTGACGGCACTCTTGATGTGCTTGATTTGGTGCTTTTAGAGTCTGAAAAAGGGCAGTTTCCCAACAATCATGCTTTTCTTATTCCCGCCGCCGATATTGACGGTGACCGCGCTTTGACCGATATTGATTCTGCACTCATAAGACAGAGTGTGTTAGGTTGACAAATTTCGTGCTGAGGTGTATAATAACGATATAAAAGAAGAGAAGGTCGTTGTTATGGATAAAAGGAAGCAAATAATAGCCGAAGTTGTATTGCGATTGAAAGCACTCTATCCCGATGCGCTCTGCGCGCTTGAATGGGGTGGCGGTGAGGAAAATGCATGGAAACTGCTTGTTATGGGCAGACTTTCGGCGCAGTGTACCGATGCGCGCGTCAATATCATTTGCCGCGAGCTTTTTTCAAAATACCCGACGGCTGAGGCTCTTGGCAACGGCGACATCACGGAAATCGAAAATATAGTCAAGCCCTGCGGATTATATAGAATGAAGGCTTCGGACATAAAGCGGTCGTGCAAGCTGCTTTGCGATGAGTACGGTGGAGTTATCCCCGATGATATGGACGAGCTATTGAAATTCCCGGGAGTAGGCAGAAAAATCGCAAATCTGCTTTTGGGAGACCTTTATAAAAAGCCCGCAATAGTTGCGGATACCCACTGTATCCGTATATGCGGCAGACTTGGAATGTACGACGAGAGCCTCAAGGATCCCGTAAAGGTTGAAAAAATTATGTCCGAGCTTGTTGAGCCTCACGAGCAGAGTGACTTTTGCCACCGCATCGTGCAATTTGGACGCGACGTGTGTATTGCTCGCTCGCCAAAATGTTCAGGATGTCCTCTTGCGGATATTTGCAAGGGGTGTAGAAATAAATCGGAAGGGAAAACGTTTTGATGGAATTTGTATTGTACATAATAGGTGCAATTATTGCATTGGTTTTGTTTTTGCCTGAACCGGGAACAACGCAAATCAGAAACGTTCCTATATTGATAGCGGTATTGTCGCTTATAGCGTTGTATTTTGTTTACAGGCTTATCAAAGGAATAGTTTTATTGTTGAAAGTTCGCAAATGCTTTTCCTCAAAAGGATACAGGATATTGAAAACACGAGTATTTCCCTTTGGCGCACATGCTTTCGGACGTTTATCAATTACGGCGCACAAAGATGGTGAAACTGTGAATGTGCTTTGTACACTGAGAAAAAGAAAACACTGGCAATGTTGTTTTTGCGATGCGGAGCATTTGGAGTTTTACAAGTGGACTATGCCGGTTGCGAGAAGCGGCAAAAGAGGAACAGTGGCTCGCGGCAGCAGTGATAAAAGAAGAATTCGCAAACAACGGCTTGCATGGAATAAAAACGCAGATACTGATCGCGTAAAAAATATTCTGGTGTTTGATAAATTTCCTTATAGCATGAAGATGTCAAAAGGAAACTGTGAGGTCGGTAACGGCGACGATGTGGGCGGAGTTTATATTTATAACATCGATGGACTTGAAACATATATGTAAAAGCCTTTCCCTTGGGGGGAGGCTTTTACCTTATTATTTGTGTCCCATCAGTTTTCTGAATAAAGATTTTGCCGGCATCGTCAATAGTCATGCAGAATATAGAGCCAACCGTTGTGCCCAGACTTTTGACCTTTCTTTCCAACCACGCCTTATCCTTGTTCAGACGGTTAAGTGCGTATATGTTTGGTTTTTTGTCGGAAACAAGAACATGCATAACGCCACTGTCCTTGCATTGAATGTTCATGTCGTGCTTGTCGGGCTGACGGTACATGCTTTTGGGGATAACGGACATTTTTCCGTTTTCCTCAAGTATGGCGTAGTCCACCTCCTGCAGGTCGTAAATCCCGTTTTGTCTTATCTGGCAGAGAAGCTCGTCAATGGATATTCTTGCTTTTTTCATAGCTTTAATGTCGATGATGCCTTTGGATATCACGACGGAGGGGGAAGAAGAAAGTAGCCGCTTGATAGCAGGAATCTTTAGCATTATAAACGACGTGCCGATTTCAAGTGCGGCGAGCGTAGCTATGGGAATGATTGTGGAAACAAAGCTGGAATTCGGAGACGTAATAGGGTAAGAAGCTATTTCGGACAGCAAAAAAGTAACCACAAGCTCGGAAAGCTCCAGTTCTCCGAGCTGTCTTTTTCCCATAATTCGCATTATTATAACTAAAATGAAGTAAATGATAACCGTGCGGACAAATATCGCGACCATGACCACCTCTGAAATTTTCTCGTTTTTGTTAGTTTTTCATGAATAGAGAAAAAATATACGACATAAAATGTATGTTACTACGACATTTGAAAAAAATCAAAAAAAATTCAAAAAAACTATTGACAAACAAAAAGTGTTGTGGTAAAATGATCAAGTCGCTGTGGAAAAATCAACAACGACATCGCACAAAAAAACTCAAAAAACTTTTAAAAAAGTCTTGACAAATGGTTTTGCGTGTGATATAATCAAAAAGCTCTCGCGATTTGGGAGCGAAAAAATTGAACCTTGACAATTGAACAACAAGAGATAAGTACAAAGCAAAATTAGT
>SVTX01000069.1 GCA_015063545.1 Oscillospiraceae bacterium | reverse complement strand
GAGCTCGTAAAGCTCTGAGAGCTTCCCAATCTCGCCGTCCATAGTGTCAAGACCGCCTATGCCGTGGGTATGAATGTCAAATAGTCCCGCAAATGCCTTTTTGCCTCCCATGTCGATTCCGTCGCCGCCAAGCTTGCCAATGCGCGAAATTTTTCCGTGGGTACATTCAATATCCGTGAGCACCCCGTCAATGAGAAGATTTTTAAAAACTGTGGTTTTTGTCATATATTTGTAAGCTTGTCAAGTGTTTTGGCAATAAGGGCAACACTGTCCGCCGAGCTTTCGGGAGTGACGGAGGGGGCTTTGCCACATTTTACGCAGTCAATAAAATGACGTATCTCCTGAGCGTATCCGTCGGCATTGGAGATGTTTATTCCCGTGTCCTCAATGACGTCTGCGCGGTCAAGGTCAACTACCTGTCCGTTGTCCGTGAGTACGCCGTCCTTGAGCTTTACGTAGCCGCCCTCAAATATAGCGAAATAGTCGGATTCAAAGCCGATGTCCGTCTTGAACCAACCGCCCTCAAAGGATACGGAAAAGCCGTCGTAGATATAATTCACCGACGCGTAGTTTGTAAGCTCGTTCATTTCGTAATGCGCGCCGACAATATCACGGGGCTGACCGAGCATATACTGAATAAGGTCAATATCGTGAATCATAAGGTCAAGCACAGCGTGTCCGCTCTTGTCCTTATCCATCATCCAATTCTCATAGCTCCACGTGGGAGTTCCACTCATACGGCTCATACGGATCTTGAGAGGATCCCCGTATTTTTTGCTTCTTATCACATCGCAAAGATACGCGTACGGTCCCATAAAACGAAGCACGTGCGCAGCCATAAAGGTCTTACCCGTCTCCTTTGCAACTGCCATAATCTGTGCCGCCTGTTCCTTGCAGAGAGCCATAGGCTTTTCGCATATAACGTGAGCTCCCGCGCGCATAGCCGCTATTGAATGCTCCGCGTGAAGATATGTAGGAGTGCATACGTCAACGATATCGGGCTTTTCTTTTTCAAGCATTTCGTAAAAGTCCGAGTACGCGTGAATATCTGTTCCTTCGGTCTTTTCACGGAGCTTGTCTATCTGAAGGTCACACGCCGCAACAAGCGTCGTACCCTCCATGCTTTTGTGTATATTGAAATGGTTTGTTCCCATTCCTCCAACGCCTACTATTGCTACTCTCATGCGTCAAAGCCTCCTATGATCTCGTTGAGATCCTTGACGGATGCCATAACGTCAATGATCTGTTGTTCACCCTCGATCTCACGCTCGATGGAAAGAGCTCCGTCGTATCCTACGTCATGAAGTTTCTTGAGGAAAACAGGGAAGTTTACCTTTCCGTCGCCGATACGAGTTTCACGGCCGAGATTTGCGCCCGTGGTGGGGTAGCAGCCGTCCTTTGCGTGAACACCCATGACGTACTTTCCTATAACGTCAAGAGCGTCAACGGGATTAGCCTTACCGTACATGATAAGGTTTGCGGGGTCAAGGTTTATGCCAAGGTTATCAGTGCCAACCGCTTCGATGGTACGAAGAAGGGTAGTGGGTGTTTCCTGACCTGTCTCAAAGAGGAAGTTGCATCCTATTTCCTTGAAATAATGAGCGATCTCGGATATAGCCTCAACAAGACCGAGATAGTTCTCATCTGCGGGGTTTTCGGGGATAAAGCCCGCGTGAGTGATAACGTTCTTTATACCTATTTTCTTAGCGAAATCTCCGCCGTGCTTGAGTTCTTCAATTCTCATGCGTCGGTATTCCTTAGGAACGAGACCTATGGTCTGAGGGCCCTCGGTAAAGTTCCATACGCAAGGCCCGGACCAACCGCACCAGAACGCGGTGAATTCCATATTATGCTTTTTCTGCGCATCGTTGACCATCTGCGCGATCTCATCGGTCATAACCGAATGATCCCAGCATACAAGCTGGCAGTTATCAAATCCGAGGTCCTTCTTTATGGCGATCTCGGCATCTATATTCTCGTTTACGAGAATCATTGCTCCAATTTTCATACAATGCCTCCTGGAAAGTAATGTCTTTCCTTTATAATACAACAAATACAGCGGCATTTCTATGACAAAATTGTAAATTTGAAAATATTTCAAAAAAACTCTTGCATTTTTTGGCACCGTGTAGTATAATAAGCCGTACACGGAGGCATAGCTCAGTTGGTTAGAGTACTTGCTTGACATGCAAGGGGTCGTAGATTCGAGTTCTACTGTCTCCACCAGAAAAAAGCACACATTTGTCTACCAAGACAATGTGTGCTTTTTTCAACGAAATTTGCCCTTGCGGGCAAGTGAAATAGCTTCGCTGTGAAATATTTGCTCTGCAAATGTGAAATATTCGCTTCGCGAATGTGGGCAAATTTCATTTCACATTGCGACGAAGGAGCAATATTTAACAATTTCCAAAGGAAATTATTTCACATTCGGCGCAAGCCGAATATTTCACTAAAAACCTACCGCAACAAGTTGCGGATGATATACAAGGCTGTGCCTTGATTTATTTGCGAAAGTGTGGTATATTTATAAATACATACAAAAGCATGGCGGTGATAAAATGTTATTTTATACTTTTAACTCTCAAGAAGAAAGACGGGCGTTTGGCGGATCCATGTTTATCGAGCTGCAATTTTGCAAGTTGCCTGTTGGAACAAAAAACAAAAAAATAATAAGTGTTGATAGTATAGTTAATTGGCAAAATGATTCACTATATGTAAGTAATGAAAATATGTTCTATAATGAATATAGCCGCATTTTAAATTGCGGCATGTATGGCAATTTAAAATGCGGAGTAGTTGATATATTCGGCATTAATTACTACTCCCCCTCTCTAATAGATACTATTATCGAGGAGATTAAAAAAAACAAGCCATTAGATTATGAAACTTTAATAGAATGGTTAAACAAAGCAAAGCAGCATAATGGATTTTATGTTTTGGGTATGTAAAGTTGTCAAGTAAATTACGCACCTTTTTGGCGTTTTTACCTACGCTTACGCACCGTTTGCGCGTTTCTTCGCAACAAAAAGAGAACTTTTGTCTACCAAAAGTTCCTTTTTTGTTTATCCAAGCCGCAGTAGGGGTGCCCCGAAGCGAGCTTGCCGAGCTTTGGGGGTTCCCGCAGGCTTGGCATAGACGCTCGCAGGCTCGCTATTCCGTCGCTTCGCTCCTTACATCACCGCGCGAAGCGTGGTGTATATCA
This sequence comes from Oscillospiraceae bacterium, assembly GCA_015063545.1. Lineage (GTDB taxonomy): Bacteria > Bacillota > Clostridia > Oscillospirales > CAG-272 > SVTX01. The sequence continues at coordinate 129 of SVTX01000069.1, read as the reverse complement.
TCAGCCCCTTCGGGGCTGTATCTCATCACGCGCCAGCGTGTATCTTTCCTGCGGCTTGATGATATCCAGCCCTACGGGCTGATGAGATACCGCAACAAGTTGCGGATGATACTGTAAAATCACCGTTTG
>SVTX01000026.1 GCA_015063545.1 Oscillospiraceae bacterium | reverse complement strand
GCTCATCCCTCTATTGAGAGTCAAGCTGAATGGTGGAAACAATAGGGCTCGAACCTATGACCCTCTGCTTGTAAGGCAGATGCTCTCCCAACTGAGCTATGCTTCCATGATCGCGAGGCTTCTGCCTTGCGACTTGTCTATTATATCACAGACGTTTTTGTTTGTCAATACCTTTTTTTAAAAAATTTTTATTTTTTATATAACAAATAAACCAAGAAAAAAAAGGGTGTTTTTATGCAAAACACCCTTCAAAATTATCTTTTGAATTTTATAAGCATCTGTATTCCAAGCCCGAGTATCTCGCCAAGCTGTTTTATCTCATTCTCGGTATTGTATTCACAAAGACTGACTCGTATCGTTGAATCAGCCTCCTCCCCGGAAAGACCAAATCCCACAAGCGAACTTGATATATGTTGGGAGTGCGATGAACATGCTGAGCCTGCCGACACGCATATTCCCTTTCCGGATAAAAAGTTAAGCATAGTCTCGCTTTTTATCCTCGGCAAAGCAACACTGATTATATGGGGAGCTCGCTCTCCTGTGGGAGTGTTTATTTTTGCTCCAGCCAAAACAATCTGTTCCTCGCATATGTGTCTGAGCTCAAGAAGTTTTTCGCGTTTTGAATCAAAAGTTTCAAATCCGGCTTTCGCCGCCGCCCCAAAGCCGACCATACCCAGCAAGTTCTCCGTACCCGAACGCAAACCGTTCTCTTGGCCGCCACCCACAATATGAGGGATGATTTTCTTTGTTTTGATGATATCAGGAGCTATACAGAGCGCACCAACGCCCTTAGGACCATGTATTTTATGCGCGCTTATACTTACAAGGTCAGCGCTCAGCCTGCCGATATCCATTTTTACCTTGAGATAACCCTGAACCGCATCGGTATGTGTAACAACGTCGGGATTTATTTTTTTTGCCTCGGAAAATATATTGCCTATATCGTATACCGCGCCCGTCTCGTTGTTCACTGTCATAACCGAAACAAGTATTACGCTCTTATCCATGTGCCTGCGGAATTCCTCGATATCAAGCTTCCCGCCAACAGTGGACAGTCTGATGACCTCGTACCCGTCTTTTTGAAGCCTCTGCATAGCATTTTCAACAGACGGATGCTCCGAGTTCGTGGTAATTATCTTGTTGCCGCGTTTTCTGTCCTTAGAATAAACGCTTCCGAATATAGCAAGATTATTCGCTTCGGTACCGCAAGAAGTAAACACAATTTTGTGCGCATACCCTTTTTTCAATCCAAGCGAATATGCCACATTATCTCTCGCCTCGCCAATAAGCTTTTTCGCCTCTATACCAAGTGAATGCCGGGACGAAGGGTTTCCATAGCAATCAAGCGCAGATATTATTTTTTCCTTAGCGCAATCACAAAGTCTTGTGGTTGCGCTATTATCCATATATATCATGGCAATTCCCTTTTATTTTACAATGAAATTATCTATCATTTTATTTACGTCGGATATATGCTTGTCGTAATTCTCTGCCGTTGCGGTATAAGTTATCACATAGAAAACATCTCCCTTGAGCACTATGGCCTGCTTGAATCTGTACTCAACTCCACCGCTAACTCCGGAAAATTCGCCTACGATTCCGCCGTCAACTCCGCCTATCTTCTTCGTTGCTTTGGAAATCTCCTCGCCCACAGTCATAACATTCTTGTAGTCTTCAATACACTTATCCCAATATTTTTGAATGTCATGATCTGTTCCGTCGGGCATGGTGTACTGTACGGTAAGGTTAGATTTGTCTGATGTGGAAACTGTGGTTATGTTTGCACCTCTTTCAATACTCCAGCCGTCATCGGGCATAAACAGCGTATAGGGGCGCTCCTTGGTAGATGCAAGCTTCATACCCTCGGGGATATCCACCTTCTTGTCATACTTTTTCTTCTCATCGGATGAATAAGGCTCGGCAAATCTGAAGTTTCCTATTATACCCTTATCTTCCTCATCGGGATTTCCGTTCATATCAACAAGTCGGTTTGCATACTCCGACTCAAGTGCCGAGAACATCATAACGTATATGTTTTCTCTGTACACGGTAATTATCTGCATAAACTTATAGGGCACGTACTTTATCTCGTTTCCTTCTGTACCCACGCCCATTTGCGCAGTATAAACGTATTTATGTGCGCTTTGGCCGCCAAGAACGGTCTTACCGCTTTCGCTCTCAATATATTTATACTCCTTGAGCTCTGCAGAGAGCTTTGCGTCACATATTTCCCAATATTCCTCAACCGTTTTACAACCCTCGGAATCATCCGGAGTATATACTCTGACGTACGCAATGGGCGAATCCGTCTCGTCGTCTATGACAGAATAATACGCGCCTGTAATTCCACCGTCAGTGTTGGGCATCCAACCTCTCGTAGGCACATAGAGTCGGAAATTATCGCCTTCTCTTGCAACGAGCTGATATCCGTCGGGGATATCTTTTTTTGAGCATGCCGCAAAGCTCGAAGCGATCAAAACAACGCATATCAATATCAATAACAATTTAGCAGTTTTCTTCACAATAATACCTCTTATTCATTTCCCGAAAATTCAAGAACAGACTGAGCCGCCGACATTATGCCTATTTTGCCGCTTTCGTATGTAAGTCCGCCCTGGAAATATACTGTGTATGGCGGTCTCATGGGGCCGTCTGCAGAAAGCTCAATAGACGAACCCTGCGTAAATGCTCCCGCCGCCATTATGACCTGACTTGTATATCCGGGCATTTCCCAAGGCTCGGGAGTGACAAAGGAATCTACGGGAGAGCCCTTTTGTATTCCTCTGCAGAACGCGCACAAAAGATCGGGAGACTCTGTTATTACGGTCTGAATAATATCAGAACGCTCCTCATCCCACACAGGATTTACCTTGTATCCCATAGAGCCGAATATATGTGCCGCAAGATGAGCTGTTTTGAGCGCCTGCGCCGTTGTGTGAGGAGCATAGAAAAGCCCCTTATAAAGGCTCTTGTTCTGCCCCATGGTCGCTCCTACCTCAAGTCCGCAGCCGACCGATGTAAGTCTGTAAGACGCAAGCTCTACCGCGCGCGCCGTACCTGCAATATATCCTCCCGTTTCAGCCATTCCACCACCGGGATTTTTGATGAGCGATCCAATGATCATATCCGCACCTACGTGCGTAGGCTCGTATTTTTCGGTAAATTCACCATAGCAGTTATCCACAACAACGTAAGTGTCGGGAGAAACACTCTTTACAAGCTTTACAAGCTCGCCTATCTCCGCCACGGTAAGTGTTCGCCTGTTCAGATATCCCTTGGAACGCTGAACAAATATGACCTTTACGGGTTTACCTGCGTTAATGTTCTCAAGAAGTATCTTCTCAATAGCTTCAAAATCCAAAGTCTTGTTATCAATAAGCTCTATCTGAGAATATTTTACACCGAAATCCGCAAGTGAGCCGTCTCCGGGCCTGCCGGCAATTCCTATTACTTCCTCAAGAGTATCGTAGGGCTTTCCCGCAACCGAGACCATAAGATCTCCCGGACGCAGCAGTCCGAACAGTCCTATGGTCAGTGCCTGCGTACCGTTTACTATATTATGTCTTACGAATGCCGCCTCGGCGCCCATGACCTCTGCCCATATTTTATCGAGAGTATCTCTTCCCCTGTCATCATATCCGTAGCCGCTTGTGGAATCAAACATTGCCGTAGCAACTCTGTTCTCACTAAATGACTCCATTATCTTCTGAGTATTATAGAAAGATACCTCGTCTATTTTGGCAAACAAAGGAGCCAGATCGCGCTCTGCATTTTGACAAAGCTCTAATATTTTATCTGAAAAAATCATATCGGAATTATATCTCCCTCAAAAATGCAAGTGTAAGATCAACACATGCCTCAACGTCACTCATATCTATCATCTCTACGCCCGTGTGAATATATCTTGTGGGAATTGAAAGTGCCACCGCCTTGCATCCCGCGCGAGACATCTGAATGGACGATGTGTCCGTGCCGCCGTACGTCAGTATCTCCCACTGATACTTTATCTCATTATCCTTTGCAACAGACATAAGCTTCTGAGTGGTCTCGCGGTCACAAATTACAGAATTATCCTTAATTTTGATAGCCGCCCCGCCGCCGACAGAGCAAGCCATAGGCTTTGCGCCGGGAACATCGCCTGTACCGGTCACATCATAAACGATCGCATAATCGGGTTCAATGCCAAATGCCGCAGTTTTTGATCCGCGAACTCCTACCTCCTCCTGAACGGAGAAACAGAAATAAACATCGTGTTTACAGCCCTCTGACATTTTTCTTGCTATCTCGATAAGCGCAACACAACCAATGCGGTCGTCCATAGGTCTGCCGCATATTTTCTTGCCTATTCTTGTCACGTTTGATTCGAGGTTGAAGGTATCTCCTATCTGCACCTTCTTCTCTGCATCCTTTTTGTCCTTTGCTCCGATATCGATATAGACCTTGTCCGCGCCGATATCCCCCGCCTTTGTTCCTCCGTCGGGGACAAGAACTCCCTTTACTCCCTTTTCGGAAACTACGTATCCATATACCGCAGCGATAAAGTTAATGCCGCCAATGGGGCTTATTCTGACAAATCCCTTGTCGTCAATGTGAGTAACTATAAATCCTATCTCATCCATGTGAGCGCAGAGCATTATTTTCTTTTTGTTTTCGCCGGCACCGTACTTGACAGCGATGAGATTTCCCATGGGATCCTCCCATACCTTATCCGTCAAGGGCGCGATATAAGTGAGTATTTTATTTGCAATATTTTGCTCTCTGCCCGAAACACCTGAGCAGTTATTGAGCGATTTAAGCGTATTAAGCATTTTCCTTCTCCGTTTGTTTTAAATTTTTCCGTTTGCGATAAGAGTATATGTCAGGCTACGCATAGCATCAACATCTTCTCTGTGTATTACGTTAGACGCGCTGTGTATATATCTTGAAGGCGCGGAGAGAGAAAGCACCTTTACTCCCTTTCCGCTTCTCTGGATATTTGCAGAATCGTTTCCGCCGGAAATATACTTCTTTATCTGCGCCTTGATGCCGTAATTTTCTGCCGCCGCAAGAGCGATCTCTACTGTATTTCTATCGTATATGGTGCTTCTGTCCATAAGGGATATAGCTCCGCCCTCTCCAAGAATTGCCACCTTGGATGCCGCAGGCACTCCCGCGATATCCGCTACGGCGGTCGATTCAAGCACTATGGCAACGTCAGGACGTATTTTGTTTGCCGCAACGGTTGCTCCGGAAATTCCTATTTCCTCGCAGCATGTGAAGGCAAAATATACGTCATACTCAAGCCCCTTACCATTTGTGTAAAGCTCTCTCATTATATCTATCATGATGGCGCATCCAAGTCTGTCATCAAGCGCCTTACCCTTGATAAGATTGTCCGCTTCGCCAAAAAGCACAAAATCCGAATCAAATACGCCCACAGTGCCTATTTCAACATACTGTCTTGCCTCTGCTTCACTGCTTGCGCCGATATCTATATACATCTTACTTGTGGGAATGACCTTGCCTCTTTCCTCAACCGTTTGCATGTGAATAGCCTTTGATGATATAACGCCGTTTATTTTTTTGCCGTTCTCGCAAAGAAGAATGACTTTTTTGTCAAGAAGCACCGTGGGGGATATTCCGCCTACTGTTGAGAATCTGAGATAGCCCTCCTCGGTGATGTCGGAAACCATGACTCCGACCTCGTCCATGTGGGCGCATACCATGACTTTTTTGGGAGATTCGGGATTGTACTCTATTCCTCTGCCCGAGATCCTTGCTATAATATTTCCCACTCTGTCTGTTTCTATGGAATCACAGTCTCCCTGTATCTGGTCAACTATAAATTCCGCGACCTCTCCCTCGCATCCCGAAGGACCGAAAAGCATGCTGAGTTTTTCGAGCAATTCAACGCCTGTGTATTTCATCTTGCAAACACCTCCGCGATTTCTTTGGAAGTAACAAACCTGCGTGTCAGCTCAGATAAAGCCGTAGCATCCTCAAGAGAAAGTATCTCGTTTGACGTATGCATATTTCTCAAAGGGAGACTGGCAAGCACCGTGGGAATACCAAAATGAGTAATACCCGTTTTGTTTGCATCCGTACCCGTATTGTTCGGCTCTGCGCGCAGAGTGTATTTTATATTGTTTGCATCACAAATATTCCGTGTCATTTTTGTGAGCTTTCTGTTTGTAACAGCGGAGACCGAAATAGCAACTCCGCTACCTATAATGCTCCACTTTTTCCCTTCTGTATCAGGCACCCATGAATTTGTAACGTCCATTACAAGTGCATAGTCGGGATCTATTCCGTACGCGGATGTAGCCGCGCCAAAGCCGCCTACCTCCTCGCGAGTGGTAAAGGCAAAATAAACATCCCCGCACAGCTCTTCTTTTTGAATCTGCGAAAGCGCATATACCGCGCAAGCTCCGCAAGCCTTGTCATCAAATGCCTTGCCGGCAAGCCTGCCTCCGAGAAGCTCTGAATATTTGGGCTTGAATCCAATGGGAGTTCCTACGGTACATATCTTCTCAAGCTCCTCCTTGGATATTCCCGTATCTATGAGAATATCTCCCATTTCCTTTGCTTTATCGGCTGTGCCGGGAGACATAAGGTGAGGGGGAGTTGAGCATATCACTCCGTATATTTCGCGGTCACCGTAAATTATAACTTCCGCCGACTGCAGAATTTTGGTATCAACACCGCCAACATTTGCAACCTTCAAAAATCCTCCCTCGCAAATATCCGAGACTATCAGTCCTATCTCGTCAAAATGGCAGTCGATCATAATCTTGGGAGCATTTTCCCTGCCACACTTTTTCACGAATATATGATTTCCTATTTTATCGGTATAGCTCTGGTCAAACACATCACCGATAATATTCCTCAATTTATCCGCGCTGTAATTTTCGCATCCCGTTACCGACATGAGCGACGAGAGTGAAATTATAAGCTCTTTAAGTTCCATTTATATATCCTTTCGTTTTATTCAAATTCATTTACAACCTTTTTAAACGTGTTGCCCCGCTCCTCAAAATTCTTGAAAGCATCAAAGCTTGTGCATGCAGGCGACAAAAGCACCGTATCTCCCTTACACGCAATATCACGCGCCATTTTCACGGCATCGCAAAAATCCGCAACAAGCTCTACTCTCAAGGAATTTTTATCGTAAAGAGGACATTTTTCTATTTCATTTTTTATGGTTTGTGCCGTAGCGCCCGTAAGCACCACCGCCTTTACCATAGTGCAAAGATCGCGCGCCAATCCGTCAAATGGGATTCCCTTGTCTTTTCCGCCGCATATAATAACAGGACGACAGTTGAGCGCGGTAAGTGCCGCATGTGTTCTTGACGGGCTTGAATCTATTGAGCCGTTGTAGTATCTCACTCCCTCAAACTCACGCACAAATTCAAGTCTGTGTTCAACTCCGCCAAATTCCTTTGCTATCGGAAGTATGACCTGTGGATCAACAAATCCGTCGGTAATGGCTATCGCCGCCATATAATTTTCAAGATTGTGACGGCCGGGAAGCTTTATGTCCGAGCTCTTGAGTATCTCGCGCCTGATTCCCGAACTGCTTTCGATAACTACTGCTCCGCCTCTCTCATACACCGCCTTACAGTTGTGCTTGTATTCCGGAACTATTGCCTCGTACGATGTCTTTTTCGATGAAAAATACGTCACGGAAATATCCGTATTTCTGGCTATCTCACATGTTATGTCATTATCCGCATTGGTTATAAGCGCGGAGATCGGCTTGTGCATACAAATGTTACATTTTGCGCGTATATAATCTTCATAATCCGGATGCCAATCGAGATGATTGGGGGAAATGTTTGTGATTATCGCTCTATCGGGCGTTTTTCTCATGGTTGAAAGCTGGAATGACGAAAGCTCTACAACGGCAAAGTCATTCTGTGTCATATTCTCAACCTCCGGCAAAAGAGGCATTCCTATATTGCCTCCCACGTAAGCCTTACCGAATCCGCGCCTTTGACATTCGGCTTCAAGAAATTTGTATGTGAGCGTTGTAGTAGTCGTCTTTCCGTCCGAGCCTGTGATTCCGAAGATCTTGGCATCAGTCAATTCAAAAAACAACTCCATCTCACTTGTCAGCACTGCCCCTCTGCTCACCGCATCCTTGATCTCGGGAAGGCTGAGACGGAATCCGGGAGAACGGAATATAAATTTTCCGTCTATGCCCGAAAGATAGTTTTCTCCGAGCACAAACTCCACGCCCTGCGCCATAAGCTCTTTTGCAAACTCATCCTCAATGAGCCTTGTGTTTGCATCGTGAACTCTTACACGCGCGCCGTATTTAAGCAAAAACGGAACAAGCGGTCTGTTTGATCTTCCAAAGCCCAACACGTTGCACAGTGAACCGTTTATGTCTTTAAGTATTTGAGAATTGCTGTTCAAGAATATCGCCTCCGTATATGAAAATGGCAAAACTGCCCCTTATAATTTACACTCTTTATATTATATAATATTTATTCGCATCTTTCAAGTACAATTACAAAAAATTTTCAAAAAATCCTCAAAACACCCTTTTCAAATCCAAAAAAATCTGTTATAATGATATTTGGTGGAATTTTTGACTTTTATTATATAGAAAACTAAGGAGAAGCACCGAATGGCAACAAATACAAATTCGGCGAAAACAACAGGATACGGCGATCAAAGTATAAGCTCACTTAAGGGCGCGGACAGAGTTCGTAAAAGACCTGCCGTAATATTTGGCTCTGACGGTCTTGAAGGCTGCGAGCATTCATATTTTGAAATTCTTTCCAATGCCGTTGACGAAGCGCGCGAAGGACACGGAAATATAATAACCACAACACTCTATAAGGATAAGAGCATCAAGGTTGATGACCGTGGAAGAGGCGTTCCGCTCGGATACAACAAAAAAGAGGAACAGTGGAACTGGTACCTTATATATTGTGAACTGTATGCAGGCGGCAAATACGACAATAACGGAAAAAGCTCCGCATACGAATTTTCTCTCGGCCTTAACGGTCTTGGCGCGTGTGCTACGCAGTATTCCTCTGAATTTATGGAGGTATACTCCTACGACGGCTCGACCGAGCGTCACATTTCTTTTAAGAAAGGTAATCCCGTGACGGGCGAGCTCGAAGAAAGGCCTTTGGAACGACGTGAAAAGCGTACGGGAACAGTCATTCACTGGCGTCCCGACAAGGACGTATTTACGGACATAAACATTCCCGTAGAGCATATCCGCGAAGTGTTGCGCCGTCAGGCAGTCGTAAACGCGGGCATTTCTTTCGTGCTTTTGGTAGAAGAAGACGACAAGAGCTTTTCTGAGGAAAAGTACTTTTACGAAAACGGAATATCCGATTATATTCGCGAGCTCGTGGGAGATTCGGCTAAGACCGAGCCTGTGCTCTGGCATCTTGAAACTCAGGGACGCGACTCCGACGACCGCCCCGAATACAGACTTATATCCGATTTTTCGTTCTGCATTTCCAATACGGTAAGCGCACTGGAATATTACCACAACTCCAGCTTTTTGGAGCATGGCGGCTCTCCCGACCGTGCGGTAAAGAGCGCGTTCACTTTTGCGATAGATAAATACCTCAAAGCAAACGGAAAATATAACAAAAACGAAGCAAAAATCACATTCGCTGACGTCGCTGACTGTCTTGTGTATATAAGCAGTAGCTTTTCGACTGTTACATCATATGAAAACCAGACGAAAAAAGCCATCACGAACAGCTTCATATACGAGGCGATGAATGAATTCTTGCGTAAAAATCTTGAGATATTCTTTACAGAGCATCCCATCGAAGCGGATATTATGGCATCTCAGGTGCTTGTCAACAAGCGTAGCCGTGAGACCGCGGAAAACACAAGAATAGATATAAAAAAGAAGCTTTCGGGCAAGGTTGACAATGTAATAAACAGAGTTGAAAAGTTCGTCAATTGCCGTTCCAAAGATCCCAATATCCGTGAGCTTTATATAGTTGAGGGTGACTCGGCATTGGGCTCGTGCAAAATGGGACGCTCTGCGGAATTCCAGGCGATCATTCCCGTACGAGGAAAAACCCTTAACTGCCTCAAAGCCGATTACGACAGAATATTCAAGAGTGACATCATAATGGACCTCTTGAAGGTCATAGGATGCGGAGTTGAAATAAAGGGAAAGGTCAAGGGCAATATAGTTCCCTTCGATCTTAACGCGCTCTCATGGTCAAAAATAATTATCTGTACCGATGCCGACGAGGACGGATTCCAGATAAGAACACTGCTTCTGACTATGTTCTACCGCCTGCTCCCCACACTTATTGAAGAACAGAGAGTATTTATCGCAGAAACTCCCCTATTTGAGATAACCACGAAGGACAAGACGTATTTTGCATTTGACGAATTTGAAAAAACCGATATTCTCAAAGAAATAGGCAATAAAAAATACACTCTTCAGCGTTCCAAAGGTCTCGGTGAAAACGATCCCGACATGATGTGGGAAACCACAATGAATCCCGAAACGCGCCGCCTTATAGCGGTAACTCCCACCGATCCTCATAAAACAGAAGAAATATTCGACACTCTCCTTGGCGACAATATTGCAGCAAGAAAGCAATTCATCGCAACACACGGAAAAGAGTACATGAAGGATATTGATGCGTAAAAAGAAAAAGCTGTTGCGTTGCAACAGCTTTTTTGTTATCCTATTACCTTTATCTCATACACCTCAAATATCTGCGCGGGGTAAGATTCCGCGATCTCGCCGCTGTGTCTTATCTTGACGATATCCCCTGCTTTGATGTCGGGGAGATTTTTAACGTCCGAAAGGTTGACGGATATAAGATCATTCGTTACAGTCTGACCGTCCTCGGCAATACACGCAACCAAAATTCCTTGACCGCCCTCATACACCTCAAGTACTTCCGCCTTGAACCATACGCCACGTTCAAAAATCGACGAGCCCTTGCCACAAGACACACTCGCAAAAAGGCAAAACAGCAGCATGAGCGCAACTAAAAATATTCCTATTTTTTTCATGTGTTCCTCCTTTATTCAAGGTCAAGCATTCCAAAAACCTTATATATATCCCCCGCGCCCATAACTATTACCATATCCTCGGGACGAACAATTGATTTTATTGCTCCGGCAACCGCTTCAAAGTCTCCCGCGTATATGCCCTTCTCTCCAAGTCTATCCGCGATCATTTTGGACGATATGTTCTGCGTGTTTTGTTCCCTTGCTGCATATATGTCAGCAAATATAACTGTATCGGCGCATTTAAATGCACTCTCAAAATCATCTATCAGTGCAAGCGTGCGGCTGTACGTATGGGGCTGAAAGGCGCAAATAAGTCTGCCGCTACAAAATTCTCTCGCGCCCGAAAGGGTTGCCGCAATCTCTGTGGGATGATGCCCGTAATCGTCATAAACACACGCGCCGCCAAGACTTCCCTTGTGCTCCATTCTACGCTTCGCTCCCGTGTAAGATGCAAGTCCGTTTACTATGTCCTGTACGGAAATTTCGCAAATATATGACGCCGCAAATGCCGCCAACGCATTAAGCACGTTATGTCTGCCAAACGCGGGTAGGGTTACGCGCGTCAAAAATTCACCGTTCACACAAACGTCAAATTCCTGTGCGCCGCAAGTATTCTTTATGTTTTTCGCCTGAAAATCCGCCTCGCGGTCTATTCCGAACGTAACTATATGCCCCTTATAGTTTTGCACCGAACGCATTATATTTTCATCGTCGGCGCAAACAACTGCATATCCGTCCTCACCCGTGAGATTGGCATATTTACCGAATGATTCTATTATCTGGTCAAGATTTTTAAAATAATCTATATGTTCAAGGTCTGCATTCAAAAGCACGGCAACCGTAGGATTAAAATCCAAAAAGCTATCCATGTATTCACACGCCTCAAACAAAAAGTTCTGCGTGTCACCCAGATAATATGCCCCATCCATAGCCGCATATTCCGCGCCCGAGATTATTGTGGGATGCTCACCCGTGCGCTTTCCGTAGCCAATAAATATCTCAGCGCACATGGAAGTACAACTGCTTTTTCCGTGCATACCCGCAACACCAATTCTCTGTCTGTATCCCATCATTATGTATCCAAGATAGTCAGCGCGTGAAATACAGGGGATCCCGCGCTTTTTCGCCTCAACATATTCGGGATTATCCTCAGATATCGCAACGGTATATACGACGGCTGCGCAATCTTCACTCATATTTTTAGCCTCGTGAACATGGCTTATACGTATTCCCGCATCCTTGAGCTTTTTTATCAGAGCTCCGTCACTTCTGTCAGAGCCGGAAACGTCATATCCCAACTTGTGCGTAAGCAGCGCAAGAGATGACATCATGATCCCGCCGGCGCCTATAAAATGTATATTTTTGCCGATGGCGGCATTCATTATGTTGCCGATCTCACAATATCCGAGATGAGTATTGGGTGTAGACATAAAATCACTCCTTTAACGTTTAGTGCGTTTTTCGACTTGAAATCTTAAAAGCTGCCGATTTTTTTAATTTTGGCATTAAAAAAACCCTGTATCTTCACAAAAAAATCTATATTCATTTGATTACCTATCACAAAAAGCATTTATAATATGCTTGTACCATTAAATGGAAAATAAATTTTTACATAAAACGACGGAGGTAATTCAAAATGCAAATCACAGACGTAAAAATCAGAAAGTTATTCAACGACGGCCCTATGAAAGCGATAGCGTCGGTAACGTTCGATGCTCAGCTCGCGGTCCACGACATCAAGGTCATAAACGCAAGAGATAAATTCTTTATCGTTATGCCCAGCCGCAAAAACCCCGATGACACTTACCGTGACATCGCTCACCCCATCAACGCGCAGTTCAGAGCAGCTCTTGAATCCGCAGTCATCTCCGCTTACGAGGAAGCTCTTGAAAACGCTGATGCTTTTGAAGTGGAAATCGCAGAATAATTATAATAACCGTGTAAAAGCCGTCGGACTACCGACGGTTTTTATTTTTGAAGCTTGCCGTGCGAGAAAATCATCTCTCCCCGCAGGGTTATATCCATACATCCGAAACTCGGATCATATCCGCTGACAGCTCCCGGGTTGAACAAATATAAAGGCTTGGAAAGACAAGGGATATCATCCGGTGTTACTCGGCGCTCCACAGGCTCATGAGTATGCCCGAAAAGCACCGCATCCGCATCTCTCTCCGCGGCAGCATAAATAAGACTGTCCAGCGAGGACTTAACACCATATCTGTGTCCGTGAGTAATAAATATTTTCTTGCCACCAAGCTCAAGCAGACGTTGATCGGGTTCATCGTACGTACCCATGGAGAATACGTCGCAGTTACCGCGAACACTGTATATTAAGGATGCATCCGCATCGCAATAAAGCAGATCGCGAAGCCCGTCTCCCAAAAATATTATGCCGTCACAACGCCCTGCCTTTTTCAAAACACCGTTGATGTTTTCGGGATGGCCGTGTGAATCGGAAAACACTAAAAAATGCATAAGTTTCTGTCTCCGCAAGCTTTTTTGTTATTTTACCATTATATTATAGCATTTATATACAAATTTGTCCATAGGAACGCGAACACTTTTTTTGTTTTTCTCATAAAATGTCATTATAACACTCAAAAAACTTATGCCCCAAGAAAGGAGAACTATTACTATGATGTTGGACAAAAAAAGTGTAGATTTACTTTTGCGCCTCGGTGACGATCAACTTGTAGCCATAATCAAAAAGCTTGCTTCGGATGCAGGGGTAAACGTATCAGGCATTAATCCCTCAAAAGAACAGATAGCCGGCATTCGTCAGGCTCTGTCTCTGGCAACTGATGAGGATTTAAAGCGCGCCGCCGACCTATTGCAAAGCTTCAAAAACACGCAATCGAACAAATGATAAACGGAGGTGTCAGATGTCTGAACTGCCCGATCAGGAAAAAAACGGCCAATTAAGCTCCGATGCTCTGCTTTCAATTCTCGGAAAAATGATGGATTCTTCGACCGCGTCCGACACACAAAGTACGCACGCTACGCAAACACCACCACTCGGTACGGATATTTTTTCTTCCCTACTCTCAAATCCGGAAATTCTGAGCAAGCTTCCTCAAATCATGTCAATGGTAAAGCCTCTAATGGAGAGTATGCCGTCCGAATCCTCTGCGCCTGCAGTACAAAGCAGTGTTCCCGCGGTGGCCCAAGCCGGAGCAATGCTTAATACGCATCCAAAAAAACATGATGACAGAACCGCCCTGTTATACGCAATCAAGCCTTATCTGAAAAAGGAAAGGCAGGATGCCATTGACTATATGGTAAAGCTTAGTCGCCTCGGTGATATTCTCAAAAGTCTGTAAGGGGGTAGACCATGTATTCAAGAAATTCCAGAGTAACCGAAAGCATAACCGTGCCCGAAAATTATTCGGGTAACGCATTTCATAATAATATTTACACAGACTTGGTTCCCGGTGATCTCGCCTCCGAACAAGATGAGCAGGATAAAACCGAGAACGCTCTGCCTCAAAAAACAAGTCATTCCAAAACCGATCAATCATTCATAGAGCTCACACCCGAGCACAAATCAACTCAAACCGGTAAGTCTATTTTTTCATCTTTACTTCCCAACATATCTCAAACTCCACATTTTCCGTTTGGACACGGACTCGGATCGGAAGAGCTGTTTATTTTGGGAATAATGCTACTGATATACATGTCTGCAGATAATGCGGAGAGTGTGGACAGCGAGCTTTTGCTTTTGCTGTGTATTCTGCTTTTTTCGGGATGAGCAAAAAAATCTTAAACGCTTTAATTCTTTTTTCAAGAATTAAAGCGTTTTTTGGCTAAAATTGCAGTTTTTTGTCTACAATTTGTTTGTTTTTAAATTAATTGTTTTTAAATTACCAAATATTGCGTTCCACTCAACGACTCCGAATTGTCGGGGCGAGCGTTTTGTGAAAGCTTATTGTTCTGTGCAATTTGGGATATTGGAGTATTGTATCTCTTTGCAACGCTCCACAGAGTATCGTTTTTATTGGGATAGCAGACCAATATTCTTCCCTCATCGCCGGAGAGCTCTTCTCCGAGGCTATAGCTTTCAAGAACAGTACAGGGCTTATTTTCCCACATGCGTCCGCACAAAGCAATTTCCGCATCCAGTCCTACCCTGTCTCCGTCTATTCTTCCCCTACAGGATATCATACTCGCCTCAGCCTCGCATTCCGTGTTCTCAGCCGATGCTGTCTCAGGCATCTCGCACTCATATTTAAAGGGCATCTCTATTTCCGCGTTACTGTAATCCCTGCCGTCGAACAGCTGGAGATTAAAGCGACACTTTCCAATCATTTTACACTTGTTGCCCTCAAATTTATACTCATCCACCGATGCATATCCGCAAGCATCCGCAACGGATGCGCCTTCCTGGATCGACGTTTCCGAAAGAGATATACTTTCACTGAACGTAAAATTACGATTAAATCCCGAAATGCCTCTTGGAACTTTGACCTTATCATAAGAACAGTTGCTCTCGTTGGTTGTTGAATATATATCGGATATATACGCAACCGCTTGATTTTGCTGGCCTACAGTCTCCAGCATCACACCTGCCTCAACGTATATTCTGCCCTCATCAACCGTCAGAGTAAGTTCCGATAAAGTTCCTTTTGCGTACACAGATGCATCGGGAGTTATACCGGGATTGGAAACAATGCCGGAAAACGGCATTCTGCGAACAAATGATGAAGGAAGACTTCCGTTTTCGCGACTTGTGAGCAATTTGAGGTGAAGCTCTCCTCTGCAAATGACCTCATCCTTGCCGGCGCTTACCTCATTAACCAAAACCTTTCCGTCCGCACATATCACTCTGAATTCCCCGTCACGAAGATCGGGAATAATTTCGTCGCTGATGTGTATTGTCTCGCCAACGCCCAACAAAAGAGAGGAATTTTGCACGGTATCTTTCAATTTTTCAATACTTCCGTCACACCTTGTCACCCCGCTCATAACTTTCTTTTTCCCATATATGCGCGCATGCGCTTTGAGACGGCACTTTATAGTTATATGCCTCGGTGATGTCACCCTTCCGCCTATCATATCGGGAACGATTTTCACCTCGGTTATGAGGTCGTTTCCAAGATCTATGTTATCATCCTTCTCAATAGGCACGCTCACACTGTACTCCCCCGTCAGTGGCGCGCAATACACCTCATTGTCGCTTCCCATATAAAGCACGTAATAATCAATATTTCCGGCAAACTCCGCCTCTCCCGCGCCAAAATATTTGGACGGTGGAAGCATTGAAGCCGTAACTCTCAAAAGTCTTTTTATTTCAGGTTGATAATCGGGCAACGAAAAATCCCCCGACAGCTCACTCAAAACACTCTTATCGCTTGCAAGAAGCTCAAGCTCGCCGTATTCCTCGTTCAACGTATTGTATTCCATAATTTCCTCCTGCCTATGGGCATTTTTTAGTAAATAGTATGCCTCAGCCCGATGTTTTATTACACATTGGAAACCTTGATTGCATAAAATGTATTAAAAAGTTCAGAATGGAGATAACTTATGTTAGTGTACAAAGAATATAACCGCGCCCGAGCCGTAGAATATGCTAAAACGTGGGCGCTCAAACGCAACCCGCTGTTTATAGATTTTACAGGACGGGGCGGAGATTGTACAAATTTTGTCTCACAGGCAATATACGCGGGATCTTGTCAAATGAATTTCACAGTTGATTTCGGCTGGTACTTCATCACTCCCGAAAACCGCGCTCCCGCTTGGACCAGCGTAGAATTTTTCTACGATTTTATGACCGGAGCTCCTCAGTTCACAACTCAAAACAGAGGCATAGGGCCATACGGAATAGAGGTAGACGCAGACGGAGTGTTCGAAGGAGACGTTGTGCAGCTTGCGGATTCATCCGGAGATTTTTATCACACTCTTATCATCACAGGATTCCGAAACGGGCAAACTCTTGTCAGTGCGCATTCAAACGATGCATTGGATAAACCATTGTCGGAGTATAATTTTGCAGACCTTCGCTACATACACATTGAAGGTGTGAGAATAGATATCGAGGACGATACCTGTTTTGACGGTCTCATAAGCGGAGAATCTCTCGGACTTGAATAATTTGTGTTGACACAACAGTGAAAATGTGGTAAAATATAGCCACGTCTAAAGCGTTTTTGGAGATAAAGATATGGTAAAACACAAAATAAGGAAGATAATATTTTACTCACTGATAATATTCGGAGGGTTGGCTCTTACAATTCTTTTCTACTTCATGCTGAGCAATCAGACCGGCTCTCAGCCGTGGACAAAAAGAATAGCATTCATTCTCCGCCCGTTTATAATAGGCGGCGTGCTTGCATACATCATGAAAAGCACCTGCAATTTTTTCGAGCGTATATACACAAAAGGGCTTCTTAAAAGTGGAAAACGCAGTGAATTCCGAGCAAAAAAAACAGCCTCACGCCTCAGTCTTATTACAACGTACGTCATATGGTTTTCAGTAATCGCTCTGCTCATTTTCATTATTGCAAAACCGCTGGCACAAAGTATCAAAAACCTGATATCCAGCTTGTTTGTAAACGTCCCCGTATACACGGAAAAAGCTATAGATTTCGTCCACAACAAGCTTGAAAACTATCCTCAAATACAAGAGTTATTTGAATCCGCGATAAATAACGTCTCATCCACGTTCAGCACATGGATAGAAACTCAACTCCCGCAAAAAATAGAACAGATCGGCACAAAGTTGATATTTGGCGTGTTCGATGTAGTCGTTTTGATAAAAGACATATTGATCGGTTTGATAATATCATTCTTGCTCTTGTCAAGGCGCAAAATTTTAGCGGAAAAGTCCAAGATCTTCGTCAAATGTATCTTCAAGGACAGCACCGCCAATGCGATCATAGATGAATTCAGATACGCAGACAGAATGTTTTCGGGATTTCTTGAAGGCAAGGTCATTGACTCGGCACTCATAGGCGTTATTTACTACGTGGTTCTCCTCATAATGAAAGTTCCGTATGCTCCCCTTATCGCCGTGATCTGCGGTGTTACAAATATAATTCCGATATTCGGTCCGTTTATAGGAGCTATTCCGTCCGCATTGATAATTCTGACCGAAAACCCGGTCAAGGTTATATACTTCCTCATTTTCGTATGCATAATGCAGTTCATAGACGGAAATATCATTGACCCTCATATCGTGGGCGGAAGCATAAAGATGTCAAGCTTTTGCGTTTTATTTGCCGTCATTCTTTTCGGTGGGCTGTGGGGATTTGTCGGCTTGCTTGTCGGAGTTCCCGTATTTGCAGTCATATACGATATTGCGAAGAAGATAATATTCCACCTCCTCAAGAAAAAAGACAAGGAATATCTCATTGACGAATTTAAACAAAAATTCCCCTCCAAAGAGTCCCCTAAAACGGAACAAACAGCAGCAAAAAAACATGACGCTTCAACCGCCGAATAACGACAGAAAAAACTCCGGTGCTCAAAAAAACACAGTATTTCCCGTTTGTTTGCCGGAATAGACATTTTTACTAAAAAACCCGAGCGCGTATAAAGCATTCGGGTTTTCTTTTTGGTTAAAAAGACGAACAAATACATCTTGACTTTTTTCGCAATTTATGATATTATATTATTGTAATATGCTATATTCGCGTAGCGTGCAATGCACGTGACTCGGATAAAAACGCAAACAAATTTTTCGAAAGGAAGAAACACTTATGAACAAATGGTTAAAGCTTGTTTGTCTCATTCTTGCAATCGTTTGCACGCTCGGCACATTCGTTGCTTGCGGCGATGATGAAGAAAAGTCAACCAGCACTGCCGGTATCAACAAAGAAGGTGTGGATAAGCCCAACTCCAGTGGCGAAACCTACGATGACGCTACCTTCACCATGTATTCCGTAGAGGACATGTTCCCCAAGCAGTACTTCTTCGCAGACAAGACAACAGGTGACGGAATGAACGACGCTCTCTACCAGAGACAGAGAGACGTTGAACAGCTTTTGGGCGTTAAGCTCATATACAGACCCGCAGAGGCTTCGGGTACAACACCTGCATATCAGACGTATGCAAGCGAAGTAAAGAATGCTATAAAGGCGGGCACGGAGAAGTATCAGCTCGTGCTGTCTCACGCATACTACGCTATTCCCGACCTCATCACTTCCAACAGCCTTTATGACTTCAAGGAATTTTCCAGCATCGACTACACAGAGTCCTATTGGAACAAGAGCGTTATGGATCAGTTGGATTACAAGGGACACTACTACCTTGGATACAGCGATTTCAATCTTGCAACTACATACATCGTTGCTTTCAACAAGTCACTCTATGCCAACAACATTGATGCTTTCCAAGGAAAGACTATGTATGACTTTGTCAAGAACAACGAGTGGACCATTCAGAAGATGGCTGACGTTGCTACCTTGGTATACGAGGATGCGGGCGGAGTTGATAACAACACTTACGGTCTTACCGCCGAGCGTTGGGTTCCTTTCTGCGGATTCATTCAGTCCAGCGGCGAATCCCTTGTTGTGAAGAACGCAAACAGCGGCAAGTATGAAGTTACCTTCATGGAAGATAACAACGTAAACAGAAAGCTCGGTAAGCTTGTAGAAAAGCTCAAGGAGATTCAGACCTATGAAGAGGTTTACTTCTACGACCACGAAGCTATTAACCCCAATACAAAGCCCCTGACTATCACATCCGGCAGAGTATTCATGCACCTTACAAGCACAACTGCTCTTATCGCGCTTAAGGACTCCAACATCAAGTTTGGTGTGCTTCCTTATCCTATGTACGATGAGGCTCAGGCTAGGGGTGATGAAAACAACCCTGCTGTTGGTTACCGTTCTCTTAACTGGGCCGGTTATCTCTGCGTTCCCTCTAACATTAAGGATACAAAGATGGTTGGCGACGTTATTGAAACATTGTCTTGCTACAGCGGCGATGTTACAACTTTCTTCTACGAGAAGCTTCTCGGCCTTAAGGTTTCCGAGGCTCCCGAAGATGCTGAAATGCTTAACATCGTTTGGGATAGTATCTGTTCCGACTTTGGTGTAACATACGAAAGTATGGACACGAATTCAACATTTGATGCTTTCGTATACGCAGTTCCCAGAATAATGATCGGTCATTATGCTTCCTTCTCAGCATTGCGTTCTGCAAGCGGAAGAGCTGCTGAAACCGTTCTTAACAAACATATCAATGGTACAAAATAAGTAAAAAAGCTTAATCAAATAAAACCCTGTGTGGATTCCACACAGGGTTTTATTTGTAATACCGATCATCCGTTATCGGATCATGGATGGTCGGTCAATCTGTAACCGACGCCGTACTTTGATACTATAAGTACTCTTTCAATGTTTCGGGATTTGCGATTAATATGGCATATATGCGCGGCTATATCACCTTTCTGAGGCTTTTTCCCAACATAACACTTTTGTATTATCTGATCCGCGGATATATATTCTTTTCCGTTTTCCCAAATGCAACAAAATATCTTATACTCTATTCTTGATAGCTTCATGTCGTATCCGCAATATATAATTCTCCGCGTCGCGGTATCATTGTATAATACTTGCATATCAAATTGCCTTTCTATATATAATATATTCCGTTTCTCACGTTCATCCAGACAAAAGGGGCATCTTTGATCAACTCAAAGAACGTCGATCCCCTTGAGCTTAGGAGACTCGAACTTTTACATGATTTGCAAGCAAATCATGTGTTGGATCTCTCGTATCCCGGTGGGTCACCAATACAAAAGGGGCATCTGTGATGCCCCTATATTGAGGACATCTTTGATCAACTCAAAGAACGTCGATCCCCTTGAGCTTAGGAGACTCGAACTTTTACATGATTTGCAAGCAAATCATGTGTTGGATTTCTCGTATCCTGGTGGGTCACCAATACAAAAGGGGCATCTGTGATGCCCCTATATTGAGGACATCTTTGATCAACTCAAAGAACGTCGATCTCCTTGAGCTTAGGAGACTCGAACTTTTACATGATTTGCAAGCAAATCATGTGTTGGACTTCTCGTATCCCGGTGGGTCACCAATACAAAAGGGGCATCTGTGATGCCCCTTTTGTATTGGTGACCCACCGGAGACTCGAACTCCGGACCCCTTGATTAAAAGTCAAGTGCTCTACCGTCTGAGCTAGTGGGTCTTTTTTTGACTACCCGACTATTATATCATAGGAAAATCACTTTGTCAATACTTTTTTTCACAGTTAGTGAATAAATTTCCTGCCTTTGAGAGGGCTTTATTTGTAACAAATTGCAATATTTATCTGCCAAGTATCACATCGGCAAACTGAGATATATTCACTTCCATAATTGTAGGAAGCGACAAGTCATCCCTCTGGCGTCCGTCAGCGCCACCGCCAAGTATCTCAGAGCGCACCGCGGAAATAATGAATCTATCCATTCCCTTTGCCCTGCTCTTATCAAGTCTGCCGCCAAAGCAAGCAACAGCCTCAGCATTTTCTATAAGAGATTCGGGTATGTTCTTATAAAGATAATCCTCAAAACAGTCTATAAATCCGCAACACAAAAAATACGCACATCTCTTGGATATAAGCATTTCCTGATTATTATTCAAATATTCACCAAGTGCTTTATCTATCTTCGTCATGCGTATGTGTGAGCCGAATATCACAATATCGTAATCATCAACACACGGTATATCATCTCCGCCTTTTCCCACTCTCAAAACGGTCACTTCATGATTTCGAAGATGAGATGCCAATATTTTTGCACAATCCTCTGTCGTTCCATGTTTTGTGGCATATGCTATCAGAATCTTCATGTATCTTTCCCTTTAAATATCATTACAATATCATTATATCACAAAGGACAAAAAAATCAAGCCGTTTTTAAAACATTTGATTCTGTTCTATTGAAAAAAAACTTAATTTGTGATATACTCATATTATAAATTATAATGGAGAGTTGTGCAATGGAAAACAAGTCCCAAATCAAACAACGAATAGATGAACTTCGACGTGACCTTACCCATCACGCGCTTTTGTATTACAAATACGACGCTCCCACGATTTCGGATTACGAATACGACATGATGTATGCGGAGCTTTTGCGTCTTGAGGAGGAAAACCCCGAATTCTTCGATCCCGCCTCGCCTACACAACGAGTAGGAAGTGAGCCTCTTGAAAAATTCAACAAGGTAACTCATACTGTCCGTATGGATTCTCTTTCTGACGTCTTCTCTTATGACGAGTTGGGAGACTTTATAAATTCGGTAAGCCAATCTATCCCAAACTGTGAATACTCTGTTGAGCCCAAAATAGACGGCTTGTCCGTTTCCTTGCAATATGAAAACGGAATTTTTGTGCGTGGAGCTACGCGAGGAGACGGTGTAACCGGTGAGGACGTAACTCAAAACCTCAAGACTGTATTTTCCATACCCATGACACTGCCCGAACCGTTGAATATCACCGTGCGCGGTGAGGTATATATGCCGCGAGACGTATTCAATCGAATCAACGACAAGCGCGAAAGTCTTGGACAGCCCCTTATGGCAAATCCCAGAAACGCGGCTGCCGGATCGCTTCGCCAGCTTGATCCCAAAATCGTGGCTTCCCGCGGCCTTGATATTTTTGTGTTTAATTTTCAGGAAGGCGAGCTTTATTCGGACGGCCATGCTGCCACATCTCACACCGAAATATTGGACCGCTTGCAGTCACTTGGCTTCCCCTGCGTTCCATTGAGAATAAAAACGTCTTCATATGAAAACATAATAAGCCACATAAAAAATATAGGCTCTCAGCGAGACGATCTTCCGTTTGATATTGACGGAGTAGTCATCAAAGCTGACCTTTTGTCAGACCGAGAGCAACTTGGAGAAGGAACTAAAACGCCTAAATGGGCAGTAGCTTACAAGTTCCCTCCCGAAGAAAAACAAACACAGCTGATCGATATAACCATAGCCGTAGGGCGCACAGGAGTATTAACTCCTGCGGCAGTCCTCGCACCCGTCAGACTTGCCGGAACGACCGTATCCAAAGCAAGCCTGCACAATCTGGATTTCATCAGAGAACGTGACATTATGCTTGGTGACACGGTCATTGTCCGTAAAGCCGGAGATATTATTCCCGAAGTTCTGACTTCCGTTCCGTCAAAACGCAACGGAACCGAACGTGTATTTTTAATGCCCACCCACTGTCCATCCTGCGGTGAACCCGTATTTTACGATCCCGATGAGGCGGCAGCTGTCAGATGCACCAATTCTGCATGCCCCGCGCAATTGTCACGAGGCATTGAGCATTTTGTATCCAAATCAGCCATGAACATTGACGGTCTCGGGCCTCAGATAATTGATCTTTTGATAGAATCAAAACTTATCTCGGATGCGGCAGATCTCTATTCACTCAAAGCAGAAGATATCTCCCAGCTTGAAAGAATGGGAGAAAAATCCGCGCAAAATCTTATAAATTCAATAGAAGCATCCAAATCCGCAGGGCTTGAAAGACTTCTCCACGCGCTTGGAATAAGAAATGTGGGTGAGGTTGCTGCAGTGGCGCTTGCCGAAAAATTCAAGACTTTGGATGCATGTATGAGCGCTACTGCCGAAGAACTCGTGCAGATACCCGATTTCGGCGCCGTAACATCAGAATGTGTTGTAAATTTCTTTTCGCACGAGCAAAACGTTAATCTTTGCAACAAATTAAAGGCTGCCGGAGTGCTCTGCAGCTCCACCGCCGCGCCCAAGGGTGAAAAATTCAAGGGGTTGACATTCGTTCTTACAGGAACTTTGCCTACCATGTCTAGAGATGAGGCATCCGAAATGATAAAAGTCAACGGCGGAAAGGTATCCGGCTCGGTATCTTCTAAAACATCTTACGTTGTCGCAGGCGAAGCAGCAGGTTCAAAGCTTACCAAGGCACAAAGTCTCGGTGTTAATATAATAGATGAGGAAACTCTTCTTAAGATGATAAACGAGTGATCATCTCACCCCTGTGTATTCCACTATTCCGTTATATATTCCGTCGGCGTAGAGATTTGGCGAGTTGTTCATAAGCGACGCTTCTCTTGGATTGGTAATAAATCCGAGCTCTACGAGCACAGCGGGCATAGCAGTGCGCTTTAGGACATATAATCCGGGGCGCACCTTCATGCCACGATTGCGTGCGCCGGTAGCTTCAACAATTCCCTCCACGATATCTTCTCCAAGTTCAAACGCAGGAGTGTTGCGCGCGTATGCATATGCCTCCACACCGTTTGCTGACGGATTGCTTGATGCATTGTTATGAAGGCTTATAAAATAGTCTGCCCCCCACGTATTGGCATCCTCCACTCTCACTCTAAGACTTGAGGCATTCGATGTTCCGAGCTGAGTGTCTGGTGTTGGTCTTGAAAGTTTGACCTCGTAATTCCCACTTCTGCGAAGCCTGTCGGCAAGTTCTTGCCCTATTGTGTAAACTATATCCTGCTCACGCAGTCCGTTGCCTTCTGCTCCCGCGTTTGGATTTACAGGATTGTGCCCTTGATCAATGTATATTTTGATAGCCATATACTACACCCCCAAAAAATACTTTTCTTTATTAGATTTTATGCCGCAACATGCCTTGCGGTCACAGGAGATTCGTAATGTCTGAATTTGATTTTAATTCACAAGAAAAAAACAAGATAGTAGGCGGCATGCTGTATTTGGTGGCAACGCCGGTAGGCAATCTTGCCGACCTGTCATCACGAGCTGTCAAGGTCCTCTCCGAGGTGGATTTCATCGCCGCAGAGGATACGAGAAATAGCATGAGGTTGCTGCAATACCTTGGCATAAACAAGCCAATGGTATCATATTTCGAGCACAACAGAAAATCTCACGGTCAGCTTATATGCGACAGATTGCTTTCAGGTGAATCCTGCGCGCTCATAACTGATGCGGGAACCCCGGCAATATCCGACCCCGGTGAGGATATCGTGGCTCTTTGCGCTGAAAAAAATATTCCTGTTACAAGCATTCCCGGCGCTTGCGCGGCTATTCTTTCTCTTACCCTTTCAGGACTTCCAACGGCAAGATTCTGCTTTGAAGGTTTTTTGCCTATGGACAAAAAAGAGCGCCGCGAGCGTTTGGAGCTTCTCAGCAGCGAGGACAGAACCATGATATTTCACGAAGCCCCACACAAGCTCATAAATACGCTGGAAGATATGAAAAAGGCTTTTGGCGGTGACCGAAGAATATCTTTGTGCAGAGAGCTTACTAAGCTAAATGAAGAGGTAATGCGCACCACCATAGATCTGGCATTGGAATACTACAGCGAGAGAGCACCAAGAGGTGAATATGTTCTCGTTCTTGAAGGATGCGGTGATATACAGAAAAGATCCGCCGCGGCAGATCTTTTGGAGTTAAGCATTGAAGCGCACGTTCAGCATTACATAGACAGCGGATTATCGAAAATGGATGCCATAAAGAAAACAGCCAAGGACCGCGGCGTTCATAAGAATGAAATATACCAAGTTGTCGCGGTGAAAGAATGATTTTAAATCGGCAGGGATACAAAAGCCTGCCGATTTTCCTTATTTTACAAGAGTTTTGGCCGCAAAAAATATTTTTTTATTTTTTTGAAAAAAAGTGTTGACAAACAAATACCTTTATGATATAATATCACTGTTGCGAACGCGACACTTAAAAAATGCTGGTGTGGCTCAATGGCAGAGCAGCTGATTTGTAATCAGCAGGTTGATGGTTCGACTCCGTTCACCAGCTCCATTTTTTTGGGGGATTTCCCGAGCGGCCAAAGGGGGCAGACTGTAAATCTGTTGTCACTGACTTCGGTGGTCCGAATCCACCATCCCCCACCAGAAAAAAGCACACATTTGTCTACCAAGACAATGTGTGCTTTTTTCAACGAAATTCGCCCTCGGCGAGTGAAATATGGCTTTGCCGTGTGAAATAGCTTCGCTGTGAAATATTTGCTACGCAAATGTGATGGGCGAATTTCATTTCACGTTGCGACGAAGGAGCAATATTTCACAATTTACGAAGTAAATTATTTCACATTCGGCGCCAGCCGAATATTTCACTTGAAAAGCTATCTAAAGTATGATATAATAATAGTAGAAAGGCGGTGTTACTATGACTGATTCAAAGCTCCGCGACCTATCCACAGACTTTGCGGTTAAAGTTATAAAAATGTGCGACGGTATCAAAGGACATTATTCTCTTGTAAACCAATTAGAGCGCTCCTCTACATCTATTGGTGCCAATATTCACGAAGCAAATTATGCTCATAGCAAAGCCGACTTTATTGCAAAGTTTCAAATTGCACTGAAGGAATGTTACGAAACTGAATACTGGCTTGAATTATTCGTGAAATCCGAATTGTTGGGTAGAGAGATTGCAAAAG
>SVTX01000068.1 GCA_015063545.1 Oscillospiraceae bacterium | reverse complement strand
GTAGCCCTCCGTAAAATCGTGGAAGCCCGTCATTTCAATATATCTGTATCCGTGATAGCAAAATCTCGGTCTGTAAACCTCGCCGCCCTCGTCTCCGCGGCAGATATAGATATCCTGCTGAATACACTGCGTTGCCATCGCGCCTATTGAACGCATATCAAGATTTTTTGCATCGTTTATCGCCTCGGTATATCTGAATACGTACACAGCGCCTCTGGGGGAACGGGGAAGATGGAATTCCGCTACTCCCGCAATGTTTTCTCCTATGTCGTATATCCACGCGCCGTCACCGTTTCCGCTGCAAGTCCATACATCCTTTGCGGGAAGTTCGCGTATTGCTCTCACGGGAGGCATAAGACAGGGTGTAAGAATACCCTTAGAGGTTTCGTCGATCATGACTTCGCCCCATCCCTTGTCGCTTCCGTCAGGGGAGGCGAAGTCGGGAGTTTCAAGACGGCAGTCGTAGGTCTCACCGCCGTATATATTGTTTACGGTTATGGGGCTGTATTTGTATTTCCAATCTCTTGTGTTTGTAACAATGATCTTTTGTGAGCCGTCCTCAAGGGTTATTTCGAGTCTTATCTTGGCGCAAACGTCACCGTAGTAAAATCCCTTGTATCCCCATACTCTGCTTTGTGAGTAAAAGCCCTCGCCCAGCCATACGCAAAGGGCGTTTTTGCCCTCAGCGAGCATGTCTGTCACGTCAAAATGTCTGTAGAGAACTGTCTTTTCGTAGTTTGTAAGCGGAGGATCTACATAATAATCGTCGGTGCGCTTGCCGTTTATATAGTATTCCGCAACGCCGAGACCGCACGCGTACATGACGGCTTTTTTTATTTTGCCGAGAGTGAATTTAGTACGCAGATAAGGCGCCCAGCCGATAATATGCTCGGAGGGCTTTATCCATTCTGCCTCGCCCCACTCATCAGGCAATATCTCGGTGTTAAAATTTATTGATGACACCGCGTGCTCGCCGTGGTTATCCCACACCTCGACCGTAAGGGTGAGGAAGCTTTTTGAGGGAAGTATAAGTCCGTCAAATGTTACGTCAAAATTCTTTGACGATTGGACTGTACCCGATTCATAAACAGCCTTTTCTCCGTCCAAAATCTTAATGCAGTAGCCCTTTTGCATGACGCAGGACTTGTCCGAGCGAAGTTTCCAACCGAATCTTAAATTATGAGTTTTTGCAAGCGTGGGGTTTATCACGCTGTCAATTGAAATATCGTATATTTTTAACATGAAAAGCATAGTCCTCTCGTGTTTTTTACAGTATCATTTTATCAATTTCTTACCTCGCGGTCAATAGCTTTCCGACATTTTTTGCATAAGATGGGAAAATTTTTTCGGAGTGTTGAAAAAAACGCAGAAATATGTTATAATGGTAGCAGAAAGTAATAATACGGAGGATATATTATGTATAACAAGCTTTTGACTTGCTACAACAGCATTAGAGAAAAAACAGATTTTGTACCCGAAATAGGCATTATTCTCGGCTCGGGACTCGGCGGATACGCCGACGAGATAGAAACTGTCGCTACAATTGATTATAGTGAAATTGAGGGCTTTCCGCAGTCCACAGTTGAGGGACACAAGGGACGCTTCGTGTTCGGATATGTCTGCGGCACGCCCGTGGTTATTATGCAAGGCAGAGTGCATTACTATGAAGGCTACGCTATGACCGACGTCGTGCTTCCCACAAGAATTATGGGAATGCTCGGTATAAAGAAGCTCATACTCACAAACGCTGCAGGCGGTGTGAACACAAGCTACTCGGCAGGTGACCTTATGATGATAACCGACCATATAGCGACATTTGTTCCCAATCCGCTTCTCGGCAAGAATATCTCGGAGCTTGGCGTAAGATTTCCCGATATGAGCGAGATATACAGCAAGAGATTGCGCGCGTGCATAAGAGATGCGGCAGAGAAGTGTGATATCACTCTCCGCGAAGGTGTATATCTCCAGCTCACAGGCCCCAGCTACGAGTCGCCCGCGGAGATAAGAATGTGCCGTACTCTCGGCGCTGACGCGGTAGGAATGAGCACCGCTTGCGAGGCGATTGCGGCAAGACATATGGGT
Source organism: Oscillospiraceae bacterium (assembly GCA_015063545.1). Taxonomy (GTDB): domain Bacteria; phylum Bacillota; class Clostridia; order Oscillospirales; family CAG-272; genus SVTX01. The sequence goes on along the minus strand of SVTX01000068.1, from coordinate 1,543 downwards.
GTTGAGGTATGCGGCGTGTCCTGCATTACAAATATGGCAGCAGGCGTGCTTGACCAGAAATTAAATCACGCCGAGGTCCAGGAAACCGCCGACAGAGTTGCAAAGCAGTTCAAGGCGCTTGTCACGGAGATTGTTTGTCAGATCAGTAAGGTGTAAATATAAGAAATTCAATTTACAGAAAGGAGAATATATGCCGGCATTTATAACTGTTTCAGGGTTAGGATTATTGGTTTGTATACTCGGAATAATCAATATGACAGGAAATATCTCCTCTATACATTCGTATCACAGACAGAGAGTGACCGAAGAAAACAGAAAGCCGTTTGGAAGGCTTGTAGGCTTGGGAACACTTATAATCGGTGTCGCTATGATTTTGTTCGGCGTGCTGTTCCTTATATTTGAAAAGACGCAGCTTGATATTCTCGTTATAATTGGCGCGGCAGAGCTGATCGCAGGCATAATTGCGGGAATGGTCATAAGCTTTTACGCGATGAAGAAATATAATAAAGGGATTTTCTGATATAAAAAGTATATTAAAAAAGCAGATAGCCAAATGAGCTATCTGCTTTTATGTTTTATTTAACTATTTTACCGCCAACAACAACGCTTGCAAGCTCCATCTTCTCGTCAAGCACAATAAAGTCGCAGTCATATCCGACCTCAAGTTTTCCGGAGTTAAGCCCAAGCATTCTTGCGGGTGTCTCGGATGCCATCTTAAACGCGTCCGCCTCGCTGATACCAAACTCAATAGCCTTCCTGACGCAGTCAAGAAGCGTTGAGGTCGAGCCTGCCAAAGCTCCCGTTTCCGTGCGGGCAATCTTGTTTTCAACGGATATTTTATAGCCGCCAAGCTCGTACTGACCGTCGGGGAGTCCGCACGCGCGCATAGAGTCACTGATAAGTATCATTCTGTCCGCACCGAAAAGGGAATAGAGGATTCGTATCGCCGATGGGTGAATATGTATACCGTCGCAGATGACCTGCGCGTACATATTCTTGTCAAACGCCGCGCCGATAACGGACGGCTCTCTGTGATGAAGCGGGGGCATAGCGTTGAAGGTGTGCGACACGCAAACAGCGCCCGCATCTGCCGCCTGACAAACGGTGTTGTAATCTGCCGCGGTGTGACCTATGCAGATTTTTGCCTTTGATGACTTTATGTAATCAATAGCGCCCTCAAGCTCGGGAGCGACAGTCACAATACTTACGTTTTCAAAGCCCTCAAGCTCGCTTGTCGGATTGCGAATAAACTCCTTATTCTGCGCGCCCGAAAACTTTTCGTTTATGTACGGTCCTTCAAGGTGAAAACCGCAAATTTTTGCGCCGTGACTCTCATATTCGCCCGAAAGCAGAGCTTTGATGTCGCCCATAGGAGCGGTCATAGTGGTAGGGCAGAATGAGGTCGTTCCCACCGAGGCGTAAAGCTCTGAGAGCTTCCCAATCTCGCCGTCCATAGTGTCAAGACCGCCTATGCCGTGGGTATGAATGTCAAATAGTCCCGCAAATGCCTTTTTGCCTCCCATGTCGATTCCGTCGCCGCCAA
>SVTX01000025.1 GCA_015063545.1 Oscillospiraceae bacterium | reverse complement strand
CTGCGCTGTTCTCCGATACAGTGATCCCTTGGGACGCGACGCCTACCGAAGAACAGCGCAGTTCGTGCTGTTTTTGGCACTTCGCAGACTTTGGCCGGACGCGCACGCAAAAATGAACTGCACTGTCGGTTCGGGATTATACGTCAAAGTAATAAACGCGCCCGATTTCTCTGCCGATGCCCTCAAAGAGGAGGTTTGGAAGATAGTCGCAGAGGCAATTACGCCTCGCCGACGCAGAATTTCTACCGCCGACGCAATAAATTACTATATCGCGCAAGGACAAAACGACAAGGCTCGGCTTTTGGCATACAGATATAAAGATACCTTTGACATATATGAAAACGGTGATTTTGCTGATTACTATTACGGAGAATTAGCACCCTCAACGGCATTTCTGCGTTCATGGGATATTCTGAGCGCGCCCGAGGGATTCATATTTGTATTCCCCGACAGCCAAGATCCGGACAAAATATCAAATTACCACGAAATGCCCAATTTCTTCAACGTTTACACCGAAGGCAAGCGCTGGGGTGAGCTTATGGGATGCGAAACCGTCGCCGACCTCAACGAGCTTGTTGACAGCGGAAAGATACGCGAGCTCATCCGAGTAAACGAGGCGCTACACGAAAAAAGATTTTCTCAGATAGCCGATATGATATGCGAGCGCGGAGCAAAGGCAGTCATGCTCGCAGGTCCCAGCTCATCCGGCAAGACCACCAGCGCAAACAGACTTGCTACCCAGCTGCGCGGTCACGGCAAAATGCCCATTCTTATGAGCCTTGACGATTACTACATAGACCGAGACAAAATCGCTCCGGGTCCTGACGGCAAACTTGACCTTGAACACATAAATACTATCGACACAGAGCTGTTTGGTCAACACCTCAAGGCATTGCTCAACGGAGATGAAGTCGAATTGCCCACATTTAACTTCAAGACCGGAAAGCGCGAATGGAACGGCCACAAGCTTCAGCTCACGGAAAACACTGTAATTATAGTAGAGGGACTTCACGGCCTCAATCCCGTGCTTCTCCCCGACGGTCTTGACGGACAGCTGGTGTTCAGAATGTACGTTTCTCCCCTTCTTCCCTTGAATCTTGATGACCATAACAGAATAGCGTCAAGTTATCTGAGGCTTTTGCGCCGCACTGTACGCGACTATGAAACACGAGGCGCATCTGTACAAAGAACTCTGTCTATGTGGGACTCAGTGCGCCGAGGCGAAGAACGGTGGATATTCCCCTTCCAGGAAAACGCAGACGTGATATTCAACAGCTCCACTCTTTATGAGCTTGCGGTGCTTAAAAAGCATATTTTCCCGCTTCTGACAGCAATAGAGCCGCACGAGGACTGCTACGACCAGGTGCGCGCTATGGTAAAGATACTCAACTACGTTCATGAGGCAGACGTTGACGACGAGATACCGCCCACGAGCATCGTGCGCGAGTTCATCGGCGGAAACGCATTTTACAGGAAATAGACCAAAGCCTTCCCTTGAGAGGAAAGGTGGCACGGCGAAGCCGTGACGGATGAGTAGAATATAGCAAACCAACAAGGGTGTAATCCCGGTAAAATAACGCTAACTACTCATTCACCGCTCGCGCGGTCCCCCTTCCCTCACAATGGAAGGCTGTTTGTTCCTGACGTTCAGAACACTAATTGATTTTTCCATAAATCCGTGTTATAATAAAAACAGAAAACATCAAAGGAGGCGCGGCATGAGAACTTTTTGCGATCTGCACACACATTCCACATTCTCCGACGGCACTTGCACACCGACCGAGATAATAAACGAAGCTTTATCCCTGGGACTGTCTGCTGTCGCGCTCTGCGACCACAATACTACACGCGGACTGTCCGAATTCATGTCGGCGGCAGAGGGTAAAGACATTATCGCAATACGCGGAATTGAATTGACAAGTGAGTTTTGCGGGCGCGAGCTTCATATCCTCGGACTTTTTATTCCCGAGGAAAGCATACAAAAAATGCAGGAATTTGCCGATATTTTTGAAGAACGAAAAGAACAGAGCAATCTCGCGCTTGCGGCGGCGCTGAACAATGGCGGATACATGGTAGATTACACTAAAATGCGAGAGCAAAACCCGCAAGGCTATATCAACCGCGCGCATTTTGCCGCGGAGCTGACGCGTCTCGGCTACACAGAGAGCATAAAAGATGCATTCCGCACGCTGCTCAATCCATCAAACAAATACTATACTCCACCTCTCCGCCCCGACGCGCTTGACGTGGTGGAATTTATAAAAAGCACGGGAGCGATCCCCGTGCTGGCGCATCCGTATCTGAGCATGAGCGAGGAGCTTTTGCTGGAGTTTTTACCGCAGGCTAAGGCACGCGGGCTTGTCGGCATGGAGACGCTTTACCCCAAATTCTCCGACGAGGAAACAGCTCGTGCCATTGAAACAGCGGCTCAATTTGACCTAAAGCAAAGCGGCGGCAGCGACTTTCACGGCGCAAAGAAGCCCGACATCTCCCTCGGCACAGGCAGAGGGAATCTCAGAGTGCCTATGGAGCCTGTTGAGAAATTAAAGAAATAAAAAAAGCCACTCGGCGTACCTGCGATAAAGCAGGTGCGCCGTTTCTATATAAAAAACAACCGCGCTTTGTTTTAATTATGATCAGCACAACCGTGAGTTGATATACAATCCGAACAAGTTGTTTACATTCGCGGCTGCTTGTGATATAATTTAGACACAACCGAAGAGCTCGCGGTAAATTTCGGAAAGGAAACTACTACTATGAAAGAGATAAACATTTCCAATAATATAGCAGATCTTAGAAAGAAAAAAGGTATAACGCAAGAGCAATTAGCAATAGCTCTTAATATCTCACCACAAGCGGTTTCAAAATGGGAAACGAACACATCACAGCCAGATACACAGATGCTTCCTCTCATTGCGAAGTACTTTGAAGTAAGTGTAGATTATCTTTTCTATGGTGAGGACTATGCCTATAATGATATCTATAATAAGGTCTTTGATAAAGTGGCAGAGCATGCACAAATGAGTATGGCATCCTATGATGATGCTCTGAAAATATTCGCCCCTGCTCATCACGGCATTTCTCGAGGCAACCTCAGAGGAAAGAATACTGAAATGCATGATGAGCCTGCACACATTTCTAACGAAAATGGGTTGTCACTGTTATCGGGCAAGGGATATGGCGCGCTTGTTACAAGAAAATTTTTTGAAAACGTAAATCAAGAGACGGTGGAGTTTGCACAAACAATTCTACCCACACTTTCAAAGAAAAACAACATCCTCGTTTGCTTGGCTATCATATCCATGAGCGAAATCAGCTTTGGAGAAATGAAAGAAAAATTGAGTTTTGAGGAAAACACCTTAAGGTCAGCTCTTGATGAGTTGATTGATGTTAACATTGTAATTGAAAAGGAATCCAAGCACAAGTCTTTAGGATTCACCTATGAGATCAACAATATGTATCATACTTGTCTGTGTATTCTTTTTGCAACACTTGAAATGCAACGCTATTCCTTAAAAGGTATTTCGTGTTGTATGGGCTATGGTGATTACCCAATAAGGTTTTGATTCTCGTCCCATCTCGTACGGAGCGTAGCTTTTATGCAGTGCTTGTCAGGAAAATTAACAAGTCATAGATGGACATAAAAAAAGGCTCCCTTGTGTAAAGGGAGCTGACGCCGATGGCGGCTGAGGGATTGTTTTTTATGTAAATATAACCGATTACAATCCCTCCGTCACGGCAAGCCGTGCCACCTCCCTTTGCACAAGGGAGGCTCATTGCCGCCCGACAGTACGCCTGAAAGGTGTAACACACTATACCTTTCAAGGCAAGGTGTGTGAAAAGGAGTACGAACAAAATGCTCGTACTCCTTTTGTTTGTCGGCAGATAAACCTGCTTTATGGAAAGCGCCCATTGTGGCTCTTTTTTAATGCTTTATTTACAGATCTCTCTTGCGACGTAAACTCCGCTGGCGGAGGCGTGGGAGAGCGAGTGGGTAATTCCGCTGCCGTCTCCGATAACGTAAAGGTTATCCATAGCCTGAAGCTTGTTATCCACCTTAACCTCCATATTGTAGAACTTAACCTCGACACCGTAAAGAAGCGTGTCGTCGTTTGCCGTACCGGGCGCTATCTTGTCAAGCGCATATATCATCTCAATAATTCCGTCAAGGATTCTCTTGGGAAGCACGAGGCTGAGGTCACCGGGGGTGGCGTTCAGGGTGGGTGTTACGAATGATTCCCTGATTCTCTGAGGAGTTGAACGCTGACCTCTTATAAGGTCGCCGAATCTCTGCAATATTACACCGCCGCCGAGCATGTTGCTAAGACGCGCGATAGACTCGCCGTAACCGTTGGAATCCTTGAAGGGCTCGGAGAAATGCTTTGCAACGAGAAGCGCAAAGTTTGTGTTCTTTGTCTGCTTTGCGGGATCCTCGTAGCTATGTCCGTTTACGGTAATAATGCCGTTTGTATTCTCGTTAACCACCGCGCCCTTGGGATTCATGCAGAATGTGCGCACCTTGTCCTCATACTTGGGTGTACGGTAAACTATCTTGCTCTCGTAAAGCTCGTCAGTCAGGTGAGCGAACACCTCCGCGGGAAGCTCAACGCGCACACCGATATCAACTCTGTTGGAACTTACGGGGATATCAAGCTCGGTACACACCTTTTCCATCCACTTGCTTCCACTTCTTCCGACCGAGATTATGCACTTGTCGCAGGTGTACTCTCCGCCCGTACAGACTACCTTGTAGCCGACATTAAGCTTTTGCACGCTCTCAACGGGCATGTCAAAGTAAAAGTCTACCTTGTCCTTGAGAAAATCGTAAATATTTTCAAGCACTACATAATTTATGTCCGTGCCGAGATGACGGACCGATGCGTCCAGCAAGTGAAGATCATTGCGTATACAGTCGGTCTTTATCTTCGTATTAGCCGTTGAATAAAGCTTTGTTCCCTCTCCGCCGTACGCCATATTTATGTCGTCAACGTATCTCATAAGGTCAAGCGCCTCGTCCTTGCCGATGTACTGATAAAGCGTACCGCCGAAATCGTTTGTTATGTTGTATTTGCCGTCCGAAAATGCGCCCGCTCCGCCAAATCCACTCATAATGGAGCAGGACTTGCAGCCGATGCAGGTCTTTATTTTTTTGCCGTCTATAGGACACTTGCGCTTTTTTAACTCGTGTCCCGCCTCAAAAACTGCGATTTTCAGGCTTGAGTCAAGCTTTACAAGTTCATATGCGGAAAATATTCCTCCGGGACCTGCGCCGATGATTATTACGTCGTATTTCATATTTGTTTCCATTCCTTTATTTTATTTACTTTTTATTTTGCCGACAAGCGAAAATATCGCAAGCGCAACTATGTTTATTACTACTATACTGGCTCCTACGGGAGTTCCGAGGAGTACCGCCGAGATAACGCCAAGCCCCGCGCCTATCACCGAAATGACCGCCGCGCCGCATATAACTCCCCTAAAGCTTTTGAACACTCGCATTGCGGAGAGCGCGGGGAAAATGATGAGCGCAGACACAAGAAGCGCGCCGACAAGCTTCATTCCCACCACAATAACGATAGCGGTTATAACTGCGATAATAAGATTGTAAAGCTTGGTTTTCGTCCCCGTTGCTTCCGAGAATCTCTCATCAAACGTAACCGAGAATATCTTATTGTAAAAAATGAAGAAAGTGGCTATAACCACAAGGGAAAGCACCACACAGGACACAACGTCCTTCGTGTCAAGCGATAGAATCGAAGTCGATCCAAACAGCGACGTACAAACGTCTCCGCTGAGATTTGACGAGGTGGTTTCGGTAATATTGAGAAGAAGGTATCCCACCGAAAGCGCACCAACAGAGAGCATGGCTATTGCCGCATCTCCTTTTATTTTGCCTTCCGCGCTTGTTTTGAGCAATACGATCGCCACAATTACGGTAATGGGCAAAACTATCAGCATATTATCCGTAACTCCAACCACCGCCGCTACTGCTCCCGCGCCAAATGCCACGTGCGAAAGCCCGTCGCCTATCATTGAATATCTTTTAAGAACCAACGATACGCCCAAAAGCGCCGAACAAAGACTTACAAGTACGGCAACTATAAGCGCAAACCAAACAAAATCAAATGAGAAATATTCGCGCAAAGTCTCAAATATGTTTTCGGGGATATCAATCTTGAACATTTCGCTCACCCCCTTTGTATTTGTACGCATCGCTGTTTCCGTACGGTAGCGCCGAATCTTCCTTGTTTTTCTCGGCGCAAACGGGACAGGGCGAGGTTGTGTTCAAATATTCATCTTTGGTGCAGAAAGTCAAAGAGTTCTTATTTATCTGCAAAATGTGGCTTGCGTGCTCAAGTGCGCCCCGAACATCATGAGATACCATTATCACAGTCATGTTTTCGCGCTTGTTTATGTCTGAAAGCAGACTGTACATATCCGCGCATGACTTGGGATCAAGCCCTGCTACGGGCTCATCAAGAACAATGAGCTTTTCTGCCGCGCAAAGCGCGCGAGCGAGCAGCACTCTTTGCTGCTGACCTCCCGAAAGCTCGCGGAAGCTGCGGCTTGCAATCGAGGTAATACCCAGCTTTTCCATGTTCTCAAATGCTTTTTTTCTGTCCCTTCGGCTGTAAAAGGCAATCCCCTTTTTCTTACCCGCAAATCCCGAAAGCACTATCTCGGAGACGAGCGCGGGAAAATCGTTCTGAACCGGAGTTTTTTGCGGCAGAACTCCCATCTCACATCTTTTGATAGCGCAAAGATCTATACTGCCCTCGCACGGCTTTTTCAAGCCGAGAAGCGCATTCATAAGCGTTGTTTTGCCGCTTCCGTTTTCACCGAGAATACAAACGTAATCTCCGCTGTATATCTCAAATGACAGATTGCTTATAACCCTTCTGCCCTCATACGCAAGTCCAAGGTCAGAAACCTTGATAAGCAATTTCCTTTCATCCTTCGGCTCAACAGAGGCATAAGGACGATTCTGCTTTCTGTAATGTCCCCATGCTCCAACAGGCTGGATCTTCTTTTTATGCTTTTCGTCCAGCTTTGCCTCAAGCAAGGCTTTGTTTTTAAATATTGACATCTGTACAAGCCTCCCTTAAGGTCTCAAGATTTTTTTCCATAAAGTAAATATATGAAGCTCCGTTATTAAGCTGCGTTCTTGTCACGCTTTGGCAGGAATAAAGACTTTTGATCTCTACCCCACATTCCTGCGCCACTCTGCGCGCTACGTCACTGCCTGACGCATCGGTATCAAAGACCGCGCTCACTCCGCTTTTTTTCACCTTGTCAATAAGCGAAACAATTACTTCAAAAGACGCACCTGTCTCTGAGGAACAACCGGAAAAAGCGGCATGATAATGAATGTTGTAATCGTGCGCAAGATACAAAAACGGGAATCTGTCCGCTACGATCAAAGTGCGTTCAGTCGAGAAAAGCTCCTCGTATTCCGCATCAAGATCTTGCAGCTTTTTGATATATTCATCCGTATTCTTCCGATATCTGTCCTGTGCAGACGGATTAGCCCGGCAAAGCTCCTCGCAGAGCCCTTGTACGATTTTAATTGCGTTTTTTGGAGATGTCCACACGTGTTCATCATATTCTCCGCAAACCTCTCCGTTCGCATGATCGTGATCATGCTCATGCTCAGCACTCAACTCTCCGGTAGATAACAACTCTGCAAAATCGAACAAGGCGGCCGTTTTTATATTCGGATTGTCCGCAGATCTCAAAACGCCCTCTACCCACGCATCGGACGCCCCGCCCGTATAAATAAGCATATCTGCCTTCGCCACAGTCAAAATGTCCTTTGATGTAGGCTCGTATGAATGCATGTCCGATCCGTTAGCAGACAAAAGGATAATTTCATCCTCTCCGCCAGTTATCACGCGGCAAAAGTCATATTGCGGAAATATGGAGCATACCACCGTAAATTTGCCGTCATCAGAGGTGGGCTTTTTGGCACACGAGCAAAAAAGCGCGATCGGTAAAAGCAGCGAAAAAATTAAAATTAAAGATGTTTTTTTCAATTTTTCACCTCGCGTTGTTGCTTTTGGTCTGTTTTGGAGCAACACTTAGCACAAACACCGTAAAGAATACTGCGACCGCTATCCACTGTAAATCCGTGGTGCTCACCTATATGTTGGCACAGATCCTTACCCATAAAACATTCAAGATGCTCCAAGTGTCCGCATTCTATACACTTGAGGTGAAAATGGTCTCGGCATGCTCTGTCCTCACCAAGATATTGGTAAACACATGCGTTCTCTCCTTCGCCCTTGAATTTGCGCACTTTACCGTCTCGACACAGCTCAGACAGATTTCTATATACAGAGCTTTTGGCACTCATATCTCCGTTAATAGCAATACAGATCTCATCGACCGTAAAATGTGCGTCGGGATGCGAGGAAAGAAAACTCTCAAGCCTGTTTTTCCCCTGTGTTTGATATGTTTTAGACATTTTTTCTGCCTTTCCTTCGATAAATTTGAGAATAATTCTCAAAACCACAGAAATTATACCACACCTTCACCTCTATGTCAACAGTTTTGAGAATTATTCTCAAATTTAACGCGTAATATAGTAAAAACGGTTTGTCATATTCGACATCTAAATAAAAAAAGTCTCTTGACAATACTTCAATATTATGGTAGAATTAAATATGGTATTGAAAACCGCATTTAAAAGTTTTCACTAACTTAATACCGCGCCAATTCAAAATCAACGGGAGGAGCAGCGCATGGATAAGAAATCGCCTAAGGTAATATACTACCGAGATGAGTTGAATGACGAATTCTCAAAAGCGCAGATCACTCCAAAACGAATAGACGCTTCTTATAGGTATGAACGCAAAAGCTTTTTTGCCAAAGCGGCTCACGTATTTCTGTACAGATTTGTCGCAATACCCATAGCATTTGTGTACCTGAAGGTCAAATTCGGCCACAAAATAATCAATAAAAAAGCTCTCAAGCCTTTCAGAAAAAAAGCTTGCTTTATATATGGAAACCACACGCAAACTTCGGCTGATCCGCTTATTCCCACATTTATAACTTTTCCGTACAGAGCAAATATTATAGTCCACCCCAACAACGTATCTATTCCCATAGTAGGAGGACTTATGCCGTATCTCGGAGCGATCCCTCTCCCTGACGACATGGCGGCAAACAGAAATTTTATAAAATGTATTGAAGCGCGTCTGCAAAAAGGGCAAGCGGTATTCATTTACCCCGAAGCGCATATATGGCCGTATTTTACGGGAATCAGAAACTTCAAAGACACTTCGTTCTTTTATCCTGTAAAGTACGACACTCCCGTATTCTGTTTTACAAATACATATCAGAGACGCAAGTGGAGAAAAACTCCGCGAATGGTCACATATATCGACGGCCCGTTTTATAAAGACACACAGCTTCCGCCACGCGTTCAGAAAAGCGAGTTGCGCGATAGGGTATATGAATGCATGTGCGAACGCGCAAAAAATTCAAATGTAACTATTATCAAATACGTAAAGGAAGAAACAATAGATGATTAATATCCTCTTTTCGGGAAATGAAAAGGTGTTTGACGGGGTGCTGACCTGCGCCCTCTCCATATTTAAAAGAAGTGATCCGAAAAGCGAATTCTGCTTTTATCTTCTGACTATGGACGTCTCTCATATCAAGGACACCTACACTCCGATCAACGACAGGCAAGTTCAGTTTTTTGAATCTGTTGCAAAATCGTACAATCCAAATAATAAAGTAGTTAAGATAGACGTCGGAGACCTTTATGCCGAGGAGTTTGCAGGATGTCCGAATGAGGATGCATACTGCTCACCGTATACGCTGTTGAGATTGTTTGCTGACAGAATAGACTGTCTGCCGGACAAAATTTTGTATCTTGATGTAGATATAATGTTCAACAGAGACATAAATCTGTTGTATAACGTAGATGTTGAAGGCTATGAATACGCCGCGGCAAGAGACCATTACGGCAAATATCTTATCAATCCCAACTACGTAAACGCCGGCGTTTTGCTTTTCAATCTCAAATACATGAGAGAAACCAAAATACTGACGAAAGCAAGAGAGCTTATAAAGACCAAAAAGCTGGTATTTGCCGATCAGTCTGCTATTATTCGTTCCACGACAAAAAAGAAAATGCTCCCGCAAAAATTCAACGATCAGAAATTTTTGCACAAGAGCACAGTGGTCAGACATTTTTCAAAAAGACTGTTCTGGCTCCCCTATCCGCACACCGACAATATAAAGCAATGGCAAGTCAGCCGTGTGCACAAGGTATTTCATTACTACTGCTTCGACGATATATTCTACGAGTATATCTACCTCAAAGAAAAATTCAACAGAGAAGGATAATTCCCTATGAGTAACAAAAAAACAATTCCTCTGTTTTTTGCATGTGACGATGCGTTTGTAAAATTCACTATCGTATCTCTCACGTCAATAATAGACAACGCGTCAAAGGACTATAATTACGACGTTCATATACTTATAACCAACGTCAGTGAAGATATGAAGCAAAAAACACTGGAGCTCCAAAACGAAAACTTCAAAATAAGCTTTGATGACACTACGGAATACCTGGAGCTTATGAAGAGCAAGCTTCCCTTGCGTGACTACTACTCCAAAACCACGTACTACCGCTTCTTCATCGCCGAAATGTTCCCTCAGTACAACAAAGCTATATATATAGACAGCGACACTATAGTGCTTGGGGATATATCCGAGCTTTATAATCATAATCTCGGAAATCATTTCGTCGGTGCATGCCATGAGCAGGCGATGGTTCAGGTGGATGAATACGGAACGTACTGTGAAAGATGCGTCGGTGTTGACCGAAACAAGTTCTTTAACGCGGGCGTAATGCTTATAAACTGCGATCAGTTCAGACGCCACAAGGTACTCGATCAGTTCATTGATCTGCTCCAAGTGTATAACTTCATCGTTACACAGGACGAGGACTATCTCAACGTAATATGCAAGGACAAGGTTCTTTGGCTTGATCAGAGATGGAATACCGAAATGCTTGGGGATATTCCCTATCCGGCAGAAGAATTCAAAGTGATTCACTACATAATGGTATCAAAGCCTTGGCATTACGCAGATTGCAGACACGGAGATATCTTCTGGAAATACGCCGAGCAAACATCCGTATATGAGGATATGCTCAACATTCTCAACAATTATACCGACGACCAGAAACAAAACGATCAGCTCTCTGCCGATAGACTTTTGAAAATGGCGGTAGAGGAAACGTATAAGGAAGATACCTTTGTCAACCGTCTCAAAAAACTCAAATGCAACGAGGACAGAAAAAGAATACTCGAAAAAATAGAGCAATATGAGCTTGAGGGCAGATTCGACGAGGACGTAGAGGATGATCCTCCCGGACGCACGATAATGCCCGGCGAGGTGGACTACACTCAGCGCAAGCTTTCTACGAAGATAGCGTCAAAGTTTGCTTTTTCAAAAGCGCGCAAATACCTCAACTCCATTGTTGACGACGGCACGCTCGTAGTAAAGGATATTTTGGGAGTTGAACATTTTCGTAACCTTTCATCCGGAGCGATCATTACCTGTAACCACTTTAACGCATACGACAGCTTTGCAATACAGCTTGCGTACGAAGCGGCAAATCAGAAAAAGAGAAAGTTCTTCCGCATTATCCGCGAAGGCAACTATACATCGTTCCCCGGATTTTTCGGATATCTGATGCGAAACTGCAACACCCTTCCCTTGTCTTCAAATCTCCGCACCATGCGTGAATTTGTCAAGGCTACGGATAAGCTGCTCTCCGACGGACACTTTATACTCATATATCCCGAACAGAGCATGTGGTGGAACTACCGTAAGCCCAAGCCTCTCAAGGACGGCGGATTTCATATAGCCGCAAAAAACAACGTGCCGGTTCTCCCCTGCTTTATTACGATGCAGGACAGCGACCGCATGGGCGAGGACGGCTTCCCGATACAGGAATATACTATCCACATATCAGAACCCATCTACCCCAGCAAGGCTAAAACCGTTCGAGCAAACACCGCGGATATGATGGCTAAAAACTACGAGGTGTGGAAAAACATTTACGAGGAAACCTACAAAATACCGCTTACTTATACGACCAAGAAGGATTGATTTTTTATAAATCTCAAAGGGGGCTTTTTGTGAAAAGCTCCCTTTTGTCTTGCAAGCAGAGCTCCTGAACCCACACATAAATTTGTGCAACAAATTTATGTGTGAGAGTTCTCTTCGCCCTCCCTCTCCGCCAACGCAAAAAGGACGCCTTTTGCGTCCTTTGCCAATTAAGAACAGATAGAACGGGGATTCGAACCTTTACATAAAATCGCGTTGCGCTTTTATGTGTGAGAGTTCTCCTCGCCCTCCCTCTCCGCCAACGCAAAAAGGACGCCTTTTGCGTCCTTTGCCAATTAAGAACAGATAGAACGGGGATTCGAACCTTTACATAAAATCGCGTTGCGATTTTATGTGTGAGAGTTCTCCTCACCCTCCCTCTCCGCCAACGCAAAAAGGACGCCTTTTGCGTCCTTTGCGTTGGCGGAGAGGGAGGGATTCGAACCCTCGTGTGCTTTCGCACAAACTGATTTCGAGTCAGCCCCGTTATGACCACTTCGATACCTCTCCATATTGAATTAAATATCGTTGTTCTGCGACTTATGTATTATATCACATAATTTTTAAAATTGCAATAGCAAAAATCAAATTTTTATGAAAAACCTTGCACCCCATTTGGCAACGGCTTGACATTTAATCACATATTATGCTATACTGAAAAAAACGTTCATGCGAGGACACCATGACAACATCAAAATGGCTATATAAAAACATCCCCTCCCTCTCCGGCAAAATTGTCGCAATAAGCGGCTCGACCGGGGGACTTGGTCAGGCACTGTGCGAGCATCTTGCTACACTCGGCGCATCGCTTTTGCTACTTGACAGGAACGAGCAAAAAGCTCAGGCGCTGATAGACAAGCTCCGCAAAAAAATCCCCTCCCTGCGCGCAAGCTATATCTACCTTGACCTCTCTGATATTGACTGCGTGGCAGAGGTGACGAAATATCTGTGCAAAAACACTCCCGATCACATTATATTCAACGCGGGCATATACCACGTTCCGAGATACACCTGCAAGTGCGGCTACAATAATATCTTCCAAGTGAACTTCCTCTCCCCATACTACATGGCAAGAAAGCTCAAGCCCTATATTCAAGGCAAGGGCGGAAACATTGTCGCGGTCGGCAGCATTGCTCACAACTATTCAAAGATAGACATTGACGACATTGATTTTTCCACTCGTGCAAAATCAAGCAAGATATATGGTAACTCAAAAAGATTTTTGATGTTCTCTCTCTACGGTCTTTTTGGTGAAGAGGCGGGACTGAGCATAGTACACCCGGGAATCACCTTCACAAATATAACCGCGCATTATCCCAAGGTCATATTTGCCCTTATCAAACACCCCATGAAGATAATATTCATGAGCCCTAAAAAAGCAAGTCTTTCTATACTTCAAGGCTTAAACGCCCCCTGCGAAACAAACACATGGATAGGACCCCGTGTGTTTGACGTCTGGGGGGTGCCAAAGAAAAAGCTTCTTAAAACCTGCTCTTTTGAAGAATCTCGGCAAATATGCGAGATTGCAGAGACAGCATATGAAAAAATGGACGCCATAATAAATAAAAGCAGAGACTGATGATCATTCAGTCTCTGCTTTTTCTCTCAATCTCTTATTTACCTGTTCGGCTATCCAGCCGTGCTTTGAAAGCAAATACGGCCCGGGACATATTTTTTGCTTGAACCAACAGTGTATTGTCATATTCTGCTTTTCTGGCATTCCAATGTATTCCGGATTGTTTTCCCATTTAAGTGAGGGGATATTGTTACGCGCACACACATCGCAAAGCAACTCCACAAGCGACGCAAGCGCCTTATCGGACACGTGCCAGCCGCTTTCATCGCCACCGTCGTTTGCAACCTCTACTGTTATTGCTCTGTCGTCGTTTGTCGGGCTTGATGAACAGAAGGATCTGTTGCATTCCTCAACGTACATGGCTATTCTTCCATCGCTTCCGACAGCGTAGTTTGACGATGCTCTTTTGCCACCGACACCAAACAGCGCGCCGCATTCCTCCACTGTCATATTCCCTGCCATATGGTGTATGGTAATAGTATCTATAACATGCTCTCTCGGAGCAAAATTCGGAGAAATCGCTATATATTCTACAAGTGGACTGTTGCTCATGTTCCCCTCCGTTTGCAGTTTTGAGCGTTAATTTCATAATTGAAAATCACTCTTTCGGCTACAATTATATTATATTTTGCTTGGTTTGTCAACTAAGATAGAATATGGCAGCTTGTTTGTTGACAATTTTATAAAAATAGTGTAAAATAGATACAGTAAGTAATACAGTCAAGGAGGTCTTTCAATGAAAAGATTTTTAACCGGACTTAATTTTCGAATAATTGCTCTGGCTTTATGCCTTTTAGTTTCTATATTTTTAATTTCTTGCAATCGGGCAGAAGATGTACCCGAACCACTCGAAACATCCTCTCAATCTCAACCTACTCAGGACATCACGGAAAAGCCTACGGAGCAAAACACAGAAAAGCCCTCCGAGGACGGTACAGAAAAACCGATCGAAACGCCATGCGAGCATGAATATGACAACAACTGTGATGCAGTATGTAATATTTGCTCGGAGCTCCGCGATGTTGAACATGTATTGGTGGACGCATGGATACCCGGTTCAAATTCTCATTGGAAGCGTTGCGAACTTTGCGGCTATAAATACGAGGAGGCAGAACACATTTATTCCAATGCGTGTGACTCCGACTGCAACGTATGCGGTGAAAAGAGAGTAACTGCGGAACATGTGTTTGGCGACTACATATCAGACAGCGAGGCTCACATGCTTGAATGTTCCGTCTGTGGACAAACCAAGAACACTCAGCCACACACATTTGAGGCACGCTACATAGATGAAAACACACATATCATCAGCTGCGTGGTTTGCCAATACGTAAAAGAAACCACCTCTCATGTTTTCAACGAAGGATACTGTACCTGCGGATTTGCAAGCACATGCATTCACGAGGGTGGAACTGCAAGCTGTACATCTCCTGCAGTATGCTCCAAATGTGGCTATAAATACGGATATCCGAGTTCGCATACCCCCAAGAGCATTCCGGGATACAGCGCAACGTGTACGCAAGACGGAATGAGTGATGGCTCTGTTTGCACAGTATGCAATACGGTGTTGACAGAACAGCAGATAATTCCCGCAGCCCATACACTTGTTATCATTCCCGCGAAAGCTCCCACATGTACCGATACCGGCCTTACAGCAGGAAAGTCTTGCTCTGCATGCGGCGAAGTCATCGAGGCGCAGGACATTGTATATGCGCTCGGCCATGATTATACTCAGACAAGCTACATCCCTCCGACGTGTACAGAGTCGGGTGCTACCGTATATACGTGCTCAATTTGCTCGGACAGTTATGATATCCCCTCTTTGCCCACAGGACACATCGAAAGCGATTGGCTAACGGAGGCTTCCGACTGCGAATCTGACGGCATGCGTTATAAGGTCTGCAGAGTGTGTTCTGTCACCTTGGCTTCTGAAACTGTTCCCGCAACCGGACATAGTTGGGAACAAGGGCAGACAGTTCCCCCCTCATGCGAAGAACGCGGATATACCCCCTACACTTGCTCAAGCTGTACAAAAACAGAGCAAAGAAATTATACAGAGCCTCTCGGACACACACCCATTATTGATGAGGCGCAAGCCCCCACGTGTACGGAAACGGGACTTACCGAAGGAAGGCACTGCAACGTATGCAACAAGGTTCTCGCAGAACAGACAACAATCCCCGCGCTCGGTCACACCTGGACAGATGCTTCGTGTATAACACCCAAAACCTGCTCTGTTTGCGGAGAAACTGAAGGCGAGGCACTCGGACATACTATAGTTGAAATACCCGAGTTGCAACCTACCTGTACCGAAAGCGGATATACTCTGTCGCGTTCATGCTCCGCTTGCGGACTGCAAATGATGCCACAGATCACACTTCCCGCCACCGGTCATAATTATCAGTACAGCATGTGTACCTACTGCAAGGACTTGATCCCGCACCAGGACGTGCCAAAACAAGTCATGCCTCGACTTGATATAAACACAAACGGCGCAGCAATAGATTCCAAGGAGGTATATACAACCGCCTCTGTAACACTTTCAAACTGTGATGAGGAATTTACGTTTTCGGATATATCCGCAGGTATACGCCTACGCGGAAACTCGACCATGGTGGTTGCAAAGAAGCCTTACAGACTTAAATTCGACGTAAAGAGAAATATGCTCGGTCTCAACAACGGCAAAAAATTCAAGAGCTGGGTGCTTCTCGCGGATTATTACGATTCAACCATGCTCCGAACCTTCTCTACGTTCAGCATGGCAAAGATACTCAACGAGGGCAAATATTTCTCGTCCGACTTCACTCCCGTTGAAGTATATATCAACGGCACATATCATGGAGTTTATCTGCTCTGTGAGCAGTCGCAAATAGACGGCAACCGCGTTGACATATACGAGCGTGAGGACACAGACACCTCACTCGAAATAGGATACCTGCTTATAGGTCAGGGCGGAAGAACCGATGAGCCTAACACGGTAACGATCGGCACTACCCTCACCGCAACAGACCGCAACGGCATCGTCAATGTCGCGGGCGGCGGAAACTACTCGATCTCAGGCGGTGATTACACGCCAGAGCAGATAGCATACGTAAAAAAATATGTTGAGGGCGTGTATGAGGTCATACGGCGCGCCGTATATGAAAATGCCTACTACTCTCTCGACAGACAGGGCAACCTTATAGAAAAGACAAATTTTGTCGGCTCTACGACACAGGAAAAGCAAATAGAAACTATTGATGCGGTATTCAATATAGACGCATGTGTGCGTTTGTGCATACTTGACGAGATAGTTAAGAATCTTGATGCGGGAACGTATAATATGTACGTTGACCTCAGCCCCACAGGTGACGGCAGACTTACCCTCGGTCCTCCTTGGGACTTTGACTTCGCGCTTGCAAATACAGGATATGCGTCCACGCACTCACCCAAAGGATATTACGCAACGAACTACACCTATAGCGACGGCATGAGAGTAAATACCACTTTTGTATTCTTCGGAAATCTGCCGTGGTTTGAGGACATGATGCGCGACGTATGGGAAGCTCACGTCGATGAGCTTTACGCTGTTGCAAACAATCTCAGCGTAATGACCGCCATGTACGGAGAGTACTATCAAGCAGACTATGCATATTGGAACCGTTCTCTTATGGGACATCACTGCTATAACTGTCAAGAGAGTTTCACCTGCCATGCCGATGCGGTCGATTTCCTGTCAAGCTGGCTCTACAAACGTCTCGACTGGCTTGACTACATTTGGGGTGACGGAGAGCCGCCCGAAGCGATTGAACAGTCACCGCTTATGAAATTTGACTTTACAGACGAGAGCATCACAGACTATCTTTCCGGCTTCCACAACTGCTACGGCACTGTGACCAGGCATGGCTATAAGGTAGAGCTTACAGAGGCGCATGATCCCTTCTTCACTCTTAACGTGTCCCTTCTGCCCGAAACATTTGATGCGCAGGATTACCCCATTATTGAGCTGGAATATATGATACCAAACGCAAATTCTTTTACCGCACACAACATCATGGAGATATTCTTGTGCTCGGGTAACATTACGGGAGCAACAGCAGGAATTTCCGTTATAGATTACTTAGTATATCCCGACGGCGTTTATCACAAGGTAAGATTTGACCTGACTGACAATCCGCTGTGGCAGGGACAGATACACAGCATACGAATAGATCCCTACGCGGCTTGCCAGCTTGGCGACATAATGTATATCAAATCTGTACATTTTTTAACACAATAAAATTATGGCAACGGCTCTGCAGAGCCGTTGCCTCTTTTTTATTTTGTTTATCTGCGGAACTGTTGTGAGTAAAGCTCGGCATACATACCGCCATTCTGCATAAGCTGATCGTGCGTTCCCTTCTCAAGCACCCGTCCCTCGCAAATTACTGCTATCTCGTCGGCGTTCTTAATGGTTGAAAGCCTATGCGCAACCACGAGAGTGGTTCTGCCCTGACACAACTCATCGAGCGCATCCTGAATAAGAATCTCGGTTGCATTGTCAAGGGCGCTTGTCGCCTCATCAAGAATGAGTATCGGGGGATTTTTGAGGAATACTCTTGCTATGGAAAGTCTTTGCTTTTGTCCTCCCGACAATTTTACTCCGCGTTCTCCTATCTGAGTATCGTACCCATTTTCAAGTGTCATGATGTAATCGTGAATATTCGCGCGCTTTGCCGCCTCTATCATTTCTTGCTCAGTAGCGTCAAGCCTACCGTAAAGAATGTTATCTCTTATGCTTGCGTTGAACAGATATATATCCTGCTGAACGATACCGATGTTTCTGCGCAAAGATTCGCGTGTCATGGTGCGGATATCCTTGCCGTCAATAAGTATCTCACCGTCCGAAATATCATAAAATGCAGGAATCAAGTGGCATATCGTGGTCTTTCCCCCTCCCGACGGACCGACCAAGGCAAATTTTGTGCCTTTTTCGATTTTGAGATCTATATTCTTTATGACCTCTTTGGAATCATCGTACGCGTGTGTCACGTTCACAAATTCTATCTTTCCGTCAAGCTTACCGGCATCGACCGCATCGGGATGATCCTGTTCGGGCGGAGTGTCCATTATCTCAACAAATCTTTCAAATCCCGTAACACCGTTTTGGAATTGCTCCATAAAATTTATGAGTGTCAAAACGGGAGAGATAAACACTCCAATGGAAACGATAAACGCAGAATAGTCACCGAATTCCATATCTCTGCCTATTCCCAAAGCGCCGAAAAGTATCAAGCCTCCCGCGATAAGCAAAATTACATTAAATATATCCGTCACAAACGAGGTGGTAGAATGAAACTGTCCCATCGCCTTATAAGCCTCACGGCGCGCTGATACGAATTTTTCATTTCCTATCTCAAATTTTTCACTTTCCTTTTGGGAATTGCCAAACGCCTTGGTTACCCGTATTCCCGAAATGCTGCTTTCCAGCGCCGCATTTATCTCCGCTACCGACTGGCGGCTCTTTTTGAATGCCGCGCGCATTTTCTTGCGCAACGTAATGGATATTATAAGCAAGAATGGCACACAAGTGAATAAAATCAACGTCAGCGGCAAATTTATCGTGCACAGGTACACGAATGAGATAATGATGGATATTGAAGAAATAAGAATATTTTCGGGACCATGGTGAGCAAGCTCGGAAATATCCATGAGGTCATTTGTCATTCTTGACATTATTTTTCCCGTCTCATGATCATCGTAAAACTTATACGGAAGCTTTTGCAAATGATTGAACATATCCGAGCGCATCTGCGCTTGCATTCTCACGCCCATAACGTGTCCGTAATACTGTATAAAAAATTGCAACAGCATTCTTACAATATAAAGGAATAAAAGCGCTGTTCCCAATATCACAAGCATTCTGTAATTTCTCTGTGGGAACAAATCGTTTAACATATAGCGCGTGATTATCGGATATGTAATTCCTATCATTGCCATCACAAGCGACGCAAGCATGTCCATCGTAAAAATGAAACGGTGCGGTTTATAATACGAAAGAAATCTTTTAAGCATTTTCTTGTCCTTTTTCTGTGGTTTCACTATTTATTATACAGTTTTATGTCCTGATTGTCAATGCTAGCAGAAAAATATCCCCGACACAGTCGGGGATATTGACTTTATTGCCTGTACTTCTCTGCTTGCAGATTAAACATATACGCGTATTTTCCATTTTGCTTCATTAACTCGTCATGCGTTCCGCTTTCAACAAGCTTTCCGCTGTCAAACATGTATATTCTATCTGCGTGTCTTGTGGTAGAAAGCCGGTGTGAAATAAATATAACCGTCTTATCATCCGCATACTCGGAAATAGATCTGTTGAGTTCATACTCGGCATTGGGATCAAGCGCACTTGACGGTTCGTCAAGAATTATTAGATCTGCGTCCTTATAAAAAGCTCTCGCTATAGCTATCTTCTGCGCCTCTCCACCGGAGAGCTGCACTCCCTCGTCCGAAAATTCACGTGTGAGTTGTGTATCAATACCATTTGGAAGAGTAGCTAACCTATCCTCAAAGGTGCTCTTTTTCAACGCATCCATAACCTTCTGTCTTTCCCTTTCGCCTGCCTCTCCCTCGGACAGCGCGCCGCCTACCACATTTTCCGCAACGCTAGCCGCAAAAATTCGATAATCCTGAAAGACTGCAGCAAATCTGTCGCGCAATCCGTCAAGATCGTATTCTCTAAGATCTCTGCCGTTGTATAGTATCCGTCCGCTGCTCGTATCATACAGTCGCATTATCAGCTTTGTGAGTGTGGTCTTGCCCGCGCCGTTATATCCGACTATGGCTATCTTCTCACCGCGCCGTATTTCCATATTCACACCGTCAAGTGCGAGCTTGTCCGGCTCATCCTCTCGATACGAAAATCCGACATTTTCAACAACAAGGCTCTCCAAAGGCTCAGCAGAAACATCCCCGCCTACTATATTGGGCTTTGTCTCAAAAAAATCTATGAGTTTTTTTATAAATATTCCGTGCCGATGGAAGTCCATAAGCCTATTTCCTACCGCCTCTATACGCCAGCTCACACTCCATATAGCATTTACACCCACAGCAAATCCTCCAAGCGTAACTCCGCTATCCGGTACCATCATAAGCTTGTACAAAAGCAATATCAAAACAGCATAATTGGCAACATCCAAGAAAATAAAGAAAATAAAATCACACAAAAGATATTTTTTTCCGTATTTGAACGCTATGTCTTTTCTTTCGTCACAGCTTTTTGAGTAGGCATCCACAAGGCACTCGCTCACGTGCGTAGAATGAAGCTCCTTTGCGTAATCAGGGATAGTAAATACTCTCTTTACGTAATCGCCGCGTCGGCGGATGGGATTTCGCTCATCCTCTTCCTTAACGTAAAGCTTGTTATAAAAGCGAGATATGATTATTCTCGCCACACCTGACACAAAAATCAGTGCAGCAACCAAGGGTTCAATTCCCATAATAACGCCTGCGCTTACGACAAGTGCGACTATATCTCGTATCAGCCAACCCGTACCCTCAATAAGCTGAATGGTGTGTCCAAATACCGGCTGAGTTGACATTACAAAATCGTTAAAGAACTCCGGATCATCGTAATTTGAAAGATCTGCCCTCCTTGCATGCTCAAAGATATCGGTGTAAAGACGTCTGTTTATGATCTCGCGGAAGCGTGGAAGCAACACAAGCTGGTATATGGTATGCAATCCGCGAATTATCAGCATTACCGCGAAATACACAAGAACGAGAATAAGTATCTTTTCAAAAATCACTCCGCGGCCTATCTCGTCATAAAGGCGCTCAGTGTAAAGTATTCCCACGGCAGGCCAAATGCCCATAAGTATACCGTAGCAGATATTTGTGATAAGATAGGTGGGCGAATACCCAAATATCCTTTTATAGAGCCAGAGATCGGCCTTGAGAAAGCCTTTTTCTATGCCGGACTTTTTTTCTTTCTTTTTATTCATGCCGTCTCCTCCCCTCTTCCAACGTCGTTATAGCTTTCCGCCTGCTTGCGGAACATGTCCGCATATTTACCGCCACGCTCCATAAGCTCCTTGTGCGTTCCCTCCTCTGCAACCTCTCCGTTTTCTATAAGATATATCATATCGGCAAGAGTTGCGCTGGAAAGCCTGTGCGAAATAAATATCATTCCGCACCCATCGCAGGCAGAGAGCATGGTCTCGTACATTTTATACTCTGCTATAGGATCCAGCGCGCTGGATGGCTCGTCCAAAATAACGAATCTGTTTTGCTTAGAATATACGTGTGATATAGCGAGCTTCTGTGCCTCACCGCCCGAAAGCATAATTCCCTTGTCGTCAAACTCTCTCGTCATAACTGAATTGATGTCTCCGCCCTCGGCGCATATCTTGTCATATATTCCCGCGCGTTTCAAAGCTTCGGTGATTTCCTTTTCGTCACCATCTTCGCGGCGCGCAAGAGTAACATTTTCCGCCGCAGTAAGCGCAAAAACGTGATAATCCTGCATTACCGATGAGAACATGTCTCTGTACTCGTCCACATTCAATTCTTTTATATTCACGCCACCGTATTTTATACTACCCTCACAGTCATACAGGCGCAGAAGAAGCTTTACGAGCGTGGTCTTTCCTGCCCCGTTTGAGCCTACTATTGCAACCTTTTGGTTTTTTCCAAAGGTCATTGATATGTTCTTTATCGTATAATCCTCTGCGCCGTCATACTTAAATGATATATTATCAAGCACGATATCGCCATTGGGAAGTTCTTTGTCCCCATCGGTTATCTTGGGCTGGTATTCAATAAACTCGCGCAAATTATTAATATACAGAGCGTGACCTTGAATGCCGGAAAGATCGTTTGCTGAATTGAGTAATATATTCGATATCTGCGTGGTGACGGTCAACACCGCAAGACAGTCTCCGTAACCCATACTTCCCGTCTCCACCGTAAGATACACTGCGCACACCGTTGTAAGAAGTGTAGGTAATATCTGTCCAACCAGTACAGAAAATATCTCCCATACAGCAAGAACCTTTCCCTTGCTCTTATGTATCTGACAGCAAAGATCAGACGCATCTTTGAAATATCTGAACAAAAAGCTCGCCATATTAGTCAGACGAAGCTCCTTTGCATAATCCGATACATAAAAAACTCTGTTAGGATATCCTTTTTTTCGGTCTACGCTTCTTATCTCGTTGTCTCGCTCGACAGACGCCTTGTGATATTTGCTTTTTATAGGGGATATAAAAAGAGGTATCAGCGAAAAAATCAGAAATATAGGCTGTATAGATACCACAAGCCCAATAGA
Source organism: Oscillospiraceae bacterium (assembly GCA_015063545.1). Lineage (GTDB taxonomy): Bacteria > Bacillota > Clostridia > Oscillospirales > CAG-272 > SVTX01. The sequence goes on along the minus strand of SVTX01000025.1, from coordinate 5,026 downwards.
CAGACCAAGCGTCACAATTGCAGAAGCAAGTCTCGTCAAAGATTCCAGCACGTCAAAGGCTCTTGTGTCTGCCTCGGCAGACGCTTTCACGAATTTGTCGTAATATTCCGGATTTTCATAACAGGCAAGCTCTACCTTTTTCGCTTTTTCAAAAAGATCGATATTTATTTTTCGCGAAATATCTATCTGCCTTCTGTTGAAATATAAATGATAAAATGCGTTTTGTATAAGGTCTATGGCGATTTCCGCAATAACAAGCACAATCACAAGCCACAAAATATCGAAAAAACTCTTTCCGTCATCCACCGCATTGAGTGCGCGTTGAAGTATATATGCGGACGTCAAAAATCCCATGACGGCACCGGCGATGCGCAGCAAAAATCGTAGCGGCACTACCCACGGATCTATTTTGTGTATGATACCAAGCATATAGATATTGTTCCGATAAATTCGACGAAATGATATCTTGTTTTCACTTTTTTGCTTTTTCATGCTCGCATCCTCCTTCTTACAAGATATAAAATATAATAACATACTCAATTCATTTTGTCAATGACTTTTTGAATAGTTTTATATTATATTTAGAATACATTTAGGATATATACTTCCACTTGTGAATATATTATAATTGAATTAGAGATAAAGAATTCTCGGAAAGGAGTATGCTTGAATGGCAGATAATATTATTAAGATCAACAAAAAAGGAGAGGACGGCTACAAAGTCATCTCCATGAGAATAAAGGACGGTACGCTCAAAAAACTTGATGAACTCTCTCAAAAAAGTAACCGTTCCCGCAATGAGATTATAAATATTATTCTTGAAAGCTCTATAGATTCCGTGGAAATAAATTGAAAAGAAACCGAGCACAAGCTCGGTTTCTTTTGCGTTTTATACACAAATTATAAACAACCACGCTAATATTGCCGTTATAACGGACTGTATACTTACACTTGGCAAAGCAAGCACTACTGCCGCTGCGGAACAAACGAATATTATAATTCCAAACACGCGGCATTTGATCTTTTTGAGACCTATCAGTCCGAATATGCCCGCCAAAAGCATAAGCACTCCCACCGAAGCGGAGGCTATAGCGCCGACGTTTAAATCAATTACGGCATTTATAACCGATATCGGAGAATAGATTCCCCATACTATGTAAATTAAGCTGATTATTATTTTTAATACTTTTTTAGTCGTTCTTTTCATGATGTTCTATAATGGGCATGGAATAATGTTTTCCATAGCTGATGTAATATCCGCAGATCTTATCTGCTCGCTTATCTATTATTCTTGTGTCACAATTTTCATTGTCCGAGATGCAAATACTGATATCTCCGCTTGTGATTACTGTGTCTCCGTTGGCATTTTTTCCAAAGTCAACAAATCCGGAGTTCATAATTTCCGAGAGCATATTATCAAGCGTAATGCCCGACAACGCTCCGAAATACTTATTGAAAAATTCGCCATTGGTTATGAACTCTCCAATCCTATCGGTTGGATTGTAGTAATCAATGATAGTATCCACATCATCTATTCTGGTTCGGTAATATATTCCGCTAAGATCAATTCCTGTATCAAGACCGGCAAAGTTATATTCATATATTCCCTTGCCGTTCTCCTTCCAATAATTGACTTCAAAAAAAACGTCAGAGCCCTTGTTTCGTTTAACTACCTGATACGCGCCCATCTGCTCATCTCGGTTTTTCACCTCCAGAATAAGGCTCTCGATATTCCCCTCGGTCTTTTGAGTTATCTCATAGTAGCTTTCGTCAAATACGTCGCCTCCGTCAGAAAACTCCTGTTCCGCATCCATCGCAGGACTGGTGGGTGTCTTAGGTAATTCATCCGGCTTCTTAAAATGCTTATACAAGTGTATTCCACCTACGATAAGCACGGCCGCAGCCACCGCAAAGCATGCTATCGCAATTATAATTATTTTGGCAGACGGCTTCTTGCCGGATGTTTTCTTGTTTTTTAGATTATTGTTTTTCTTGATGTTTTTTTTCTTATTCGACATAAACACTCCCCTTACAAAAATTATCGGAAATCATTTTTTGCCGCGCGCCGCATTGGCAAACCAAATATCCTTAAAGCTCTATCTTCTCGGCAAACAGTCTGCCCAGCTTTATAACACAATCACAATCATAATGCGCGGTATCGGGCTCTTCCTCGGGCTCATAAGCAGTAGTAAGTCCTGCCCCTATCGTGTCTACATAAAAGCTATTCCGGTTGTTTTGAGCATGCAGCTGCTTTATCTGATTTATCTCATTATACAGCGCCCACATATCGGAGATACCGCCATCAACATACACACATCCTTCAAAATATTCTCCAAACTCAGAAAGCATATCAGAGATAAGGTTGCTGTATTTTCTCTCGTATTCCTCTACGTGCGGCATAATGTCGGCATCGCCCTCGCCCTGCATCCAGCAGAACGCCTTGACTATGGGCTCATATCCCTTGTCTTTCAATATCTGAATACTCTCTCCAAGTATCTTGATAAGCTCGTTATAGCACCAGCCCGCACGGATATACGCCTCAGCGCCTTCGGGCGCGCACACTCTGTTGTCATAGTATGCCTCGGCATCGTATCTGCCTCCGCTTGACGGAGACATCCAATCGTTGAAAAGATTTGAGCCGCCAAAGGCGCACTTTACAAAGAATATCTCCTCTCCCGGATACTTTTGAGTGAAATATTCCGCCATTCCCACCTCAGGACCCAATGTGTCCTTGCTTATTTCAGTACATCCTACCGTGGTCTTGACAAAACCGTCACTCTTTTTATCGTGAGAAAAATAATTTATCTGTATGCTCGGATATCCGTCGTAATATTCCTTTATCTTTTCAGGACTAAAATGCTTGGGCAGACATTTAAGATGTCCTACACCCACCATATTGGATTGCCCTGCTAAAATTATTATCTTTGCCTGTTTCATATGCAGCTCTCCTTTTTATACGGATATATATATTATACATCATAAGATAAATAAAATCAATAGCTTTTGCATCGGAAAATCAAAAACTTAATCGCGCTCAATAATTCAGATTAGCATGATTTTCCGTGCTAAAAATCATTTTCGACGCATACATTGTGGTAGACACTTGACAAATTTCAAGAAAAAGGTTATAATGGTGTTAATTCCAAAAGGAACAAATTTCGACACAAAAGGAGAAATCACAATGAAAAGAATTTTAGCTGCATTGCTCGCATTGACACTTCTCGTATGCGGCGCGCTCACACTCACATCCTGCGCTCCCAAGCCCGAACTTGATCTTGAAGAAGCAAAGGATAATTTAGAGGATGCGGATTATGAAGTATCCCACGTAGATGACGAGGATATGCTCTCCCCCGCAGTCAAGGAAAGCCTTAGCGCACACGATGATGACAATTATCTTTACATCGTAGTTTTCAATGACACCAAATCCGCTAAACTTGCTTACAAGGAATTTAAGTTGGAATCCGATCAAGAGATAGAAGCACTTGAGCTTGAAATAAAGTCCATAAAGCACTATCTCAAAAAGTATGAGGATGACCTGGATAGCGACGTTATTGATGAATACGAAGACGAACTCAAGGACCTTGAAAAAGAGCTTGAAGAAGAAAAAGACGAGTTTGTTGTTGGCAGAAGCGGAAAGACCGTTTGGTACGGAACCAAGGATGCCATTAAGGACAGCAAGGGTAAATAATCTTTGAAAAAAATAAACAATCACCGCGCCTGCATGCAGGCGCGGTTTTTTGTACTAAAAATTAAAGGCATTATATGATAGTGATCTATCAAAATTCCGCATTGATATATTAACTAAATCTCTTGTCTTTTTACAATCTTTTCGTTTTCCGTCACCCATTCTGTCGCGGATTTATATTTCGGGGTATCTCTTACCGAATCAAACCACGCCCAGCGGGGATTGGTAAGCAGGTCGCGGATATATACGGGATTATAGAATGACAGTCTAACAATGCCAAACAGCTTGTGCTTGTTTCCCTGCTCATCTATTGCGTAGTTCCAATCTCGGCTGACCTTCAGCCCCGAAAACAGCTCGCTACCAAGAACAAGCCACTCATCGTTGGTGGAATAAATGCACTTGCATATCTCTATTGCCTCGTCAAAATTTGCCCAGCCTTCATCATACTCTCCACAGCCAAACAAACAAGCCGAGAGCACAAGCTGCTTGTATGCGTAAAACAGCTTCCAACCGTCTGGCACATCTCCATTCCCAAACGAACGAATAGTTTTCAAAACATCCTTTTGAAATTTCACCTTTCTCTCTGCACCCATCGCATCGGGACAGCGAGCATCAAGTTGATCAGCCATAGTTTCAAGCATTTCAAGTCCGTGCTGAACGTAAGCCTCGGTGGGTGTGCCCTTGACCGATGCGCGCGAGACAAGACATGCCCGCCTTGAAAATCCCGCACGGTACGGCGACATATCAAGCCATTTTGCAAGCTCACTCTCATCACAGACCGTCACCATAAGCTGAATGACTGTGTTTCGATACTGCGTTTCAAGCAGATCTTGGGTGTGTTTGAGCATAAGCGGCATGTACTTTTGTGTGTCTTGGGGGATCTCCAACAAATGATCTCTTACTGCGCACACCAAATTATACGCGTAATAATTGTCATCGGGGTATTTGCGGCAGTATTCGCGCACAAAATCTATACGTTCGGAGCTGTCGTCCGAAAACGTGTCTATTTTTTGGTTAAATATTTCTCTGTCGCGTTCCTTGGACGGAGTATCGTTAGATAAAAGACTGTCGACCGTCACTCCGAAATAATTCGCGATAGACGGCAAAAGCTCCATATCGGGATAGCAAATGCTAAGTTCCCATCTCGACACAGACTGTGACGATACGTCAAGTGCCTCCGCAAGCTTTTCCTGTGTAACTCTTTTCTCTTTTCTTAAGCGTTTGATATTTTCTGCAAAATTCAAATTCATTAAATAAACCTCTCAAATTTTTTGAAGCTGCGCACCTTCTGATTATATTATATCACTCAAATTTTTGTTTTGCAATATCACGTTTGTTGAT